>SVQY01000031.1 GCA_015065135.1 Oscillospiraceae bacterium
GCTTTGCCCGAGCGAGCAAAACCAAGGGAACAGCGAAGCTGTGACCGCAGGGATCTACTACGGATGACCAATAGCTTTCCCGACAGGTGTTGCATCCATTATGCCGCACAAAGAAAGTAACCCTTGCTTCAAAAAGCCATCAAAACTCCATACGAGATCCCGCTGCGCGCAAAGCGCTTGCGCTTTTGTCCGCTCGGCAAGCCTCGCCTACCAAAAGTTCGGCTACGGGCTACGCCCTCCGCTCAGGATGACACATAGCCGGACGAGGATGACACATAGCCGGTGAATGAAGGTCACCCCTCCCGCCTCCGCGCCGCTGCCCCGACCCTACAATAGCAAAACTCGCCCCGTTATAGGGGTAATTTTGCAAAAAAGGCGGCCATTGGCCGCCTTTTTTATGTATTTCAGTCCTCCAGCAGGGGGGCAAGGTACTCGGCGAGCTTGGTGTAGTCGTCTACCTTGACAAAATCAATGTCGGAGCGGTAGACCTGCTCGTCGTTGCCGCCAACGCCGTAGTCGTCGCCGCAGAAGAGAATGTCAGCATGGGTGATGCCGTTCTCCTCGCAGTAGCGATCCAGCGCGTGCAGCTTGTTGTAAGGATGGGGAGCAAGGTCAAAGGAGGAGGAGCCGCCGATAAAAACGGTGTAATCCGGGAATGCGGCCTTGACCTCATCGTAGAACACCTTGCGGCGGCTGCGGTCGGGGTCAAAGGAGAGCTTATCCTCGATCTTGGCCTTGGTGCCGATCAGGGGGAAGGTGATCATGCCCGAGGCGTGGAACTCCACGGCATCGCCGGCGTACTCGGTAAAGCCGTACTTCTCACGGAACTGCTGGCAGACCTTCTCGGTGCGCTCGCGGTCGGGGGCTACGTAAGCCTTGTCCACAATGTCCAGCTGCTTCGTTTCGGGGTTGTACTTGGCAACCTCCATGCCGTAGTTGCCGATGATGTCGATGGGGTACTCGTTCATCTGGCCGAAGATGCGCTGGCAGGCACCTGCGCCGATCATGATGAGCTTGTGATTTTTGGCAAGCTTATCCAGAACGGCCTTGTTTTCCGGGCCGAGCTTGGTGCGGTGCTGGGTGAGCGTACCGTCCAGATCAAACGCGATCAGCTTATAATCCTTTTTCATCAAAAAGAACCTCACTTTCAGATAGTATCTTCAGTATAGCACGCCTTGGCGAAAAATGCAAGCCCTGCTGGAGATTTTTGTAAAATGCGGGCGGTTACTGCTTTTTTATGACCCGTTGACGGACATAATCAAACACCAGCAGCCCCTTGGTCCTGCCGTACCTGTCGGTGTCGGCGCCGATGCGCAGCAGGCGGAATTCGCCCTTGGCGGTATCCACCGACATCACGTTGAAGCAGTCCTCCGACTGTGTGCCCGCCACACGCGCGGTATCTCCCAGTGCGTCCCAGGAGGTAGCGTTCTGCACCGCCACGTTCAGCACGCCGCGGGCGGTTAGCCCAAGCTGATCTACGTGATCGTGTCCCGCCAGATTGCACACGTACCGTCCGCCGTAGGCGATAAACTCCTCGATCACGTCCTCATACAGCACGCGGCAGCGGTGGTCGTAGTCGTAGGTGGTGCGCTTCAGCTCGTATTGGCGGAATTTGGCATTGTAGTCGTCCAGGGTCTGAAAGGGCACCCCAAAGCTGTCCGAAATATAGCCCGTGGGCTCGTGCTGAGCGGTGATGACGTGCAGCCCCTTCTCAAAGGCATCTCGCAAAAGCGCCCGCAGCCAAGGACGGGTCTGCCAGGTGTGATAGTAGTCATCCAGCACGATCAGGCGCAGCTCCCCCCGATCGATGTAGTAGCTCATGGAGTGGTCGCAATCAAAAAAGGTGGCGTCCCAATTCTCGGTGTGGTTAAAAAGCAGTCGATGGGGAATTTCCTTTTCGGTCAGCAGCCAGGCGCCCCTGCCCGCATAGCAATCGTGATTGCCCACACAGTTGTAGATGGGGCGCTTGCAGGGAATCCCCATATACAGATCCGCGTATTGCCGCTGCGAGCCGCCGCAATAGTCCCCCGTGTGCAGGGCAAAGTCGATGCGGTCGGCGTAACGGTTGATATAGGTCACGATCCGATCCCACAGATCTTTTCTTGCGTGAATATCCGAGAAATGGACAAAGGTCACGCCCGTGGCGTCAAGCAGATCCTGCTCCTTGTGGCGGTTCAGTTCAATGATATCCATACATTCACCTCACTTGAACGCATTATACCACATATGTCGTCAAAATACAAGCGCGCAAAAAAATTGTCGGGGGGCTATACAAATTTGAAATAATATGTTATAATAAATCTAACTATTACTTTGTATGCGCCGGCGCGTGGCTCTGCACGCCCGTGCGCGCGGAGGTTTCACCATGGAAAAAAGAAGAGATGATCGCAAGGGCCGCCGCCCCTATGACAAGCAGGATCGCGCGCCGCGCTATGACCGCGAGGGCGACCGTCGCGCCCCCCGTGACGAAAACGAGGTGGGCAACGGTGCCGTGATCGGCCGCAACGCCGTTCGTGAGCTGCTGCGCTCCGGCCGCGCCGTGGATAAGCTGCTGGTGCAGAGCGGTGAGCGCGAGGGCGCGCTGGTGCCGCTGGTGGGCGAGGCCATCGCCCGTGGCATCCCCGTGGTGGAGACCGAAAAGCGCAAGCTGGATCAGCTTGCCGGTCACGCGCCGCATCAGGGCATCATCGCCATGGCCGCCGAGAAGGAGTACTGTGAGATCGAGGATATCCTGGCCATCGCTGCCGAGCGGGGGGAAAAGCCGCTCATCGTGATCGCCGACGGCATCGCCGATCCTTATAATCTGGGCGCGGTCATCCGCTGCGCCGAGGGCTGCGGCGCTCACGGTCTCATCATTCCCAAGCGCCACGCCGCAGGACTTTCGCCCGTGGTGACCAAGGCCTCGGCCGGCGCCATCGAGCATCTGGCCATCGCCAAGGTGACCAACGTGGCCGCCGCCATCGAAACGCTGAAGAAAAACGGCCTCTGGATCTATGCCGCCGAGGCCGGCGGCAGCGATTTCCGCGAGACCGATATGAGCGGTGCCGTGGCCATCGTCATGGGCAGCGAGGGCGCGGGCGTCTCCGAGCTGGTGCGCAAAAAAAGCGACTTCGTGGTGTCTATCCCGATGTATGGCAAGGTGAACTCCTTTAACGTGTCCACCGCCGCCGCCGTGCTGCTTTGCGAGGCAGCAAGACAACAGAGAAAAGCATGATTTTGAAAAATACAAAGGAAAGGGGGGAGTGCAATGAGCAAGGATATCGACTGGCAGGAGTCGGAATGGATCGTCACGCAGCTGCGCGCCAAGCTGGCCGAGGATGAAGGACGGGAAAAGGACGTGCAGGAGCCTGAGACCCCCGGCGAGACCCTGGCCGAATACCGCGCCAATCTGCGCAAAAAGAGCAAAAAGCGCAAAAAGGCCGCCGCATCCGCGCCCATAGCATCCGCACCCGTGGAAAAGGCCGCACCCGTTGCGGAGACCGCACCCGTGGAGGAGACTGCACCCGTTGCGGAGATCGCACCCATAGAGGAGGCTGCTCCCATAGAGGAGGTCGCTCCCGTTGCGGAGACCGCTCCCGTTGCGGAGACCGCACCCGTAGAGGAGACCACTCCCGTTGCGGAGGCTGCTCCCGTAGAGGAGGCCGCTCCCGTAGAGGAGACTGCACCCGTAGAGGAGACTGCACCCGTAGAGGAGGCTGCTCCCGTTGCGGAGACTGCTCCCGTAGAGGAGACCGCACCCGTGGAGGAGGCCGCTCCCGTTGCGGAGACCGCTCCCATTGCGGAGACCGCTCCCGTAGAGGAGGCCGCGCCCATAGAGGAACCCGCGCCTGCGCGGCCCTCACTGGGTCTTTTTGTAGAGGACACCCCCGAGGAGCCGGCGCCCCTTGCCGCCGAGACGGCCGCCGAGGCCGCTCCGGAGGTCGCCCCCGCCGAGGCGCCTGCGGCGCCCCCCATTGAACCGGTCTATATGCCGGTGCCGCCGCCCCAGCGGCGCACCACTCTCTTTGCCACCTCCTATGCCGAGGAGACGATGCCCCTCACCGCCACCGAGCGCCGTCGGAAAAAGCAGGCGGCAGAGCAGCAGGCGACCCTTTCCCCCAAAAACAAGGGGGAGGCGCAGGCCGAGCTGACGGTGGAGCATCTGATGGAGGATCTGTTCGGCGCCGGTGCCGGCGGCTGGTTTGAGCAGGAGGGCGGGGAAGCCCCCACCGCCGAGGCCGCCGCCGCGCAGGCAAGCGCCGCGGAGCCTGCGGCATCGACCGCCACCCAGAAGGGCAAAAAGAAAAAGAAGCAGCGCCGCGGCGCTGCCGAGGAAGCGCTGGAGCAGGTGGAGACCATCACCCGCGAGCAGGACGGCCAGATGGCTATGGTGCTGCCCGAGACCGGCAAGCCCCTTGCCATTCCCGCCGAGCAGGAGGAGCATCGCCTGCGCGAGACACGCAACGGTGCCAACGACGAGGCGCAGATCGACCTCTTTTCCACCGTTTCGGGGGACGTGATCAAGGATAAAAACGAGTTCAAGCGCGCCATTGAGTCCTCCGAGGAGGATTTTGAGCTGCTGCTGGGGCTGGATTATGAAAACGAGCTGGGCAATGCCATCGGCTTTGAAAAGATCCGTCTGTACCACGAGGCCGGTGTCAATGGCCCCGAGGCCAAGCGCGGCCGCCGCAAAAAGAGCAACAAGAAGCGCGAGTTCGAGCTGCAGAGCCAGGATATCTCCTTCCGTAAGCAGTACGCGGGGCTGCAAAGAGAGCACGTGGTGCGCCTCATCCTCTCCGCCGTGCTGACGCTGCTGCTCGTTATCTACGAGCAGGCCTCCTGGATGGCGGCGCTGCTGGGCGGCCCCTTTGACGGCTATCACTATCCGGCCTCCTATATCCTGCTCGGCCTGCAGCTGGTGGTGATCGCAGCCTTTTTCTCAAGGCAGAGGCTGCTGGAGGGGCTGACGCGCATGGTGCGCTTCTCGCCCATTGATTATTCGCTTTGTGCGGTGATGCTGATCGCCACCGCGGTCTATCACGTGGTGCTGATCTTTCTGCCCCACAGCGGCGCGCCGCGCCTCTATCTCTCGCCTGCCGCTATGAGCCTGACGCTGCTGGCGCTGGCCGATCTGCTGGACTGGTACAGAGAGTCGATGGCCTTTCAGGTGGTCTCCTCGCGCAAGCAGAAATACGCGCTCATTCCTCGCGCCTCGGTAGGCGGCAAGCAGGGTGACGCGCGCAGCAGCCTGGAGGAGGACGGCAGCAACGGTACCCTTTGGTACGTGCGCCCTGCCGGCTTTATCCGCAACTATTTTGCCAATACCGAAAAGCACGTGGAGCATGGCCGCTCGATGGGCATGCGCCTCCTGCTGATCCTGGCCGTCGGCCTTTCTCTCGGCCTTTTCGTGCTGGCCACCGGCGGTAATATCACCGACTTTTTGCAGACCACCTTTGTCACCTTCCTGTTCTGCGCCCCCGTGACCTCGCTGCTGCTGACCTCGCTGCCCATGTGGCTGGCGACCGTCCTGCGCCTCAAAAAGAAGGGCGCGATCATCGGCGAGGAGGCGGTGCATCAGTGCGGTGACAATACCACCCTTGTGATCCCGGATGCCGAGGTGTTCGGCGCGATGCATCACGAGCGCTTTGAGGTGGTGGATGAGGATGACCCCGAAGGGGTCACCCTGCTGGTCCGCGCCTTTCTGGAAAAGCTGCAAAGCCGCCTGGCCGACTCGGTGAGCGTGGAGCGTGACAAGCGCATCCCGGCCTCTGCCGTGACGCTGCTGGAGGTGGCCGAAAACGGTGCCGCCGGCACGGTAGGGGAGCAGAATATCCTGCTGCAGGTAGGTAGCGTGGAGTATCTGCGCTCCAAGGGCATCGCCGTGCAGGCGCGCCCCGAATACGATTTTGAGCAGAGCGGCAAGCGGCTGATCTGTGTGGCGATCTCGGGTAAGGTGGCCGCGCTGTTCCTGGCACGCTACCGCCTCAATGACGATATGCTGGAGCTGCTCCGCGAGGTGGAGGGCACCGACGTGCGGATCATGGTCCGCTCGAAGGATCCCGGCATCTCGGCAGACCTCTTTAACAGCTTGCTGCCGGATCGCCGCGATGCGGTCCGCGTGATGAAGCCCACGGCCAAGGAGATCGACCTGCGCACCGACCGCGTGGATGCCACCATCGTGGCGCTCGGCTCCTGCCGCGAGGCTGCCCGTACTTACGTGACCTGCCGTCGGGTGCGCCGCGCCGGCAGGGTGGGCAGAAGCCTGGAGGCGCTCTCGGTCACGCTGGGCGCGCTGATGGTGGGCGCGGTGGCCTTTTTCGGCCACGTGGGCATGCTTTCCGCCTTCGGCTGCTGCGCCTATATGGCGCTCTGGTGCGGCATCCACGCCCTTATCTCCTTCCTTCACCTGCGCGATAAGAGCGAGGGAAGGTAACAGCAGCCACCGCCGCGCTCCCGCCCCCCCTCCTGTATGCAAGGCTTTTTTGTAGCCTTGTGTTTGGAACACCTCATCCACCATTGGCGAAACGCCAATGGTCCCCCTTCCCCCACTGGGGAAGGCAGAAGTGCAGCAAACCGATTTGTAAAATCACTCTACGGGTAAGCGTTCTGCTTATCAAATGCGTACCCACTTTAGCCTTCCCCTACTGAAGAAGGCAGAAGTGTAGCGAACTGTTTTAAATATTTCTTTATGGATGAGCTTGCTATTTATCAAATTCGTACCCACTTTAGCCTTCCCCAGTGGGGGAAGGTGGCACGCGAATGCGTGACGGATGAGGTGTCGCTTATCACGCTCTCGCGCCGCCCAATGCGGCTGCGCTCCAAAACCAACCCCACGAAAGGTGATCAATATGAACGAAAAGATCAGCTCGGTGCTCAAGACCGTTGAAAAGCCCGGCCGCTACTGCGGCGGCGAATACGGCGCCATCCTCAAAAACAAGGCGGAGGTCAAGGCTCGCTTTGCCTTCGCCTTTCCGGATACCTACGAGATCGGTATGTCCAATCTCGGTATGCGCATCCTTTATGGCGCGCTGAACCGCGAGCCGGATATCTGGTGCGAGCGCGTGTTCGCCCCCTGGGTGGATATGCAGCAGAAGATGAAGGAGCTGGATATTCCGCTCTGGGCGCACGAGAGCGGTGACCCGGTGTCCGAATTTGACATCCTCGGCATCACCCTCGGCTATGAAATGTGCTATACCACCGCGCTGCAAATGCTGCAGATGTCGCGCATCCCCCTGCGCGCCGATGCACGCGGCGAGGGCGACCCCATCGTGATCGGTGGCGGTGCCTGCGCCTATAATCCCGAGCCCATTGCCGACTTTTTCGACTGCTTCTCCATCGGTGAGGGCGAGGATAATCTGGTGGAGTTCACCAGGCTCTACATCAAAATGAAGGAGGAGGGCAGCTATACCCGTGCGGGCTTTTTGCACGAGGCCGCGCGCAGCATCAAGGGCATCTACGTGCCCTCCCTCTATGACGTGGATTATAATGAGGACGGCACCATCAGGGCCGTCACGAGAAAATATGAGGATATCCCCGAACGGGTCGAGAAATGCATCATTGCGGATATGGATCAGGCCTACTATCCGGATCAGCTGGTGATGCCCTATATCGAGGCGGTGCACGACCGCATCATGCTGGAGGTCTACCGCGGCTGCATCCGCGGCTGCCGCTTCTGCCAGGCAGGTATGATCTACCGTCCCGTGCGTGAAAAGACCCCCGAGCTGCTGAATAAGCAGGCGCGCTGCCTTTATGACAATTCGGGCTATGAGGAGATCTCGCTCATGTCGCTCTCGATCAGCGACTATACGAAGCTGGAGCCCCTCACCCGTGACCTGCTGGAGTGGACCGACAAGAATATGGTCAGCCTCTCGCTGCCCTCGCTGCGCGTGGATAGCTTCAGCAAGGAGCTGATGGAGCGCATCGCCTCGGTGCGCACCTCCTCGCTGACCTTCGCCCCCGAGGCCGGTACGCAAAGATTGCGTGACGTGATCAATAAAAACGTGACCGAGGCTGATCTGCTCCACGCCGCCAACGTGGCGTTCTCGGGCGGCAAGACCAACGTCAAGCTCTATTTTATGAACGGACTGCCCACCGAGACAAACGAGGATCTGGAGGGCATTGCCGAGCTGGCCAAGAGCGTGGTGCACGCCTATTATCAGAACCCCGATCGCCCCAAGGGGCGCTCTCCGCAGGTCACCATCAGCGTGTCCTGCTTCATTCCCAAGCCCTTCACCCCCTTCCAATGGGAGGCGCAGGATACCATGGAGACGTTGGCCGAAAAGCAGGCATATCTCGGCTCCAAGGTCACCGATCGCAAGGTGCGCTATACCCACCATAATGCCAAGGTCAGCCGCGTGGAGGCGGTGCTGGCACGTGGCAACAGACGGCTCTGCGCCGCGCTGGAGCTGGCCGCCCGTGAGGGCTTTTGCTTTGATGCGTGGGATGAATTTTTCGACTACGATCGCTGGATGAGCGTGTTCGAGCGCACCGGCGTGGACCCTGCCTTCTTTGCCAACAGACAGTTCGGCCTGGACGAGATCCTGCCCTGGGACATCATTGATTGCGGCGTCACCAAGGAGTTCTTCAAGCGCGAGCGCGAGAAGGCCTACGCCGCCGCTACCACCCCCAGCTGCCGCGAGAAATGCTCCGGCTGCGGCGCCAATCGCCTCGGCGGCCTCCGCACGCCGTGTCCCTCGTGTAAGAGCGAATGACCGGCTACACCGTGTGAAGGTTTTGATCGACCTTTTTCAAAAGGTCGCAGGCGTGGGCAGCGCCCACAAAACGGCGTTTCTTTTTGTTAGCTTTTTCTTTGCGCCTCCTGCCTGCAAAGAAAAAGCGGCTATGGGCCTTTCTTTGCTTCCCCATGTGGCTCAAACTCGCCAAGGAACGAAAGGACGCGCCAAGGGGCCTTTTCATAAAAGCGCCCCTTGGAACCCCCAAAACGCTTCAAGCAAGGGGAATGGCTTACGTCAAGCGGCTACTCCCGTGTAAAAGTTTTGATCGACCTTTTTCAAAAGTTGAGCAGGCCAACTTGCCCTATGGGCAAGCAGGTTAACCTTGGCTTGTCGGCTAAACGCCTCCATTTGCGTTGCAAATCGCCAAGCTTACGTGGGCGGCGCCCACCCAAACGGCGTTTCTTTTTGTTAGCTTTTAGACGGGCAATGCCCGCCTCTACAATAAGTTCGTACACTATGCTCGCGCAAACCCCGTAGGGGCTGCCGTAAGTGGCAACGAGGTCGCGGACAGGCGTCCTCGACTGTCCGTATCTCCTCCCACCGCACCGCACACACGGCTACCCTGTAGGGGCGGTCATTGACCGCCCGCGATCCCCGGCAAACAATGCGGTTTTGCACTATGTTCGCACAAACCCGTAGGGGCTGCTTCCTCGCAACACACGCTTCCGCGTGTTGCCGAAGCGTCCGCGCCTATGTCTTTCACGCCGCACCACACGGCTATTCACCATCTCAACGGGCGATCAATGATCGCCCCTACAATGGAATAGCGCACCCTTTTGAAATTTCTCGCAAACCCCGTAGGGGAGAGGTCACCCCTCCTACATCCCCTACCAGCAAGGCAGCGCACGATATAGCTCGTGACCGTCAGTCACGAGCTGCGATATGCACTTACAGCCGACGCGTGCGTGCGCAATATATCGCGACAACAGCCGCAATAAAATATGCTTTTTCTGCGGAAAAAGCACAGAAAACGAGGTAAATTCATGAAAAACAACGACGTAAAATTCACCCTGCCGATGCTGGAGGCTCCGCGCACCATGCGCATTTTGTTCCGCAAGGTGGGCAATCTGCAATACATCTCCCACCTGGATCTGCAGCGTACCTTCAGCCGCGTGCTGGTGCGCGCGGGGCTGCCGCTTTGGTATACCAAGGGCTTTAATCCCCATATCAAAATGGTGTTCGGTATGCCGCTTTCGGTGGGTGCCGAGAGTGAATGTGAAATGCTGGACGTGCGCATCGAGCGCGAAATGAGCGCCGCCGAGATGCAGGAACGGCTCAACGCCGAGCTGACCGACGAGCTGCGCGTGCAGGAGGTCTATCCTGCCGAGCGCAAGTTCTCGGAGATCGCCTATGCGGCCTATGATTTTACCATCCGTACCACCGATGCCGATGCGGCGATGGTAGAGCGGATCAATGCTGCCCTTGCCGCCCCCGGCCTCACCGTCACCCGCCGCACCAAGTCGGGTGAAAAAGAGGTTGACATCAAGGAGTTTTTGCAAAGCGCCACCGCCACCCTGGAGGGTGAGCTGATCCGCATCAGTGCGGTGCTGGCGGCAGGGGAGGGCAGATACCTCAGCCCCGAGCTGGTCATCACCGCCCTGCGCAACCACGTGGGCATCCTTTGCGGCGACCTCACCAAGGAGAGCTACCGCATCCTGCGCCGCCGCGTGCTGCTCGGCGACGGTAGAACCACCTTCCGCTGAATCTCATCCTTCCGCGCGGCACTTCCACGCGAAACGACCGCTCCGCGCCCGTTTCGCAGTTCCGCGCCGCACGATGCGGCCGCAACCCATACAAACGGACGACCGACGGTCGCCCCTACAAAATAGATTTGCCACACCTCCGCGCCCGTTTCGCAGTTCCGCGCCGCCCTCCCGGCTACCCCTCCTGTGTGCAAGGCTTTTGGATAGCCTTGTGTTTGGAGCACCTCATCCACCATTGGCGAAACGCCAATGGTCCCCCTTCCCCCACTGGGGAAGGCAGAAGCGCAGCGAACCGATTTATAAAATCACTTTACGGGTGAGCGTTCTGTTTGCCAAATGCGTACCCACTTTAGCCTTCCCCTACTGATGAAGGCAGAAGTGTAGCGAACCGTTTTAAATACCTCTTTATGGATGAGCTTGCTATTTATCAAATTCGTACTCACTTTAGCCTTCCCCAGTGGGGGAAGGGGGACCGCGATAGCGGTGGATGAGGTGTTCTCCCGTCTCCGCACTGCCCACCCGGCTGCGCACGATGTTCGCACACTCTTTAGCCTTCCCCAGTAAGGGGGCTGCCCTCGCTACGCGAGCGCGTCGACGCACTGCTTTGCAGTGGTCGCGGGTGGCACGCGATAGCGGTGGATGAGGTGTTCTTTCGTCTCACCGCCACCTTCCCGGCTACTCGGTAGGGGAGGGCATTGCCCGTCCGCCTCTACAACTTCCGCGCCGCCCTCCCGGCTGCGCCCGAAATATTTCCAAATCTTTCACTAAATATGAACAAAATATTGACAAATAGTTTCCGATTTGCTATAATAAAAGTGTAAAAGGGGCGCCAACCTCCCGTTACAGCCCACTTGCACGCGCACCTTCCCATCTTTCAGAGAAAGGAGCATAGCCATGAAGAAACGCCGTTTTCTCATACCGTTACTGGCCTTTTTGTGCCTTTTGTGCGCTGTTTTTCTGATCTCCTGTCGGGAAAAGCACGTCCATAAGCTGATCTACCGCGGCGCGCTGGAGCCCACCTGCACCACCGAGGGGCGCTTGCCCCATTGGTTCTGCCGCCGCTGCGAGGCGTGCTTTTCCGACGAGCACGCGGAAAACGAGATCGCCGACCCATCCTCGGTGATCCTGCCCTTCGCCACCCATCCATTGGACGAGAATGACTATTGTGCCATCTGCGACTGGAAAAAGGGGACCGAGGGGCTTGTTTATACCCCGGACGAGAGCGAGGCCGCCTACCTTGTCAGCGGCATCGGCAGCGCCCGTGGCGATATCGTGGTCTCCAATCGCTATAACGGCCTGCAGGTGGTGGGCGTGAGCGATTCTGCCTTTCGCGGCTGTCGGGAGCTGACCTCGCTGACCCTGCCCGATACCGTTACGCGGATCGGCTCCTCGGCCTTTGAAGACAGTAGCCTGCAGTCGATCGACATCCCCGAGAGCGTGACCGAGATCGGCCATTCCGCTTTCCGGGGCAGCGCGCTTGCCTCGCTGCATCTGCCGTCGCGCGTGATACGCGTACGCGACTATGCTTTTTTGCATTGCGCCGCGCTGGAGAGCATCACGGTGGCGCCGGGCAATACGGTCTACCACAGCGCAGGGAACTGCCTGGTTGAGACGAGGACCGGCACGCTGGTGCAGGGCTGCAAAAGCAGCGTCATTCCCGATGACGGCAGCGTGACCGTGATCGGGTGGGGTGCCTTTGCAGGCACCGCCCTTGCTGCCGTGCGCATTCCGGCCGCCGTGACGGGGATGGAGGGCAGCGCCTTTGCCGGCTGCACCGTGCTGCACACCGTTGCTTTTGACCCGGATAGCGCCTTGCGCCGGATCTCAGACAGTGCTTTTGAGGGCTGCACCGCGCTGCGTACCGTTTCAATTCCTGCTGCCGTGCAGCATATTGGTCGTCATGCCTTTCAGGACTGCAACGCTCTTGCGGAGCTTCGCTTTGCGCCGGGCGGACGGCTTTCAAGCCTTGGTAGCATGGCGTTTCGGGATTGTGACAGTCTGACCGCCGTCGCGCTCCCCGAGGGGCTGACCGATCTCTACGGTTGGGAGTTTTACGGCTGCGATGCGCTGCGCAGCATCGCGATCCCTGCCACCGTGACCGTGATCGGGTGGAACAGCTTTGCCAAATGCCCCGCCCTGGAGCAGCTGACCGTGGCGCCGGGCAACACCGTCTATCACGAGGCAGGGAACTGCATCATCCGCACAGCGGATAAGCGATTGGCGGTGGGCTGCAAAAGCAGCGTCATTCCCGATGACGGCAGCGTGACCTCGATCGGCATCGGTGCCTTTGAGGGCAGCGGCTTGACCGCGATTGATATTCCCGCCGACGTCACGCACATTCTGGATATGGCGTTCTCGTATTGTGAAGGCCTTGCCGCCGTGCGCTTTGCGGACGGCAGCAAATTGAGCAGCATCGGCGGCGCGGCGTTCAGCCGCTGTACCGCCCTGACGAGCATTACGCTGCCTGCCGGCGTGACGGCGATCTACGGCAACGCGTTTGGCCAATGTACGGCGCTGTTGGCCGTGTTTTTTGAAGCTCCCCGGGGCTGGCAGGTGTTTGATCGCAGCGTTATGCCGGCGACCCCTGTGCCGATACCCGTTCCCGCAAACGAGCTTGCCTACCGCAGCGTTGCCGCCACCTATCTGACCGTAACCTATCGGTCCTACGATTGGAAGCGCAGCTGAGCGCCGCACGGTGCGGCTGCAACCCATACAAACGGACGACCGACGGTCGCCCCTGCAAAATAGATTTGCACACCTCCGCGCCCGTTTTCTCCCCCCAAAAAAACGCCAAAAACTCATACCGTTTCGGGGTTTTCTGCGCTTTTTGCACCGCTTTCCTCCGTAAAACGGCGGTGGCTCGCCTCGATCGCCGCGTTCCAGAAATCGTCCACGTCAAAGGAGGAGGGGGAAGGTGGCGGCGTGGGTCGTGCGGTCTTTTTCAGCGGCACCGTGATCGGGCGATCCCGCTTCCACCATTCCAGTAAGAGCGAAAACGCCGTGCGTCCGCGCTCCTTCGCAAAGCGGAGGGCGCGCGCCTCGCGCTCGCGGATATAGTCGGCCGGTACACCCTCCGACAACAGTATTTTTTCATCCTGCTCGGAGAGCGCGCGGAGCGGATCCGGCGGCGCCGCTTCCTCCTCTGCGCTCCGCTCCTCTATACTATGCTTATCTGGTCTGTTCTCCTCTCCACTTTGCGGGTGGGGGAGGGCAGGAGGCACCCCCTCGGGGGTCCCTGTGGGGGGCGCTGCCTTTTCCAGACCCTTTTGTGCCCACATGGCACCCTCCAGACGGCGCTGGATCACCGGCTCGATGATGCGTGCAAAATAGGTGGTCATTCGGTTCTGAAACTCCGGCAGCGGCTGTTTTTCACGCTGCCTGGCGATCAGCGCCAGCAGCAATTTCTTGACCTCCTTGCCGGGCAGCGCCTCCAGCATCGGCAGCCAGTCGTAGAGGATGAGAAAGCCGACCTCCAAATTCATTCTTTTTTTCATTTTTTAAAATTTTTCCTCCGTTTTTTTCTGATTTTTTTGTTTGCCGCAAAAGCTTTTGTGCCCCTATTGTAGCACGGCGCGCAGCTTTTGTCGTCAACCGGAGGAGGGGAAGGTGACCCGATGGAAATTTTATATCAGGATCGCGACCTTGTGGTGGTGGTCAAGCCCCGTGGCCTGCTCTCCGAGGAGGGGGATCCGCAGTCGGTGCCGGCGCAGCTTTTGCCCCTTGTGGGCAAGGTTTGGACGGTGCATCGTCTGGATCGCGCCGTGGGCGGCGTGATGGTCTATGCGCGCACGCAAGGGGCGGCGGCCGCTCTTTCTGCTGCGATGCAGGCGGGCGCGTTGCAAAAGACCTATACTGCCGTGGTCACGGGCGTGCCGGATGCCCCCGAGGCCGTGCTGCGTGATTATCTCTATCACGACAGAAGGCAGAATAAGACCTTTGTGGTGGATCGCGCACGTGCCGGCGCCAAGGAGGCGATCCTCTCTTACCGCCTTTTGGCGCAAAAAAGCGAGAACGGTGTCGAATTTTCCGAGCTTTCGGTCAAATTACAGACGGGCAGGAGCCACCAGATCCGCGTGCAGCTCGGCAGCCGTCAATTGCCCCTTTGCGGTGATGGCAAGTACGGTAGCCGCGTGAAGGCGCCGTTCCCGGCGCTCTATGCCACAGAGCTGCGCTTTCCGCATCCGCGAGACGGTCGGGAAATGTCCTTTTCCGCACCCGTTCCGGGGGATTTCCCCTGGTCTCTCTTTGGCGAGAGCCACTATGAGATCGAGCGGAAATTCCTGATCGCGTATCCCGATACGGCGGCGCTGACCGCCGCTGCCGACCGCATCCTGCAGATCGAGCAGACCTATCTGCAAGCCGCCACGGGGGAGACCCGACGGGTGCGCCGCGTGGAGATGGCGGAGCGCGTACAATATATTTATACCTGCAAGCGGCGGGTCAGCGACCTGCGCGCCGTAGAGGAGGAGCGCCCCCTGACCGCGGCGGAGTATGAAGCGCTGCTGGGCGAGGCGGACCCCGCGCGGCGGCCGATCCGCAAAACGCGCTATTGCGTGCCCTGCGGCGCGCATACGGCCGAGATCGACCTGTACAATTTCTGGCAGGACCGCGCCACCCTGGAGGTAGAGCTTGCCACCGAGGCGGAGGCGTTCACCCTGCCGCCGTTTGTTACGGTGCTGCGCGACGTTACCGCCGACAAGCGCTACAAAAACGTGAACCTGGCAAGAGAATTGCCCGACTGACGGGGGAGGCGCCCCGTGTGAAAGTTTTCGTCTCCCTTTTTCAAAAGGGAGCGGGTTCGGGCAGCGCCCGTAAAAACGGCATTTCTTTTTGATAGCTTTTTCTTTGTGCCTGGCTATTGGCAAAGAAAAAGCGGCTATGGAGTTTTTTCTGTGCAAACGATCATTGCACCCACCGTACCCCCAAGGGGAAAGCCCCTTTGCCTATATTTACCCACCGTTGCGAAAAATGTCAGCTTTTGAAAGAAGGACGAGCTTATGATCTTTAAATGTAAAATGTGCGGCGCCACGCTGGAGGTGCAGGCAGGCGAAACGGTTGCCAGATGCGCCTATTGCAACACGCCCCAGACCCTGCCGCGCCTTAGTGACGAGCGCAGCGCCAACCTCTATGACCGCGCGGGCCACTTCCGCCGCAACAACGAATTTGACAAGGCTGCCGCCATCTATGAAAGCATCCTTGCCGAGCAGCCCGACGATGCCGAGGCCTATTGGTCGCTGGTGCTTTGCCGCTATGGCATCGAATACGTGCAGGATCCCGCTACCAAGCGCCGCCTGCCCACCGTCAATCGCGCCCAGTTTACCGCCGTGTTTGACGATGAGAACTACAAGGCCGCCCTGCAGCACGCCGATGCCGCACAGCGCAAGGTCTACGAGGCTGAGGCCGAGGCCATCAACGGCATTCAGCGCGGCATTCTGGAGATCTCACAAAGGGAGGAGCCCTTTGACGTTTTCGTGTGCTATAAGGAGACCGACCAAAACGGCCGCCGCACCCACGACAGCGTGCTGGCGCAGGAGCTTTACTATCAGCTGAAGCAAGAGGGCTTTCGCGTCTTTTTCTCCCGCATTACGCTGGAGGATAAGCTCGGCACCGCCTACGAGCCCTACATTTTCGCCGCTCTGCAGTCGGCCAAGGTGATGGTGGTGCTGGGCACCGATGCCGCGCATTTCAATGCCGTGTGGGTGAAAAACGAATGGAGCCGCTACCTGGCGCTCATCAAAAACGGCGCGAAAAAGGTGCTGATCCCCGCTTACCGCGATATGGACCCCTACGATCTGCCCGAGGAGTTCTCGCACCTGCAGGCGCAGGATATGTCCAAGCTGGGCTTTATGCAGGATCTTGTCCGCGGCATCAAAAAGATCGTGGGCGCCGCCAAGGAGACCCCTGCGCAGGCCGCCCCTGCCGCACAGGCCGCCCCTGCTGTGCAGGTCGCCGCGCCTGCCGCCACCGTCACGGCCCTGCTGCGCCGCGCGACCCTGTTTTTGGAGGACGGCGATTTTGAAAACGCGGACGAATATTGCGAAAAGGCGTTGGATCAGGATCCCGAAAACGGGGAGGCGTATCTTGTCAAGCTGCTGGTGGAGCTTAGTCTCCGCTCGCGTGACGGGCTGGCGACCGCCAAGGCCTGTTTCACCGAGAGCGGCAACTATCAAAAGGCGATGCGCTTTGGCAACGAGGCGCTCAAAAAACAGCTGACCGCGTATGCAAAAGCGGCTAGGGCGCACGAGGAAAAGCTGGCGGATGAGGCCCTGCGGCAGCGCTTTCAGAGCGCAATGACCGAGATCGGCCGTCAGCCGCTCGGCGAAGAAAAGTGCAACGCCGCCCGAAACCTGCTTGACAAAATGAAGTTCTACCGCGATAAGGACCTTATAGGCGAGATGCTGCCCACGTGGGAAGAGCAGGTTGCACAATACCAAGCGGATCTGGAAGTAGCAAAGGACAAGGCCCTGGAGGAGAGGCTGAAAAAGGACTTGCATTTTGTGAAAACGTCGCACGATCATGCGATGGCATTAGGCATTGCCAAAAGGCTGCTGCAGGAGCTGCAGGAGCACGCAAGCAAGCCCTATGCCGCCGCTATGATCCCGGAATGTGAGCAAGCCCTGGATGCGGTGAAGGAGAAAATAAAGCAAGAGGAAGCGCTTGCGAAAGAGAAGGCGAAAGCGGAAAAAAAGCGGATAACGGTTATTGCCATCGTAGCGCTTGCAGCGGTGCTGCTTGCGATCGCTTCTGGTCTGATAGTCAATGCCGTAAAACACGAAAAAATAGACGGCATCAAATATGAGAAGGCGAACGGCGCCTATCGTGTTGTTGATGTCAACACCAACAAAATCGGCACCGAGGTGGTGATCCCTGCCGAGATAAAGGGCAAGCCCGTCACAGGTATCGGCGTGCGTGCGTTCTCTGAATGCTCCAGACAGACCTCTATTATCATTCCCGATAGCGTGACAAGCATTGGCGCTTCTGCGTTCTATGGATGCAGAAGACTGACGTCGATCACGCTGCCGTTTGTAGGCGCAACTCTGAACGGTGCCGACAATACGCACTTTGGGTATATCTTTGGCGCAAGCGAGCACTCTATGAACGAGGATTATGTTCCCAGTTCTTTGAAAACAGTCGTGATCACAGGCGGTGCAAGCATCGACAATGATGCGTTCTCCGGATGCTCCGGTCTAACTACCATCGTCATTCCCGATAGTGTGACAAACATCGACTATAGGGCGTTCTACAATTGCTCTGGTCTGACCTCTATTACCATTCCTGATAGTGTGACAAGCATCGGTTCTTATGCGTTCAGGGGATGCTCTCGGTTGACCACGGTCACCTTCGGTGAGAATAGTCAACTGACTAGCATCGGCTATGGTGCGTTCTGCGATTGCTCTGGTCTGACCTTCATCACCATTCCCAATAATGTAACAATTATCGACTTGTATGCGTTCTGCTATTGCGACAACCTGACTTCCATCACCATCCCTGATAGCGTAACGAGCATCGGCAATTATGCGTTCTCCGGATGCTTTGAGTTGACCACGGTGTATTACGGCGGCAGCGCAAGTGATTGGAACGAGATCGCAATCGGCTCTTATAATTACGAACTCAACTCCGCCACCCGCTATTATTACTCCGCCACCGAGCCTACCGAGGCAGGGAGATGGTGGCACTACGACCAAAACGGCAAGCCTGCCATCTGGCCGTAACGGAAGAAAAAAACAAGTTTGGGATTAAAGAGACCAACCTCCCGGCTACCTTGTACGGGCAGGGCAACCGCAACACGCGTTGCCGCGTCCGCATTTGCCCCCCGTTTTTAAAGCAGGGAAATGTCAAAAAACCGCGGAAGCATTGCTTCCGCGGTTTTTCTTTGTTTCTCGCCAAATGCCGCAACGGGGCGCGAAAAAAGGCGGAAGCGGCGCTTCCGACAGCTTCCGACCCTTCCAAAATCGGAAAAATATCCAAAATCGGAAAAATAATTCCGAAAAGGACTTGACGAAAACGGAAAAACGTGCTAAAATGATGCCAAAGACGGAAAACGGAGGTGCGAGATGGACTATATCAAGCGCATCAAAAAGATCAAAAGCGAAAAAAAGATGACCAACGATGAGCTGGCCGAGCGGACCGGCATCCCCGGCGGCACGCTTTCCAAGATCCTGGCCGGCATCAGTGAATCCCCCAAGCTTTCCAATTTCGTGGCCATCTGCGAGGCACTCAACTGCTCGCTGGACTACATTATGTATGGCATTGAGGAGAATTCCAATAACTACACGCTGGACGAGGAGGAGATCGACCTTGTAGAGCGCTTCCGCACCCTCGATAACCGCGGCAAGGATACCGTGATGGGCGTTCTGGAGCGTGAGGAGGCCTATGCCCGTGGCGAGGTCAAGACCCCTGCCAAGCGCGCGCGGATCCTGACCCCCGAGCCTTTGCGCTCCCGTCTGGCCGCCGCCTATGAGAGCAGCGACAACGGCTTCAAGCGCCTGACCCTGCCGCTCTATGACCTGCCTGTTTCCGCAGGGGTGGGCGTGGCGCTGGACGAGGAAAGCACCGAGGAGATCACCGTCAGCGATAATTCCCGTACCCGTGAGGCGGATTTTGCCCTGCGCATCAGCGGCAACTCGATGGAGCCCCGCTACCGTGACGGCGATATTCTGCTGGTGCAGGAGACCGACACGCTGGAGTTTGGCGAGCTGGGCATCTTCATTCTGGATGGCAGCGGATTTTTCAAGGTCTTTGGCGGCGACCGCCTCTATTCGCTCAACCCCGAATACGGCGATATCCTGCTCAAGGATTTTGAGGATGCGCGCATTGCCGGCCGCGTGATCGGCAAGCTGAAAAAGAGATAACGGAGGGCTTTATGAATACCATTGAGACCCTTCTTGCCGCGCGACGTCTGCCTGCGCTGCTGCGCTTTGCCGACGGCCGTGCGGTCACGGCAGAGAGCTTTGAGGAGCGCCGCTTGGAGCTGGTGGATATTCTCTGCCGAGAGGTCTACGGCTACGCGCCCCCTGCGCCTGCCACAGTCCGCGTGACCGAGCTGAAATGCAAGGAAAAGGATTTTGCCGGCAAGGGAACGCTGCGGCAGCTACAGCTCTCCTTTGATACCGACAACGGGGAATTCGGCTTTCCCGTGACCGAGGTGATCCCCACGGGCGCCGAAAAATGCCCCGTGTTCGTCTTCATCAATTTCCGCGCCGAGGTGCCGGATCGTTATTTTCCCACCGAGGAGATATTGGATGCCGGCTGCGCCGTGGTGCGCATCTACTACAACGACGTGGCCTTTGACGGCGAGGATGCGTTCAAGGGTGGCATTGCCGCTATGTACGACCGCGCCAAGTATAGCTGGGGCAAGATCCGTATGTGGGCCTTTGCCATGAGCCGCGTGATGGATTATCTGCAGACCGCGCCCTATGCGGATAAAAGCCGCATTGCCGCCATCGGTCACTCCCGCCTTGGCAAGACCGCGCTGCTGGCGGCTGCCACCGATCCGCGCTTTTCTCTGGCCTGCGCCAATTGCAGCGGCTGCACGGGCGACGCATTGAGCCGCGGCAAGGTCGGTGAGCACCTCAAGGAGATCTGTGAGCGCTTTCCGTATTGGTTCTGCGAGAATTACTTCAAATACGTTGAAAAAGAGGAGGAAATGCCCTTTGATCAGCATTTTCTCGTGGCGGCGATCGCCCCCCGTCGTGTGGCGCTGGGCGCGGCCATTGAGGATGTCTGGGCAGACCCAAATTCCCAGTATCTCTCAGCCTGTGCAGCCTCTGCCGCGTGGGAGCTGCTGGGCGAAAAGGGCTTTGTGCATCCCGACCGTCTGCCCGTTCCGGGCGACAGACTGGATGCAGGCAGGCTGGCCTACCACCTGCGTGAGGGTACGCACTTTTTCTCCCGTGCCGACTGGCACCGCTACCTTTGCCTGATCTGACGTAAAAATATACCTACCGAAAGAAAAAGGACGAAAAGCTACACAGCTTTTCGTCCTTTTTCTTTATAAGTACTGCATTTGTGGATGCAGATGCTATACTCAAAGCGACAGGATGCCGTCCAGGATGAGCATCTTGAGTGCAATGACGATCAGGATCCCACCGCCGAAAACGGTGGCCTTTTCGGCAAGCTTGGTGCCGAATTTGCGGCCGATGAACACACCTGCAAAGCAGATGCCAAAGGTCAGCACGCCGATGATGCCGGCGGCGATCAGCGCCTGATACCAGTTGAAATCCACAAAATCAAAGCCGCAGGAAAGGGCATCGATCGAGGTGGCCACACCCTGAATGAGCAGCGCGGGCAGGGTAATGCGCGCCACGGCGCAGACCACGGGGGGCTCCTCGCCGGCCTCGCGCGCCTTTTTCTTTTCCAGTATCTCCTGAATACCCTCGATCAGCATCTTGCCGCCGATAAAGAGCAGGATGCCAAAGCCCACGTAGGGGATGGCGGGGGCAAGCCTTTCAAACTGCTTGGCCACGGTAGAGACCAGCAGCCAGCCAAGGAGGGGCATTGCCGTCTGGAAGGCGGCGAACACGCCGGCGATGACGGCGGCGCGGCGCCTTGTGCCGCAGGGCTCTGCCAGACCGTTCGTGAGCGATACCGAAAAGGCGTCCATCGCCAGCGCAACGCCAAGGCAAAGCGCGGAAAGAACGAGATCAAACCACATAAGTACGTCCTCCATACATAAACAAAGAGACCCAAGTATGGCGTTTTGCCATACCTGAGTCTCGTAATTTAATACAAGCCAGACCGTTTGGTCAGTATGTTGACTTGTCACACGGCGTATCCGTGCTTACTACTCCCTCAACGGAACGGTAGTAGTTTAACATATTTCACAAAAATTGTCAATAGCTTTTGTGAAAATTAGCAAGTGCTAACTTTCGCGCGTGGGCAACGGTAGCTTGCACGAACGGGAGGGGAGCCCCTCCCCCACAATAGATCGGTGTTCTCCCGTCTCCGCGCCGCCTTTCCGGCTACCCCGCTGCGTATGGTACTTTCACGCCCGAAGGGCATATCGCATCGCAGATATATCGCACGATGTGGGCAACGCCCACAACGTATATCGCAGATCCCACAAGGGATCTATATCGCTGCGCAGCCCCGCTGCGCTCAGATCCTTTCCAGCAGCAAAAGCTCGCTTTGCAGCGCGCCGTCCAGCCGCACGCGCAGACCCTCGTTGCAAAGGGTAAAGCCGTCCACCTCGCAAGCAGCGCCGCTGTTATCGGCGGTCACGCGGTATCTGGCGCCCGCATCGATGCCACGGGGGAAGATCCGCTCCTCACGCGCCCCTGCCATGCAAAGGTTGAACACGCCGAGCATCGAGCGGCTGCCGTCCTCGGCGGCGCGCTCCAGCACGCAAACGCCCTGGGGCTGGGTGCCGTTCACCTCGGGGGTGTGATGGAAGATCAGATCCTTGCCGGCCATGGGGCGGACAAAGGATTTGTAAAGATCAAAGGAGTGCTTCACAAAGGCGAGCTGCGCCGGGTTCGGCTTGCTGCCAACGCAGTTGTAATCGTTGGTGGAGGGGCGGCCAAAGAGCGCGTGGCGCACCTGCAGATCCAGAGACCCACGGGTGTGGCAGAACATACCGCTGATCAGTCTGTCCACCGTCTCGGGGGGCAGCACCATGGTCATACCGTTGGTGATGGCGACCGAGCGGGGCGCCTCGTTCCAGTCGGAGACCCAGGTGTGCGTGAAGGGCTCGAGCATCCCCACGTCGGTGCGCGAGCCGCCGCTGGCGCAGTTCTCCATCACAAGATCGGGGAAGCGCTCACGCACACGCCGATAAATGCCGTAGACCGCATCCAGATGGCGGTTGAGCTGGCAGGCAGACCTGCCGTTTTGCTCGCCGCGGCCGTGCCAGGTGTCGATGTGGTTGTTGTGATCCAGACGGAAGGCATCCAGCTTGTTCTCCTCGATCACGCGGACGATCTCGGCCTCCGCCCAGGCGGCAGCCTCGGGATTGGTCAGATCCAGCTGCTTTTTGGTGCCGTGAGCGGTCAGCGAAACGGTCAGCCATTCGGGATGCTCCTCTGCCACACGGGAAAGAGGGCCGATGGCCTCGGGCTCCATCCACATACCGAATTTCAGACCCTTCTGATGGGCATAATCACGCACCTCGCCGATGCCGTTGGGGTAAAGATCGGGTGAGACCTGCCAGTCGCCCTGCCGCTTGCTCCACTCGGTGGTGGCAAGACCCTTGGGGGCATACCAGCCCGCGTCGATGAGAAAGACCTCGGCACCCACCTCGGCGGCGGTGTCGATAAAGTGCTTGCAGGCGGCCACGTCCATGGTGCGCTCGGGGCCCATACCGCACTCGATCAAGCCCTTGATGCCGCCCACGTCTGTGTGACGCAGCACCGAGCGGCGCAGATGGCGGTGCATCTCGTTCACCGCATCGTCCAGATCGCCGATCAGCAGCCCCACGTGCATGGAGGGGGTCACGTAGCGCTCACCTGCTCCCAGCACCAGCATCGGCTTGGGGCCGGTGATGGCAAGATCCCAGGAAAGGCGGGAATTGCAGCCCTTTTTGTTTGGCTCGGTGTCCTTGCGGAAGGTGAAATCAAAGCTGCCCGTGTAGGCCAGTTGACCGAAAAACAGCGAACCGTATAGGTTATTTTTTAAAAAGAAGGCCGGATGACGGTAGCGGTTATTCGCCCATTTGCCGTTCACGGTCAGCCCTGCCGAGGGCAGGTCGGTCCATTTGAACAGCCCCTCACAGCCCCACTCGGCGCTCTCAAAGCTGCCAAGGGAATAGAGGTGATCGGCGCTGTGCGGATCAAAGAAGGGATCCCAATCGTTGGTGCCCTCCTCCACGCCGCCCGAAAGGAGAGCGATCTCGCCCACCGAAATGGGGGCGCTGTCCTCGTTCACAAGCTCCAGATAGCGCTCCATCACCCCGGTGCCGTCCAGCAGGGTATGCACCAGCACCGTGAGGGGGAGCAGGGTGCTTTTCAGGGTGAGGATGCCGTGCAGGCCGTTCTCGGTCTCCTCCTTGACAAAGCTCTCGTATGCCCAGTCGTACTCCAGGGTGCAGCCGCCCGCCTCCAGGCGGAAGGCGGCGGTGTTCAGCCGCTCCCCGAGGCGCAGACGGGAGGGCATATCCTCCAGCACGTTCAGGGTGTAGCCCGCACCGTTCCAGCCGGCGCTGTAGAGGCGATGACCGTCAAAGACCTCCTCGTAAACGGCGGTGCCGAAGCGGTAGGAGAAGGTCATTTTTGCCTGATCGAAATAAATGTCTGCGAAATCCGCGTGCTTCAAAAGCTTTTGCATGTGCGTTCTTCCTTTCGGTAAGTTACTTTAGATATAGCATATTTTAAAGAAAAAGTCAAGGGCAACGCGCGAAAAAGCCTACGCCGCATAAACTGACTAAAAGAGGGAATACTACCCAAAAACGGCAGGGGGCTTTGGATGCGTGTGAAGCGACTTTATGACGGGGCGGTGACGGTGCTCACCGCGCTTTTGGTGGCCTTTGGTATGCACGTTTTTGTTTATCCGGCCTCCTTTGCCCCCAGCGGTATCGACGGCATTGCCACCATGCTGCAGGCGTTGACGGGGGTGAACGCCGGCATCTATACCGTGCTGCTGAACCTGCCGCTGCTGATCGCGGCGTGGTTTTTGATGCGCCGCCGCTACGTGCTGTATACGCTGCTTTACACGGCGGCGCTCTCGCTTTTTTTGCTGCTGCTGGCACGCTTTGATTTCTATCGCTTCGTGCCGCGGGAGGGGAGCTATCTGCTCTCGGCGCTCTTTGGGGGCGTGGCGCAGGGGCTGACCGGCATCATGCTGCGCATCGGGGCCTCCTCGGGCGGCGTGGATATTATGGGCAGCATGATCCAGAAAAAGCTGCCGCGCTTTCGCGTGGAGCGGATCATTTTGCTGATCAGCGTGTCGATCATTGCGGTGTCGCTGCCGGTCTACCGCGATCCGGAAAGCGTGCTGCTTTCGATCGTGGAGGCCTTTGTCTGCGAGCGCGTGACGGCGGCCATTTTGCAATATAAGCGGCCAACGGTATAGAAAAACGGCAACGGTCATGGACCGTTGCCGTTTTTGCGCCGTCGGAGGATCGGACCGTCTCCGGCCGAGAGAAAGGCGCCCGGAGCCATCAGCCGCGGCGGCACCGTGTCAAGCAGCAGCTTGGCTTGTCGGCTAAACGCCTCCATTTGCTACGCAAATCGCCAAACTTGGCCTCCGTGTGTCATCCTGAGTGGAGCGATAGCGGAACCGAAGTTTTGCGGGTCGAGGGCTTTGCCCGAGCGAGCAAAACCAAGGGAACAGCGAAGCTGTGACCGCAGGGATCTACTACGGATGACCAATAGCTT
>SVQY01000032.1 GCA_015065135.1 Oscillospiraceae bacterium
ATCATCATCGTCCGCGACAACGGCGAGCGCGATGTTTACGAGATGATCAAATTCAAGCGTACCAACCAGGGCACCTGCTACAATCAGCGTCCCACCGTTTGCAGAGGTGAGCTGATCGAGGCAGGCCGTGTGATCGCCGACGGTCCCGCCACCTCCAACGGTGAGATCTCGCTGGGCAAGAACGCCCTCATCGGCTTTATGACCTGGGAAGGCTATAACTACGAGGACGCGGTTCTTCTGAACGAGCGTCTGGTGCGTGATGACGTATACACCTCGCTGCATATCGAGGAGTACACTCACGACGCACGTGACACCAAGCTGGGTGAGGAAGAGATCACCCGTGAGATCCCCAACGTGGGCGAGGAGGCTCTGAAGGATCTGAACGCTGACGGTATCGTCAAGAAGGGCACCGAGGTTCGTGCTGGCGATATTCTGGTCGGTAAGATCACGCCTAAGGGCGAGACTGAGCTGACCGCCGAGGAGCGCCTGCTCCGCGCCATCTTTGGCGAGAAGGCAAGGGAAGTGCGTGATACCTCCCTCCGTCTGCCTCACGGTGAATCGGGTATCGTCGTTGACGTAAAGGTGTTCTCTCACGAGAACGGCGACGAGCTGCCTGCAGGTGTCAACAAGCAGGTCCGCGTTTATATCGCACAGAAGCGTAAGATCTCGGTAGGTGACAAAATGGCAGGTCGCCACGGTAATAAGGGTGTCGTATCCCGCATCCTGCCTCCCGAGGACATGCCCTTCCTTCCCGATGGTACTCCTCTGGATATCGTGCTGAATCCTCTGGGCGTGCCTTCCCGTATGAACATCGGTCAGGTGCTTGAGGTCCATCTTGGTCTCGCTGCCAAGAAGCTGGGCTGGAAGATCATGACCCCTGTGTTCGACGGTGCAAACGAGAAGGACATTATGGAGTGCATGCGCATGGTCGGTATGGCCCGCGAGATCCGTCAGGGTGAGAACGTTGACGGTAAGGAGCTCTTCTTTGAGGAGAAGGACGCCGAGGGTAAGGTCGACTATGTGCGCGTAGATGCCGAGACCCGTGCCGACAAGGAGAAGATGGCGCAGCTGATCGCAGAGGGCAAGGTCAAGGTCATTGACGGCAAGACCACTCTGTACGATGGCCGCACCGGTGATCCCTTCGATAACCCCGTAACCGTGGGTATCATGTACTACCTCAAGCTCCATCACCTGGTAGACGATAAGATCCACGCCCGTGCAAACGGTCCCTACTCCCTCATCACCCAGCAGCCTCTCGGCGGTAAGGCCCAGTTCGGTGGCCAGCGCTTCGGTGAGATGGAGGTTTGGGCACTGGAGGCATACGGTGCCGCTTACACCCTGCAGGAGATCCTGACCGTGAAGTCGGACGACATCAACGGACGTCGCCGCGCTTATGAGGCGATCATCAAGGGTCAGAATATTCCGAAGCCCGGTGTGCCCGAATCCTTCAAGGTTCTGGTCAAGGAGCTGCAGGCTCTGGCTCTGGATGTTCGCGTGCTGGATGAGAAGGGCGAGGAGATCAAGCTCTCCACCCTGTGCAACGAGGAGGATGTGAACTCTGCGTTCGCTAACCGTGCCGACGTTGCCGCCATCGAGGCTGCTTTGGGTCAGACCGAGCTGCAGGAGGGCGATCTGCGCGATATGACCATTGAGGATGAGAACGGTGAAGCCGTTTTCCCCGCAGAAGAAAACTATGACGATTCCTATGACGATGATAATATGTAAGGAGGAGAGAAGGACAAATGGCAAATAACGAATTCGCTTCGATTCAAATTGGTCTGGCATCTCCGGATATGATCAGAGAATGGTCCTACGGCGAGGTGACCAAGGCCGAGACCATCAACTACCGCTCTCTGAAGGCAGAGACCGGCGGTCTCTTCTGCGAGCGTATCTTTGGCCCGACCAAGGACGGCGCTTGTATGTGCGGTAAATATAAGAATTCTCACGTGAGCAGCCTGGCCAAGGACCGTGTTCACAAGTGTGACAAGTGTGGTGTAGAGATCACCACCAAAAAGGTTCGCCGCGAGCGTATGGGTCACATCGAGCTGGCTTGTCCCGTATCTCACATCTGGTACTTCAAGGCCATTCCCTCCAGAATGGCCCTGGTACTGGACGAGATCTCGCCCAAGCAGCTGGAGAAGGTGCTGTACTTTGCGGAGAATGTGGTGCTGGATCCCGGTATCACCCCTCTGAAGAAGGGTACTGTACTGAACGAGGCCGCTTACGAGGAATACCGTGAGATGTACGGTAACGAGTTCCGCGTAGGTATGGGCGCCGAGGCTATCAAGGAGCTGCTCGCTTCTATTGATATTGAGGAGCTTTCCAAGCAGCTCAAGGCTGAGCTGATGATCGCCTCCGGCCAGAAGAAGGCCCGCATCATCAAGCGTCTGGAGGTCGTTGAGGCCTTCCGCAAGTCCGGCAACCACCTGGACTGGATGATCCTGGATGTGCTGCCTGTGCTGCCTCCCGATATCCGTCCTATGACGCAGCTGGACGGCGGCCGCTTCGCATCCTGCGATCTGAATGAGCTGTATCGCCGCGTGATCGTTCGTAACAACCGTCTCAAGAAGCTGATGGAGATCCATACGCCTGAGATCGTTGTCCGCAACGAGAAGCGTATGCTGCAGGAGGCTGTGGATGCTCTCATCGATAACGGCCGTCACGGCAAGCCGGTCACCGGCCCCTCCAACCGTCAGCTGAAGTCTCTTTCCGAGATGCTGCGCGGTAAGCAGGGTCGTTTCCGTCAGAACCTGCTGGGTAAGCGTGTTGACTACTCCGGCCGTTCGGTTATCGTTGTCGGTCCTAACCTGAAGATCTATCAGTGCGGTCTGCCCCGCGAGATGGCATTGGAGCTGTTCAAGCCCTTCGTTGTCAAGCGCCTGACCGAAATGATGAAGGCCACCAACATCAAGGAGGCTCAAAAGAAGATCGAGCGTGCTTATCAGCACCCCGAGGTCTGGGATGCGCTGGAGAATGTGATCAAGGAGCATCCCGTGCTTCTGAACCGTGCACCTACCTTGCACCGTCTGTCCATCCAGGCGTTCGAGCCTGTACTGGTCGAGGGTCGTGCCATTAAGCTGCATCCTCTGGTATGCTCTGCATTCAACGCCGACTTTGACGGTGACCAGATGCCTGTTCACGTGCCGCTTTCCGCAGAGGCACAGGCAGAGGCTCGCTTCCTGATGCTTTCCGCCAACAACCTGCTGAAGCCCGCAGACGGCCGTGCCGTAGCAGTTCCTACCCAGGATATGATCCTCGGTACCTACTATCTGCTGATGGAAAAGCCCGGCGAGCCCGGCGAGGGTATGTGCTTCCGCGACATCGACGAGGCCAATATGGCTTACGTCAACGGTGCGCTTGGCCTGCACGCCCCCATCAAGATCCGTCTTTCCAAGGAGATCAACGGTCAGCTCGTGACCGGTATTGTCGAGACCTCTCTCGGCTGTCTCCTCTTTAACCAGAACATTCCTCAGGATCTGGGCTTTATTGACAGAAGCAAGCCCGAGAACGCGCTGAAGATGGAGATCGACACCGCCTTCCTGAAGAAGAACAAGGGTAACGTCAAGAAGATCCTTGGTATGCTCATTGACAGCTGCATCAAGTATCACAGCGCCGCAGAGTGCTCTGAGATGCTGGATAACATCAAGGAGATGGGCTACAAGTATTCTACCAGAGCATCCTTCTCGATCTCTGTGTACGATATGACCATTCCTCCCGAGAAGAAGGCGATCATCGACGACGCACAGTCCCGCGTGGATAGCATCAACGGCTACTTCAAGAAGGGCCTGCTCACCGACGAGGAGCGCTACAACAGCGTGATCAAGATCTGGGCGAACACCACCGATGAGGTGACCGCTAAGATGATGGCGTGCTTCCACGACCTCAATCCTATCAAGATCATGGCAGACTCCGGTGCCCGTGGTTCTACCAAGCAGATGAGACAGCTGGCCGCAATGCGCGGTTCGATGTTCGCTACCAACGGTAAGACCATGGAGATCCCGATCAAGTCTAATTTCCGTGAGGGTATGAAGATCCTGGAGTACTTCATGGGCTCCAGATCCTCCCGTAAGTCTTTGTCTGATACCGCTCTGCGTACCGCAGACTCGGGCTACCTGACCAGACGTCTTGTAGACGTTTCTCAGGAGGTCATCGTGCGCGAGGAGTGCTGCGATGCAACCGAGGGACAGGTCGTTCGCGAGATCAGCAATCCCCAGACGCCCGGCTCTCCTCTGGAAAGCCTGCAGGAGCGTATCGTGGGTCGTTACTCCTTCGGTGCGGTCAAGGATGCGGAGGGCAACGAGATCGTTCCCGCCGATACGATGATCACCGAGGAGCACTATAAGGCGATCGAGGCCGCCGGCATCAAGGAGGTCGAGATCCGCACGCTGCTCAAGTGCCATGCCCGTCAGGGTATCTGTGCGCATTGCTACGGTGCCGACCTGGCATCCTCCGGCAAGCCCGTCAGCGTTGGTGAGGCCGTTGGTATTATCGCCGCTCAGTCGATCGGTGAGCCCGGTACCCAGCTGACGATGAGAACCTTCCACTCCGGTGGTGTTGCAGGTGCTGATATCACCCAGGGTCTGCCTCGCGTTGAGGAGCTTTTCGAGGCAAGAGCACCCAAGAAGGCAGCACTGATCTGTGAGCAGACCGGTAGCGTAATGAGCGTTGCTCACGGCGATAACGTTCTGGTTCACGAGGTCAGCGTTGTTGACGACGAGACCGGTGAGATGCACAAGTACACCGTTCCTTACGGTATGCAGATCGTTGTTCGTGAGGGTGACCACGTTGAGAGAGGTCAGGTACTGACCGAGGGCAGCAAGGCCCCCGCCGATATCATGCGCATCAGCGGTCTGAACAAGGTCTACGAGTATATTCTGGAGGAGATCCAGCACGCTTACCGCTCTCAGGGCGTTAGCGTAAACGATAAGCACATCGAGATCATTGCCCGTCAGATGACCCGCAAGGTCTATGTCGAGGATCCCGGCGATACCGACCTGCTGATCGGTACCGTGATGGATGTGCTGGACTTCGAGGAAGTGAACAATCAGGTGAAGGAGCGTATTGCCGCTGGCGAGAACCTGCGTGAGGCAACTGCAAAGCGCCTGCTGATGGGTATCACCAAGGCTGCGCTGCAGACCGAATCCTTCCTCTCCGCCGCTTCCTTCCAGGAGACCACCAAGGTGCTGACCGAGGCCGCTATCAAGGGCAAGGTCGATCACCTGCTCGGTCTGAAGGAGAACGTCATCATTGGTAAGCTGATCCCTGCCGGTACCGGTATGGCCTGCTACCACAACGTGCACGTCGAAAAGACCGGCGCTGCAGAGGTTGAATAAAACCCAAAGGGGCATCCGCGAAAGCGCGGATGCCCCTTTTTGTAAAACGAAAACCACGCGATAGTCGCGTGGTTCAATAAAGGCTATTGCCGATAAGGAGAAGTAAACAAGGGATAGAGGCAGGATGTGTTTTGTGAAAGGCTCCCTCCGGGAGGGAGCTGTCGCCGTAGGCGACTGAGGGAGAGCGCGTAACTTGGGAAAAGCAGTTGTAATAAAGCAAGCGAAAAAGTGAGGGTCGCGCAGGCTCCTTCCGTCACGCATTCGCGTGCCACCTTCCTCTCGGAGGAAGGCATTGAAGAGAGCGTTTGACTTGAGAAGGACGAAATTTTCACAACCCGTTGACGGGTAGCAAGTATTCTTTGCATGGCTGGCAGGCCAATCTTTAGCGCACTTGTGCGCCGCCAGTGACGTTAGGGCTATGCCCGAAAATGAAATACCCCCCGCTACGCGGGGGGATATTTATTCGTGTTTCTCCATATTTTGTATCGAAAAATCCATGTAAAAGGGAACAAAAACGTGATATACTGAAGAAAAATACATAAACGGAGGATCACATTATGCTACCGTATCGCCAGGTCCACCTGGATTTCCATACCTCTGAGGCCATCGCCGGCATTGGCAGCCGCTTTTCGAAGCAGCAGTTTATTGCCGCTCTGCGTGAGGGCCATGTCAATTCAGTCTCGGTGTTTTCCAAGTGCCACCACGGCTGGGCTTATCACCCCACCAAGGTCAATCAGATGCATCCGCATCTGCATTTTGACCTGCTGGATGCGCAGCTTTCTGCTTGTGCTGAGGCAGGGATCCGCACCGAGGTCTATATTTCGGCTGGCTTTGATCAGAAATATGCCGTGAAGCATACCGATTGTCTGCGCACCAAAAAGGATGGCAGCCACGGCAGCTTTCTGGAGCCCGGCTACAAGCGTCTTTGCTTTGGCAGCCCCTATTTGCAGCAGCTGGCGGCCGAGGTGGAGGAGGTCATGCAGGTCTACGGCGGTAGATTTGACGGCCTGTTCCTGGATATCGTTACCACCGGCAAGTGCTATTGCCAGTACTGCCTTGCGGGGATGAAAGAAGCCGGACTTGACCCGAGCAAGGATGAGGATGCCGCGGAATATGCACGACGCGTGTATCGCAACTATACAGAAACGATTGCCGAAGTGGTGAAAAAATACGATCCCGAGCTGCCGATCATTCACAACGACGGCGGTGCGATCTTCCAAGGGCGCGACATCGTTGCCTGGAACAATAAGCACCTGGAGCTGGAGTCCTTGCCCACGGGTGGCTGGGGGTATGACCATTTTCCGTTGTCTGCTGCCTATGCCCGTACCTTTGACAAGGAGTTCCTTGGTATGACAGGCAAGTTCCATAAGAGCTGGGGAGAATTCGGCGGCTTCAAGCATCCCAATGCGCTTCGCTACGAGGCTGCGTTGGCCAATGCCTGCGGCGCACGCTGCTCGGTGGGTGACCAGCTGCATCCCGACGGCGAGATGGATCTCGCCACCTATCGCCTGATCGGTACCGCCTACCGCGAGGTAGAGGCAAGAGAGCCGTGGCTGGTGAACAGCACCGCCGTTGCCGATGTGGGATTGCTGACCACCGAGCGCTGCACGAGCCACAAGGATGACGCCCTCGTGGGTGCCAACCGAATGCTTCTGGAAGGGCATTACCTCTATAACATCATCGACGAAACAGTGGAATTTTCCGACTACAAGTTGTTGGTATTGCCGGATGATGTTCTGCTGACCGATGCACTGAAACAGAAGGTAGAGGCTTATCTTGCGAGCGGCGGTAAGCTGTTGCTTTCCGGCACGGCGGGTACAGACGGAGGAGGGAGCTTCGCGATCGATTTTGGCGTGAGATTTGGAGGCCTTGGCGAATACCGTCCTGCCTATCTGCGGCCCACCAAAGCGCTGTATCCCAATGAGATCAGCTCTTACGTGATGTACTCCGAAAATTATCGCATCGCGCTTACCGAGCAGTTCAACGGTACCGTCACCGCTATGCGTAACGATCCCTACTTCAATCGCACCGCCGAGCACTTCTGCTCTCACCGTCATACGCCCTACGACAGGGAAAAATCCGATGTGGGTGTAGTGGTGACCGAAAATGTGGCCTATATTGGCTGGAATATTTTTCGTGAGTATGCCGAGATGGGCTCGATCCACCTGCGCTCGGTAGTTCTGGATTGCATCGACCGTCTGCTCGGTGCCGAAAAGACCTTGACCACCTCGCTGCCCTCCTGTGGTGTGACCACGCTGATGCAGCAGCAGACCGCCGATGGCGATCGCCTGGTGCATCATATGGTCTATGCCGCCACCAAGTGCCGCGGTAAGGGTGTGGAGGTGATCGAGGATCTGCCTCCCGTGCTGCAGACCGCCTGCACTGTGCGCACCACGCGTGCGCCGCGGCGCGTTTATCTGGCACCCACGGGCGAGGCGCTGCCGTTTACCTATGAAAACGGACGTATCTCCTACACGGTTCCTTCCTTCACCTGCTCGGCGATGGTCGCCATCGAATTCTGATAAAAAAGCAGCTCGACGTGATGCTCTCACGCCGGGCTGCTTTTTTTATTGTTTTCTATTGAATGATAGAGAAGGGGGTGCTGCGAAGATAAGCGGGATCGATGGCCTGCTTGCCCCAGGTAACGAGAAGCAGGAAGCCGTCGGTATCCTTCATGCCAAGGGCAGTCTTGCCGCTTCTGCCCACGATGTCGCCCTTGGAAACAGGGCGCCCGACAGCAGTCCGCACCTCGTCAAACTCGCTGAGACCGCAATACCAGCTGTAAAGACCGCAGCCGTGATCAATGATCACGTATTTACCCAGAATATCATTTTCGCCTCTTTCCGCAACGCGGCCGGCAGCACCTGCCAGAACGGTGTTGGAGCTATGATACAGCTCAAAGGGGATCTCGCGATCGCTGATCGCGGCATTGCCGGTCACCGTCAGTCTGTCGGCAAAGCTGATGACGGGTGACGAGCTGTCGGGGGCGGCAAAGGTGCCCGTAGGCGTGAGAAGGTGGCCGACGGTGCTATCCGTGTTGGCGCCCTTGGCCGCGATCAGCTCGGCCAGCTTGCCGCCATCAAGCGCCATTTCCCAGTCGCCACGCAATGCATCGGCATCAAGGGTATGCTCGGTCGCGGCGCTCGCGGTCACGTTCAGATAGAAGGTGCTCTCGATCGTGCCGTATTTGATCTTCAGCGTGCGCGCGCCCACGGTGTCCGCAGGGATGGCAGCGTAGACCTTTTCGCCGCGTCGGAACACGATGGGGGCAGTTTTCAGAGCGGGGGTGGCGGTGATCTCCAGCTTTTGCTCGTTGGGCACGTTCAGGCAGGAGAGCATCAGATAATTACCGTAGGCCGCCTGATGTGTGACGGCACTCTCGGAGGAAACGCCGCCAAGATAGAAGCTGGCAGCCTCTACCACATTCATACGGAAGCGGTAGACGGCCCTGCCGTAGTATTTGTTGGCGGAGGATTGACCGTAAATGGCCTCGATCTCAAAATCCAATATCGTGCCCTGTGTCAGCTGCGCCAGCGATATGCCGTCAACGCTATCCTGCTCAATGATCACATTGCCGTTTTGGCGGATGGTCAGGTGACAGGTGGAGGGCTGCCTTGTGAAATAGAAGGCGATGTCGTTTGCAATGGGATAGGTCCGCAGCTCTTCCGTGGTCTCCAATGCCACGCGGTCGGCAAAGGTGCCGTCCTTGGTCTGGTAGGACCAGGTGAGCAGGGAAGGAACGATCACATCGGTTGCGGCGGTGGTCAGCACGGGAGGCGCTGATTGCTCGTAGAGCTCATAGGCATAATGACTGTTGAGAAAATACTCTACGGCAGCATCCTCCGTCAGCCAGTTGGCTTGATTGGCATCGGTGATATAAGCGGAGCTCTTTTCGGTGGAGAAGTGGAAGGTGTAACGCTCCACTCCCATGTTGGTCTGAAATACGACCTGATACCGCCCGGTATGCTCCTCGGGCACGCCGGTGGCATAAATGTCGTTTTCCAGCATACTGCGGAAGCAGTCAAAGATTTTTGCCTCCTCAGATGCACTTGTCTCGTGCGTGGCAGGGTACAGTGTAACGGTATTGCCGCCGGGGCCGATCAGCTCCATAGAGGTATAATAGGTATCGGTGCTTTCCTCCGGCGCATTTTTGCCGACCAGATAGGAGGCAATGGCGATATAGGTGGGAATGAGCAGCAGGAGCGCGATGCCGATATAGGTGAGGATGGTGACCACCTTTTTCTGCTGCGGGCTCAGCTTACTTTTTACTTCGGGTGTCTTTTGCGGCAGTGGCATATAAGGCCTCCTTTCTGCATATTTATTATAGTATAACACATTTTTTGCGTTTTGGGTAGAGGTTTGCGGAATTTTGTAACAAAAAGGAGCCATCTCCCTTGGCGCACAAGGGAGATGGCTCCTTTTTACAGGATCACACGCGGCAAACCATAGCTTTCGGCATAGCGTGCGGCGTAGGTATCGGCACCGCAGACGATCGCAATGTTGGGGCAACCGTCAAATACTGCGTATCCGATCGAGGTCACGCTGGCAGGGATGCTTACGTCGATCAGCTTTTCGCAGCCGTAAAAGGCAAACCAACCGATGGCCTCCAGCCCCTGCGGCAGTATCACGGCGGCCACCGACGTGCCTTCAAAGGCACGCTCACCAATGGCAATAACGGCGTAGCCATCCAAAGTGGAAGGAACGGTGACCAGCGTAGAGGTGCCGTCGTACCCGGTCACGATGGCCTTGTTGCCCTCTAAACGGTAGTGGAATATCATGGTCTCGTCGGTGATGTCGCTGCCTGTCTCCGTGTCGGGGGAGAGTGCCAACAGCTGCTGCTCCAGCTCCTGGATGCGCCCCTCGTAGGCGCTGTCGCTGATAAAGCGATTTTCCCGTTCCTTTTGCAGTGTGGCCTCCAGCTCTGCGATCCGTGATGTATAAAGTGCGATCTCCTCATTTGTCGGCGTCTCTTGTGCTGTTGGAGTCGCTGTGCAGCCGCTAACGGTCAAAAGCAATGCTGCCAATAGGGCAGCGAAGGTCCTTTTTTTCATTTTCAAGCTCCTTTTTTCTTTAGTATAAAGCATCTCGCACGAAAAAAAGGGCGAAACAAGGCAGAGAAAAAAGTTTTGAGAACGGAGAAAAAAAGGGTTGACAATCAAACTGTTTATAGATATAATAATAAAGTATGCGGGCCATTAGCTCAGTTGGTCAGAGCCACCGGCTCATAACCGGTTGGTCCAAGGTTCGAGCCCTTGATGGCCCACCAAAAAGGATCCCCCCTTGCCGTTCGGCAAGGGGGGATCCTTTTTGGTGGGCCATTTCAGCGAACCTGTCTTGCTGTATATGTTCGTGCTAACATACGATGAAGTCGCTATGTATTGCACGCATCCCCGCAAGACAAGGTTCGCTGACCGCAAAGCGGTCTTTTGGCGTGACGAGGCGTGTGCGCCCGCCTCGTAGCCAAGCCCCTTGACACCGTGCTGCGCACGGTGCTCCTCCTCCTCGGTTTGCCTTGGAGCGTTATTGCCCGCAAACAGAGCCGTTGGCGAACAACATCCCCGCAAGACAAGGTTCGCTGACCGCGAAGCGGTCTTTTGGCGTGACGAGGCGTGTGCGCCCGCCTCGTAGCCAAGCCCCTTGACGCCGTGCTGCGCACGGCGCACCCTCCTCGGTTCGCCTTGGAGCGTTATTGCCTGCAAACAGAGCCATTGGCGAACAAAGCGAGTCCCCTGATGATGCCTGTCGTGTGGGTGCTTTGGCACATCAGGCACGTATTCCGCCTTTCGTCTCCCAAATCAAACATTTTGTGCCCAAAATCCTCTTTACATTTTTTTCGTAGGGCGTTATAATAAAGTTAATACCAAAAGAAAAGAGGGTGCGCCATGACCTATACCAAGCTTCCTCCCGTGAACGAAAATAAAACGCTGCCGCTGCCGCATTTCCCGAACCGCTTTTATGCGGCGGTATTCCGCTTTTGGGAGACCGTGGACGTGACACGTATCGCCGCAGCATTGCACGCTTCCGAGGCGGAGATCCGCGAGGCAGCGGCTGAAATGGGCTTGCCCCCCCAGCGTTATACCGATCGCTGGCAAGCGCGCGGCTATATCACCACCATCCGCAACGCCTGGTATCTGTTGCCCTATGAGCAGCTGCTCACTCTGCTTGGTTGGAGTGAGGACAAGCTGGCAACGGTGCTGAAGGATGACGATTTTCTGGATGTGAAGCTCGGCGAAAAGCCCTTCTGCCCGCCAGTTGTGCGAGAGCCCCTGACCGCCGCGCAAAAGGCGCAGCTTGCCTGTATCAAGCGGACGGTGCAGGCGCATTTTGGCGGTATGTTCAACGGTGCTGCGCCCTTTTCCTTTTTCCAAAAAGAAGAGCTGCCGACCGCCGTGGGGGAAGGGGATGTCGCAGGGCTTCGCCTGATCTATTCCTATTGCGGTCTGTATGCCAACGTGCTGGAGCAGGATATCGCCCTTTCCTATCCCGATGAGCTGCTCTCCATGTACCGCGCTGCGGGCGTGAACGCCATATGGCTGCCCGTGGTGCTGTATCAGATGGTGCCGTTCTATTTTGACGAAAGCTATTCGGCAGGCTGGCAGGATCGCGTGGCGCGACTGCGTGAGCTGATCGGGCGTGCCGATGCCTACGGTATCAAGGTCTATCTTTATCTGAACGAGCCACGCTGCATGCCACAGGATTTTTTCGAAAAGCACCCTTCACTAAAGGGTAAAACAAGGCCGCCCTATGCCGCGCTTTGCTCCAGCGATCCGCGCACGTTGGAGTATCTGCGCTATGCGGTGCGCACACTTTGCGAGGCCGTGCCGGGGCTTGGCGGATTTTTCACCATCACCTGCTCGGAGAATCTGACCCATTGCAAGTCTCATAAAAAGGGAGACCCCTGCCCCCGTTGTCAAAGCACACCGGTGGCACAGCTGGTCTCTGATGTGATCACCGCCATTTCCGAGTCCTCCCGTGCCGTGGATCCGCAGATCCGCACAGTCGCCTGGACCTGGGCGTGGGAGAGTTTTATGAACGCCGAGGAGATCGCCGACTGTCTCTCTCACCTGCCTCGTGAGGTCATCGTGCAGTGTAACAGTGAGGCCAGGCTGCCCTTTACGGTGGGCGGCGTCAGCGGCACCGTGCAGGATTACAGCATGTCTATCCCCGGTCCTGCCCCTATGGCCAAATCGATCTGGGAGCAGGCGCGTGCGCTGGGGCACGAGACCTGTGCCAAGGTGCAGGTGAACGTGACCTGGGAGTGCAGCACGATCCCGTTTTTGCCCGTGTTCGATCTGATCCGCCAGCATATGAGCGGCTTGCGTGAGGTGGGTGTGGAGCATCTGATGCTCAGCTGGACGCTGGGTGGCTATCCCTCTATCAATCTGAAGGTGGCAAGCGACTGCCTCAAGGATCCCGATGAGGCACGGTACCGCGCTCTGCTGGAAAAGGAGTACGGCGCTCACGCGGAGGCGGTCTTCCGTGCCGCCAAGCGGTTTTCGGATGCCTTCCGCCATTTTCCGTTCCATATCGGAACACTCTATCAAGGTCCCCAGAACGCAGGCCCCTCCACGTTACTTTATGCCACGCCCACGGGGCTGCCCTCCACTATGACCTGCTATGCCTTTGACGATCTGGAAAGATGGCGCTCCATCTATCCTGCCGACGTGTTCGAGAAGCAGCTGAGATTGCTCAGCGAGGGCTGGCAGCAGGGGCTGGAGCTGCTGGAGGCGCTGCCCGACTGTGAGCTGAAGCGAGCCGCATGGGGAGGCTATGCGCTGTTCCGCTCCTCCTATCTGCAAACGCACTTTATCCGCTGTCGCGATGAGGGAGACCGCGCAGAGATGCGCGCAGCTGCCGTTGAGGAGAGGGAGCTTGCACTGCTGATGTACGACCTGATGCAAAAAAGTGCTCTGTTCGGCTATGAGGCCGCCAATCATTATTATTTTAATAAGGGTATGATGGCGGAAAAGGTACTGAACTGTGAGCAGCTGCTGCAAGAGCTCGACCTATAAAAAGATCCGCCGACACCAATGTGTCGGCGGATCTTTTTTTTAACGGAATTCGTGGCTTTTGATGTACTCCAGCAGCGCGCGCATGCTGTCGGTCAGCCATTTGTTCTTGTGATAGATCAGCTGCTTCCACACATCCGCTTGTATGTCTGTTACGTTCAGATAGGTCAGCTTGCCCTTTGCCACCCTCTGCTTTGTGACGAATTCGGGCAAAAAGGAAACGCCTGTGCCACTTTCCAGTATCTTGGTGATGACGTCGGTGCGCCCCAGCTCCAGCATAGGCAGGATCTCCAGCGATTGCTTGGCAAGCGCCTCGTCAAACAGCCGACGGTAGCCAAAGCCGCGCTCGGTGAGGATGAAGGGAAAGTCCTGCATATCCCGCAGAGTGAGGGGCTTATCTGTGGCATAAGGAGAGTCTGCACCGGTCACAAAGTGCATCTTGATCGGCTCCTCCTTGGCGATCACGTAATCGCTGCGGTAAACGTGACTGTCCAGGGTCAGCATCAGATCCGCCTCGTTGTGATCCAGAATATGGAACATGTCGTCGGTGTTGGCGGTGGTGAATTTCAGCGAGATGTTGGGATATTTGCGATGAAAATCCACGTAGTTGGAAAGGATCATATCTTCGCAGACCGAGTCGGGGGTGACTACCCGCAAAAAGCCGTTGATCTCATGCGGTGCGCGCATGCTCTGCTCAAACTCATCGGTCAGATGGCAGACCTGTTTGGCGTATTCCAAAAGCTCCTGCCCACGCTCGGTCAGGGTAACGGTGTGGTTGATGCGCTCAAAAAGCAGGCAGCCCAGCTCGCTTTCCAGCTGCTTGATCTGAAAGGAGACGGTGGATTGCGAATAATCCAGCGCCCTTGCCGCCTTGGTGAAGTTGTTCAGCTCTGCCACCTGTACGAAGGTAATAAGGTTTCTGATCTCCATTTTGTCCTCCCACACACGATCGAATTTGTCGATGGTTATCATTCAAAACATTCGCTTGACTGATCGTCGGTTTTATTATATACTGGGTGTCAAGAAAAAGCAACCCCCAAGGAGGAAAATAAAATGCCCGAGATCAGATTTTACAACAGAGAGCCCGTTCCGGTAGAGATGCACAAGGTCAAGATCGTGCAGAAGCTGACCCTGCTGCCCGGCAAGGAGCGCCTTGCCAAGATGCGTGAGGCAGGCTTCAATACCTTCCTGCTGCACAACGGGGATATCTTTATGGATATGCTGACCGACTCCGGCGTGAACGCCATGAGTGATAATATGCAGTCCGCTATGCTCCGCGCCGACGATGCGTATGCCGGCAGCGAGACCTTTTACCGTATGCGGGATAAGCTGGAGGAGATCTTTGGTATCGGCAACCTGCTGCCCACCCACCAGGGCAGAGCCTGCGAGCATATCATTGCCCAGCATCTGGTGAGACCCGGCAGCTGTGTCATTATGAACTACCACTTCACCACCTCCAAGGCGCACGTCACCCGTCTCGGGGGTCACGTGGAGGAGCTGGTCAAGGACGAGGGACTGATCCCCAAGAGCGATCTGCCCTTCAAGGGTAACATCGATCTGGATAAGGTCAAGGCGTGCATTGCAAAGGAGGGGGCAGAGAATATCGCTTATATGCGCCTGGAGGCAGGCACCAACCTGATCGGCGGTCAGCCCATTTCCTACGAGAATATGAAGGCCGCCACCGAGCTTGCCAAGGCAAACGGCATCCTCACCGTGCTGGATGCATCTCTCCTGCAGGACAACCTCTACTTTATCAAGACCCGTGAGGAGGGCATGCAGGATAAGAGCATTGCCGAGATCACCCGTATGATCGCAGATCTCTTTGATATGATCTACTTCTCAGCCCGTAAGTTCGGCTTCGGTCGCGGTGGCGGCATTCTGATCCGTGACGAGAAGCTCTTTCACGAGATGGAGGACTACATCACGATGTTCGAGGGCTTCCTTACCTACGGCGGCATGTCGGTGAAGGAAATGGAGGCGCTGATCATCGGCTTTGAGGAGACCATGGATATGGACATCATCTCTCAGGGCCCCCAATTCATTGCCCATTGTGTGAAGGAGCTGGATGCCCTCGGCGTGCCTATGATCACCCCCGGTGGCGGTCTCGGTGCGCATATCGATGCAAGACAGATGGTGGATCACATTCCCTCCGAGCAGTATCCCGCAGGCTCGCTGGTGGCGGCGCTCTACCTTTGCGGCGGCATTCGCGGTATGGAGCGCGGCACGCTTTCCGAGGAGCGCAACCCCGACGGCAGCGAGCGCATCGCCTCGGTGGAGATGGTTCGTCTTGCCTTCCCGCGCCGCGTATTCACTCTTTCGCAGACCGAGTACGTCATCGACCGTGTCAAGTGGCTCTACGATCATCGTCATATGATCGGTGGCTTGCGCTTCGTGCACGAGCCAAAGACCCTCCGCTTCTTTACCGGCAGACTGGAGCCGGTCTCGGATTGGCCCGAGCGGCTTCTTGCCGCCTACGAGGCAGACTTCGGCACCGACCAATAAAAAGCAAAGCCAAGCGGCAAGGGCACAAGCCTTTGCCGCTTGGCTTTTTCGGTCATTCTTTGCTCCGATTTACTGTTTGCCTCTTGCTTTTTTGCTGAATTACGATATAATAAAATTGAAGGTCTACCTTTATCCCTAAATATATCGAAAGTGAGAATGTGTCATATGAAAATGAGAGCACCTGCGGTTCCGCTGATCACGGTGGATCCCTATTTTTCGGTCTGGTCTCCCGATACCACCTTGAACGTGGCAAGGACCGAGCACTGGACGGGCAAAAGCAATTCCATCATCGGCTCTGTGGTGGTGGACGGCGTAGAATATTCCTTCCTCGGCTACTACCGCGATCTGTATAAGATGCGCCAGGACTCTCTGGAGATCGACGCGCTTTCCACCAAGGCGGTATTCGAGACCGATAAGATCCGCTTGACCGCCACCTTTACCACTCCCGTTCTGCCCGATGATTATCGCCTGCTGACCCGCCCTGTTTCCTATATGAACCTTTCTTATGAGAGCATTGATGGTGTGGAGCATACGGTCATTGCCAAAGCGGTGGCCTGCGAGGAGCTTTGCCTCAACAAGGCGGGGGAGAGCCCCGTTATGACCGAGGAGGTGGCACCCTGCTGCTGCGTGAAGGGTATGCGGATGGGCAACACGGTGCAGAACCCCCTTAACCGTAGCGGCGACGATCTGCGTATCGATTGGGGCTATTTCTACCTTGCCGCCAAGGGCGAGGGTGTGGAGACTGCCTCCGAGGTGTTCAAAAATCAGACCCGTATCACCGTTACTGCTCCGCTTACCGCAGGGGAGAGCCGTCTTTTCCTCTTTGCCTATGACGATATCGTCAGCATCGAGTATTTCGGCAAGCATCTGAAGTCCTACTGGAACAAGGACGGTCAGACCATTGAGGCTGCCATTTGCGAGGCGGCAAAGGAATATGACGAGGTGCTGGCGCGCTGCGATGCGTTTGCCGCAAGGCTCTATGCCGATACGGAGGCGGCAGGAGGCGAAAAGTATGCCGAGATCCTGTCTCTTGCATACCGTCAGGTCATCGCAGGTCACAAGCTGGTGCTGGACGAGCAGGGAGAGATCCTGTGGATCTCCAAGGAGTGCTTCTCCAACGGCTGCGCCGCCACCGTGGACGTGAGCTATCCCTCCATCCCCATGTTTCTTATCTATAACCCCGAGCTGGTGAAGGGTATGATGCGTCCCGTTTACCGCTACGCCGACAGCGACGAGTGGAAGGTGCAGATGAAGTATGATTTTGCCCCCCACGACGTGGGCTGCTACCCCCTGCTGAACGGCCAGGTCTACGGCAAAAAGCGCAATATCGCCGAGCGCAAATATGAAAACGAGGGTGTGCTGGATTACAACAAGCAGATGCCCGTGGAGGAGTGCGGCAATATGCTGATCATGGAGGCGGGCGTGGCGCTTGCTACCGGCTCCGCAGACTTTGCCGCCGCTCATATCGACGTGCTGCGCGGCTGGTGTGAGTATCTGCTCAGATATGGCACCGACCCCGAAAATCAGCTCTGTACCGACGACTTCGCCGGTCATCTCGCTCACAACTGCAACCTGTCGCTGAAGGCGATCATGGGCATTGAGAGCATGGCAATACTGGAGGAGCTGCTGGGCAATGAGAAGGCTGCTGCCTCCTATCGCCGCAAGGCCAGAAAAATGGCCAAGATTTGGAAGGAGACCGCTCTTAATGCCGACGGCACCTCTAATCTGGCCTTCGACCGCCCCGGCACTTATTCCATGAAGTATAATATGGTTTGGGATAAGGTCTTTGGCAGCAGGATCTTCGGCAAAAAATTCATGGATGCCGAGGTCGCCGACAACCGTAAGCACTTTAATGCCTACGGTATGCCCTTGGATAGCCGCACCGACTATACCAAATCCGACTGGCTGGTCTGGACTGCCTCCATGGCTACCTCTAAAAAGAGCTTTATGAGCTATATCGCCCCTCTTTGGAGGGCGTATGACGAAATGCCCACCCGTGTGCCGTTGACCGACTGGTACGACACCGTCAGCAGCCGTATGGTCAGCTTCCGTCACCGCACGGTGCAGGGAGGTCTGTGGATGCGTGTGCTGATGGAGAAGTGGGCAAAAAAATAATCGGAAAAGGAGACTGTCATGATCAAGCTGCTTCCTACTCCTAAAAATTGTCAGACCCTCGGCGAGGGGCGGATAGCCCTTGCCGCCGCGGTCTGCACCGACCATAAGGAATTTGTACCCTATCAGGCGACCCTCGGCGATTTTTTTGCCCGCGCCTTTGATATGCCCCTTGCCCTCGATACCGAGGGGGGCATCGTGCTGTGCTTTGATGCTGACCTTGCCCCCGATGCTTACGTGATCGAGGGGGCTCGCGTCTGCGCCTCTGCCCCCGAGGGGCTCTGCTATGCCTTTGCCTCTCTTTTGCAGCTGCTTGAGGTGGAGGGAGAGGGCATGACGTTGCCGCACGTGCGCATCGAGGATCGCCCCGACAAGCCTTATCGCTCGCTGATGGCGGATCTCGCTCGCTGCTGGCACCCCTTCTGGCAGGTGCTGCAGTTCGTGGACGTTTGCTTCCTTTATAAGATCAATTATCTGCATCTGCATTTTGCGGACGATCAGCGCTATACGTTGCCCTCCAAGAGCTTTCCAAAGCTGAACAAGGCAGGGGAGAGCTATACCAAGGAGCAGATCGCCTATCTAAACGATTATGCCGCCGCACGCGGCGTGCAGCTGGTGCCCGAGATCGAATGTCCCGGTCACGCCGCCATCCTGAACGCTCACTATCCCGAGGTGTTCGGCATCCGTCAGGATAGGGAGGGCGAGGCGCTTTTCACCGAGCTTGGCGTAAAGGTGGATCACAGGTCTCTCGTCAATGCGGGCAGTACCGCCGCCTTTGAGGGGGTCAAGACCCTCTTTGCCGAGGTCTGTGAGCTGTTCCCCAATTCCGAATATATCCACATCGGCGGTGACGAAGCGGCCATCAAGCTCTGGAACACCTGCGCCGATACCCGCGCTTACATGAAGGAGAAGGGGATCACCGACGTTTATGAGCTGTACAGCGAATACGTAGGGCGTGTCACCGACTATATCCTGTCTCTCGGTCGCACGCCTATGGTCTGGGAGGGCTTTCCCGTCCTTGGCTCCGAGCGCATTGACCGCCGTACCGTGGTCATCGCGTGGGAGAGCCATTATCAGCTTGCCCCCGAGCTGCTGAAGGCGGGCTTCCGGATCATCAATGCAAGCTGGCAGCCCCTCTATCTGGTGCCGTCCCTCACCAAGCGCTGGAGCTTTTGGGATATTCTGAACTGGAACGTTTATAACTGGCAGCATTGGTGGGAGCATTCCGTGGCCACCCTCAACCCCATCACCGTTCCGGCTACCGACAAGGTGCTGGGCTCGATCCTTTGCTCCTGGGAAATGACCTATGAGCAGGAGATGGGGCGCGTGCTGGAAAATCTGTTGGCAATGTCCGAGCGTGTCTGGAACGTGGAGCGCGTGCTGACCGAGCACGGCTACAATGCCGCCTATAAGAGCTACTGCGTAAGGCTTGCCAAAATGCTGACGGCAGATAAGAGAGGAAACTGAATGCAATACCGAGAAGAAAAGGGTTTTGCCAACACCCCAAAGCAGCTGTACGTGGAGGGCCTTGAAGGACTGATCCACCGTCGCCAGGCCGAGCTTGGCGAGGCGCGCCGTGCCCGCACCGCTGATATTTTCGAGCATGCCGAGGCGCACCGCGCAGCCTTTCGTAAAATGCTGGGCTGGCCCCTTGTGGGCGAAGCGCCCCGGGATATTCCCAACGTCAAATGCGAGCTGCTTGCCGACGAGGAGGGCTATACCGTCTCCCGTATGAGCATTGAGGTGCTGCCCGGGCTTTGGATGACGGGGCTTTTGTTCAAGCACAAATGTGAGGGCAAGCTCCCCCTTGTCATCGTGCAGCACGGCGGCAGCGGAACCCCCGAGCTGATCTCCGGCGTGTGGGGCGGTACGGGGAATTATAACGATATGCTCCATCGCGTGCTGCGGCAGGGCGTGCACGTGTTCGCGCCTCAGCTGCTGCTCTGGAATCAGAACCATTGCGCCGTTCCTTACGACCGCATCCGTATGGATGCAAGATTGAAGCGCGTGGGCAGCTCCGTCACCGCCGTGGAGATCTTTGGCATCACACGGGCGCTGGACTGGTTCGCGCAGACCGATTTTGTCAAGAATTTCGGTATGGTGGGGCTTTCCTACGGTGGCTTCTATACCTTGTTCACTACCGCTGTCGAGACCCGTATCCGTTCCGCCGTTTCCTGCTCCTTCTTCAACACACGGGATGCGTACCCCTGGCCCGATTGGACCTGGCAAGATGCCGCCGCCCTCTATGATGATGCCGAGGTCGCCTGCCTTGCCTATCCGCGCCGTCTCTGCCTTGAGATCGGCACCCGCGATGAGCTGTTTGCCGCCAAGGGCGGCGAAAGCTCCTTTGCACGCGTGAGAGAGCTTTGCAAAACGGTGGGTACCGATTGGATCGAGCTGATCGAGTTTGACGGCAAACACGAATTTTGCCACGACGATCGCCCCTTAGAGCGGTTGGCGGCAGACCTGAAAGGAGAATAAAAATGATCCAGTTTCACGTATATCCCGGCGGTAAAAAGCGCATCGTCACCTTCAGCTATGACGACGGCCACCGCAATGATGAGCGATTGATCGAAATGTTCAACCGCCACGGGGTGAAGGGCACCTTCCACCTCAACGGCATCAAATACCTGGGCAAGACCGAGGCGGAGCTGGCAGAATACCGCCGCCGCTATGCGGGGCATGAGATCGCCTGCCATACCGTTACCCACGGCTGGCCCGCCCGTATGCCTATGCAGTCGGTCACGGCGGAGACTATGGAGGATCGTAAGATCCTGGAGCAGCTGACCGACTATCCCGTGATCGGTATGTCCTATCCCAGCGGCTCCTTTAGCGAGGAGGCGATCTGCGCGATGCGCGCCTGCGGTATCGTCTACAGCCGCACCGTGCAGTCTCACAAGAATTTTTATCTGCCCGAGGATTTTATGAAGTGGCACCCCACCTGTCATCACAAGGACGCGCTGCCCCTTTGCGATAAATTCCTGGAAAATCTGGATAGCCCCTGGACCCACCCTCTTTTCTATATCTGGGGCCACGCCCACGAGTTCCGCACTGAGGAGGAGTGGCAGGTCATGGAGCAGATCCTGCAAAAGCTGGCGGGCAATGATAAGATCTGGTACGCCACCAATATTGAGATCTACAATTATATGATGGCGCAGCGGATGCTGCAGATTTCTGCCGACGAGTGCCTTTTCTACAATCCCACAAGCACCGATGTATGGGTGGAAAAGGATAAAAAGCAGATCATTCATATCCCTGCGGGGGATACGGTGATCCTTTGCAAAGAGGTATAAGATGCTCGGCTTTCGGATGGAGGAGATCTCCGCGCTGATCAACGATATCAATATCGTTACCAAGATCAACTGCGTGCTCTACGATAAGGATTTTCGCCTGCTGCACAATTATAAGGACAGTATGTGTCGCTTCTGCTCGCTGGTGCGGACGGATCCCGCTCTGGCCGAGGCGTGTCGTGCGTCCGATCTGCAGGGTATGCGGTGCGCGTTGGAGCAAAAGGGAACTTATCGCTATCAATGCCACATGGGCTTGACCGAGACCGTGACCCCCATCTTCTATGAGGATGTGCTGGTGGGCTTTATGATGATCGGTCAGCTGCTGTGCGAGCGGGATGAGGAGGCGATCCGCGCGCGGATCGCGGCACTCCCCGATGGGGCGCTGCGGCAGGTGCTGCTCCGTGAGCTGGTGCGGATGCGCCGCACCGAGGAGGCAGAGCTTTCCGCCATGAACAACGTGGTGCAGATGTGCGTCTCTTACCTGCGGATGCAAAAGCTGATCCAATTCAAGGAGACGCCCCTGTCGGTGCTTTTGAAGGAATACATCGAGGCAAATCTCGCCGAGGAGCTGAATGTCAAAGCGCTTTGCCGGCAATTCAACCTTTCCAAAAGCAGCTTGTATCTGCTTTCCAATGAGGTGTTCGGCAAGGGCGTGACCGACTATATCCGCGAGCGGCGTGTGCAGCGTGCCAAGGAGCTGCTCTCCGAGACCGCCTTGCCCATCTCCGCCGTGGCGGAGCAGGTCGGCTATACCGATACCAATTATTTCACCAAGGTGTTCAAAAAGGCTACGGGCAAGACCCCCAGTGCTTGGCGCCATCTGTGAAAAAGGTTTCAAATAGACCCAAATTACTGATTTTGTAACGGATATTTCTACCCCTTGCTTTTCCTTTCATGCTACAATAAGATCATAGTATAAAATCTTGATCCGCCCTCGGCGGGAAAGGAGTATATGATGATCTTATCCGAAAAGCTTTTGAAGGAAGGGCAGGGGGTCCTTCGTTTATCTCCCACCTGGGTGCCGCGTGCCTTCTGTATTCCCGGCAAGCGTATCAAGCTGCACCCTGATGATTATTACGTGCTGGGTCTGGAGCGCGGCGGTATCGACGAGCGCTGGTTTGCCTCCACCACTCACGCCGAAAACGGTCCTGCCACCCCCGATGATGAGGGACTCAGCTACGTGGTCAGCGCCGACGGCAGCGAGCGGATGCTGCTGCGGGATCTGGTTGCCGAAAGAAAGGGCGAGGTCATCGGAGAAGCCCTTTGGGAAAAATACGGCAGATGGCCCATGTTTTCCAAATTTTTTGATAACAAGGGGCCGCTGCCCCACCACATCCATCACCGTGACGAGCACGCCGCTCGCGTGGGCGCCGACGGCAAGCCGGAAATGTATTTCTTCCCGTCTCAGTGCAACAACCACGGCGGCACTTTCCCGTTTACCTTCTTCGGTCTCAATCCCGGTGCGACCAAGGCTGAGGTGAAGCAATGTCTGGAAAACTTCACTAAGGGGGATAACAAGCTCCTGGATCTCTCTCAGGCTTATAAGATCACTTTGGATACCGGTTGGGATGTGCCTCCCGGCGTGCTTCACGCGCCTGCCAGCCTTTGCACCTATGAGCCTCAGTTTGCCAGCGACGTATATGCTATGTATCAATCTGTGCTTTATGGTGGCGAGTGCGTTTCCGAGGATCTGCTCTGGAAGAACTGTCCCGAGGAGGAGAAGGGCAATTTTGACTATTTGATGGACGTGATCGACTGGGAGGCCAATGTGGATCCCGACTTCAAAAAGAACCGCTTTATGGCACCCGTGGTCATTCATAGTGACGAAAGCTACACCGAGGAGTGGATCTGCTACAAATGCGATACGGTCAGCGCCAAGCGGTTGACGGTGCAGCCGGGCGCCGAGGTCGTGATCAGGGATGAGGCGGCATACGGCATGATCCTGCTGCAGGGCAGGGGCAGAATGGGCGTATGGGAGCTGGAGACCCCCACGCTTATCCGCTACGGCGAGCTGACCAACGACGAGTTCTTTGTAACCGAGGCGGCCGCGAAGGAGGGCATTCGCATCGTCAACACCTCTAAGACAGAGCCTATCGTTATGCTGAAGCATTTTTCCGAAAATCCCGAGCGTGATCGCTTTGCACAGGGGCTTTAATAATTATAAATAATGATATTAAGAGGCTATCCGCAGGGGTAGCCTCTTTTTTATCAAAACGATATGGTGAAAATGCACAAAAACGACGATTTGGGTTTGTTTCTGTTGCAAAAAATGACAAAAAAGCAAAAAGAGCAAAAAAAATCGAAAAAATCGCTTGACAACCCTGCGTTAATATGTTATACTATGCAAGTCGCCGCGCAAAAGTGGCGGTGAACGGTCCTTGAAAATTGAATAGCAAGAGATAAGTATGAAGCAAAGGACACACGCAAGTGTGTAGTATGTGCGAAGAACATCTCGTGAATTCTGAAAGAGAA
>SVQY01000033.1 GCA_015065135.1 Oscillospiraceae bacterium
ACACCGCCGTTTGGCTTCGGTATTTCTACTCTAAGCACGGGTTGCGGTTTGTAAGTTCTCGCTCGGATTTGTTCCTTAATACTTCTCCAATTTGCTCGCATATATTCTTCGAGTTCTTTGGTTGTAACTCCGTCTACTCCGCCTGCTCCTTTGTTTGCATAAACTCTTTTGTAGGCTTTTTCAACGTTCTCGTTACTAAGTATCTTTTCAAGCATTTCCGACATATTCCGTCTTTTCTCCTTTCCGCTTCCAAGCAAAGTTTTTTTTTTTTTTCACTCCCTATGTTATTTGTGCTTCTCCTCGAATACGCTTCGGTTTCACACATAGTCGGGGTCGTTGCTTGGAACATACATTTCAAATTGACGCTTTGAATTGTTCAGCCCTTCCTAAGTTTTTTTACCCTTAGTACTATGGCTTCTGCTGACTTCTTGCCGTTCGTTGTTACTACGGATTTCTCCGTCGGCAAGACCTCACGGGATAAACCAATACTCTTTCCTCGTCTACCTGCTCGGTTTACATAGTAGGGTTACGGTTACCTTTTGGACTTCGTTGCTTCTAGCCAACTTATCCGCCTATTACGCCTTCGTACCGAGTTTCTGTTCGTCAGGCTACGATTTCGCTATCCCTTCTTCTCGCCTACATCTCGCGATGCAAACCTTGGGAGTCGCTTTCGGGTTGGTCGGTAACTACCTCCCAGCGGACTTTCACCGCAGAGCATTGATATGCCCGTCATACTAGAAGAAAAGGGGCGCCGTGCGGCGCCCCTTTTTTGTTTTATGAAATTATTCCGCTCTTCTCTTCTTGACGATAAGAATGCAAGCGGTTGCCACTGCGGCACAGCCAACGACGCTGATCACAACGATCATCGCAACGGTCATACCCTTGGCAGAGGAGGTATCGATGGAGTTGGGCTCCAGACCCATATCGGTCGCATTTGCCGCATTGTCGGCACCGGCGTCGGTAGACTGGCCGGAAACGCCAAGGAAGGAAGGCTTCACAACAGTATCGCCATCAATATCCACCTTGTCGCCCGCATTGTAGAGCACATCATTCACAAGCCAGGTGTCGTACTCGTCGGTCAAAACGGTGTAAACGTCACCGCAGGTATTGGCGTTCATGGTAACGGTCGCGCTGGGCTGGCCATTGCCATCCAGGAAGGTCACGGTGTAGTAGTGATTGAACTTGACCGCAATGTTTACGCCCTGCTTGGCCTCGGTCTTGCCGAGGGTGTGCTGGGCGCTGGCACCGTTGGTCAGCTCTACAGCCACGAAGCGGTTTGCCACATCCAGCAGGTAAGGCAGATCGCCAAAGCCGCGGCCTGCGTCGTCATACGAATAGGAGGAGACCTCAATGGCCTTCATCAAAGAGCCGCTGGTCTTGCTTGCGTAGATACCGCTGCCATAGCTGAAGGAAACAGCGTAATCTGCAGGGAAATCAATGGTCTGCTTGCTGCCGTAGACCACAAAGGTGCTGGTATCCTTGGGAATAAAGTACTCAGTAGTATCCTCTGCGGGAACAGTAGCCTCGGCATCGCACAGAGAGTACTGATACTTGCCGTCAACCAACTCGCGGACGAAGTAGCCCTCGAGGGAGTCGCCCTCAGCAAGGTTCACACCCAGCATATCGCAGCCGGCCATACCCTTGCCAATGATAGCGCTGATGATCTCCATGTTGCCGGCCTCATAAAGCTCCTGCCAGGTGTACTTGTAAAGACCGTCAATGTTGTAGTAGATGCTGTGCAGCGGAACCGTTACGTCGGAAACTGCCTTAGCAACGCTATCGGCTGCGCCGGAGAGGAATTTGCCGATCTCTGCGGCGGTAGCCACACCGTAGGAAACGGTGCCTCTGTTGGCGGCAACCACGCTCTTCTCACCAAGAGAATCAACGGCAACGACGGGAACATTGGAGGCGATACCGTGGTACTGGCGGAAATCAGCTACGGTGAAGCCCTCGACCGTCATATTCCAAACGATCACGCTGACACCGGGCTCAACCATGAACGCGCCATTCAGACTGGGATTGACAACATTCTCAATGGGGTTCAGCTCAAAGAGAGAGGCACGGGTCCAGGCGGTAACGCTGCCGTACTTGGCATCGCCGCTGCTGACCAGACCGAAATCATACAGGTTCAGTGCGGATTCGGAGATATTGGTGATCTCAAAGGCCTCGAAGGCATCATTCTCATCGGTTGCGGGGATCATCTCGGTAATGGCGAAGGAGCCCTCGTTCACATAGCGCCCTGCACGGAACTCGCTGATCTTGTTGAAGTAATCCTTCTGTACGTCAAGCAATGCGCCCACATTCTGCAGATCCTTGATCAGATCGTTGCAGCGAGAGATCATCAGACCGGTTCTTTCGCCGGTTGCAATGTTGGCACCGTAGAGATAATGTGCAGAGTAGCCGGCCTGCACATAGCCGTCACCGCCGAAGTTGTAAGCGCCGTCGGCGTTCACGGAGGTGTCGGTCACGTCATCCTCGTAGCCGAAGGCGATGGAAGGAACCAGCTCCACGATGGAGTCGGTAGAGGCAGAGCTCTTCAGCTCGTTAAGCGTTACAGTCTCGAACACAACGGGCTTGCCCTTCTCGTTCAAGGCATCACACACGAACCAATAGCGATGCTCGGTGGCGCTCATCTCAAAGCCGTCGGCAGCAACTGCCAGCACCTTTGCATCGGCAGCAAGACCGTACTCGGCACGGAAGCCTGCCATGGTCACGCCCTCAACGGTAGCGATCAGGTCTGCCACGTCGGCTGCGGTGTCAACGGGATAAACGATGACCGTCTCGCCGGGATTCAGCACAGCAGCCTCGGCGGTAAGATTATCCAGCACCGTCTCGCCGGCCGTCAAGGTACCGCCGATAAAGTCGGAAAGCGCCAGACCAACGGTCTTCTCCTTGCCATCGTTCAGCGCAACATAGCCGAAGGCGTAGGTGGAAAGATCCACAGCCTCAGTGCCTGCGTTGTAGATCTCAACGAAGGGAGCAAGAGGATTACCGGGCAGCGTTGCAATCTCGGTGATGTAGAGCGCAGAGGTCAGCTCGGTGCGGGTCTCGTAAACGGTGATCTCATCCAGCACGCAGTCGATACCGGGAGTCACGCAGAATGCGAGGCAGGAGCCGCTGGTCTCCAGCATCATCTTGTAATTGAACTCTACGGCATTGCGGGTCGCCTCGTCACGGATGGTGCGAGGATCCGAGACCAGAATGTCGTTGATGTAGATACGGGGAGCGGTCACGCCGTCAAACTCCATACGAACGCGCATCTCCACGTCAACCATCAGCTTGGTGCCGCGGACATCGACCACGTTGGCGGTGCCGGGAACATTATCCACGTTGCCGCACAGCTTCTCGTACAGGGTCATATTACGGTCGTTATCCACGCGGTAAGCGGTCATACCGCACTCCTTGGAGAGCACGGTGGATACGTCACCGCAATCCAGAGGAAGCGCCAGATCACCGAGGATCATACGGCTGTTGCCCCAACCGGAAATGCGGATCACCGACTCGGCATACTGATGCAGACGGTCGGTCGCATTATAAATGAAGGACACATAACCGTCGTCCTTGCTGGTGGAGGAGGCCAGGTAAGTCATGGTATATTCCACCACGTAAGCACCGTCGAAGGCCTCGGCCATCTCGCCTGCGTTACCGATCAGCATGTACTCGTTCTTGGTGCCGCGGTTGCGCAGATACAGGCGACCGTTCTTGATCTCGTACATGTAAACGCCGGTTCCCTTCTCGGTGGCGTTGACGTTTGCCTCATGAGCGCCTACGAAGGTCTCATCATCGGGCAGCGTCCAGCCCAAGGTCGCCATGACCTTGTCCGCACCCTGCACGGTGGTGTCGGTATCAAAGGACTCATAGTAGTGATAGGTTCGCCCGTTCTTATCGGCCGTAATTGCAGTTGCCTTGCCGGCAGTACCGGTAGCGGCGCTTGCAAACAGCGCGGGAACGAGGCCGGCGATCATCAGCACCGCCAGCAGGATGGACAGGAATTTTTTCATCTGTTTTCTCCTTTTCGTGTTTTCTTCTTGAGGCGCGAACTCCTCGCGCATACGCATATACATACGCACGGGGCATTAATTCATCTTAAATTTTACTACACTCACGGCTCGATGTCAAGGTATAATATATACTTTTGTAGGAAGTGCCAAAAATGGCGGCTTTTTTTTGCACACCTCCACAAAGGAAATTTTCAAAACCTCTTTTCCTATCCCACATCTTGTGGTATAATGAGAGAACGACCACTACGCAACAAAAGGAGGTACCGCATGCCGTCCACCGACCATTGCGACTTTTTGCCCATCTGCCGCGCGGATATGGAGGCGCGGGGCTGGACAACACCGGATTTCGTATACGTAACGGGTGATGCCTACGTGGACCACCCCTCCTTTGGCGTTGCCATCATTTCCCGCGTGCTGGAAAACGCGGGCTTCCGCGTGGCTATTCTGGCGCAGCCGGATTACAAAAGCGCCGATGCCTTCCGGGAGTTCGGCAGGCCACGCCTCGGCTTTTTGGTAACGGCGGGCAACATTGACTCGATGGTCGCCCACTACACCGCCGCCAAGAAAAAGCGCTCCTCCGACTACTACTCCCCCGGCGGCAAGGCCGGCAACCGCCCCGACCGCGCCACCATCGTTTACTGCAACCGCATCCGCGAGGCCTACGGTGACGTGCCCATCATCCTCGGCGGTCTGGAGGCATCGCTCCGTCGCTTTGCCCACTACGATTACTGGGAGGATCGCATCCGCCGCTCGGTGCTGGTAGACGCGCGCGCCGACCTGCTGACCTACGGAATGGGCGAGAAAATCCTGATACGTATCGCACAATTGCTTGACAAGGGCGTACCCGTACGCAAGATCCGGGACGTGCGCGGCACCGTCTATCTCGCCGCCCCCGAGGACCCCATTCACTACCCCGTGGCAGCGGAATTTGACTTCAACGAGCTAAAGACCGACAAGAGAAAATACGCCGAGGCATTCGGCGTACAGTACCGCAACCAGGATGCCATCAGCGGCGGCGCCATCATCGAGCATTACGATAACAAGATGCTGGTGCAAAATCCTCCGATGCCCCCCCTGGAGCGCGAGGAGCTGGATGCGGTCTACGCCCTGCCCTATATGCGCACGTGGCACCCCGTCTACAAGGAAGCCGGCGGTGTGCCCGCCATCGAGGAGGTACGCTTCTCTATCACCCACAACCGCGGCTGCTTCGGCGCCTGCAACTTCTGTGCCCTCGCCTTTCATCAAGGGCGCACGGTGCGCTCCCGCAGCATCGAAAGTGTGGTGGCCGAGGCGCGGCTGATCACCGAAATGCCCGACTTCAAGGGCTACATTCACGATATTGGCGGCCCCACCGCCAACTTCCGCCAACCGGCCTGTGACAAGCAGCTGAAAAGCGGCGTTTGCACAAATCGCAAATGCCTTGCCCCCAAGCCCTGCCCCAATCTGAAGGTGGATCACAGCGAATACATCCGTCTGCTGGAGGCGGTAGAGGCCCTGCCCCGTGTGAAAAAGGTATTCATCCGCTCCGGCATCCGCTTTGATTACCTGCTGGCCGACCCCGACGAGAGCTTTTTCAAAAAGCTGGTGCGGGATCACGTCAGCGGACAGCTGAAGGTGGCCCCCGAGCATTGCGCGAGCCGCGTGCTGGATGCCATGGGCAAGCCCCATTTCGAGGTTTATGAAAAATTCCGCAAGCGGTATTTCGAGCTGACAAAATCCATGGGTAAAGAGCAATATCTGGTGCCTTACCTGATGTCCAGTCATCCCGGCTGCGACCTTGCCGAGGCAGTAGAGCTTGCCGAATGCCTGAAGCGGGATCACTACGCCCCCGAGCAGGTGCAGGACTACTACCCCACCCCCGGCACCGCCTCTACCGTCATGTATTACACGGGCATCGATCCCCTGACCATGAAAAAGGTGCACGTGACCACCGACTACCACGAAAAGCAGCTGCAGCGCGCGCTGCTCCAGTTCAACCGACCGCAAAACGCACCGCTGGTACGAGAGGCGCTGCGGCAAGCGGGACGTGAGGATCTGATCGGCTACTCTGCCGGGTGTCTGGTGCGCCCCGAACAAGGTGAATACCGGAAAAAGCCCACAAACGGTGCGAGAAACACCGCAAAACCCACTCAAAAACACAGTGGCGGACACACCGGCGGCAGCAAACGCGCCGAGAACGGTCCAAATCGTAAAAACACCCCCAAACGGGGCGAGAAAAACGGGAAAATCCCCTCCCGTCAGCCGTCAAAGAGCGGCAGCAAGGTCGGGCGCAAGAAATAACGGAATGCACGCGCGCCGCAAGGTATGGTGGCGTGCGTTAGTCGCTTTTTCTTTTGATGCATAAAGCGCAAAAGAAAAAGCTTGCAAAAAGAAAACGCTGTTTTATGGGGCGCTGCCCCAAACCCCGCTCGCTTTTGAAAAAGCGAGGCCAAAACTTTCAATACGAGGAGAATAAACATGGATATCAACGTCAAGATCCTGCTTTCCCGCGGCATGGAAATGCCCGCATACGCCACCGACGGCTCCGCCGCCGTAGACCTGCGCGCTGCCATCGACGAGGGCACCACCGTGGTCATCGCCCCCGGCGAGCGCGCCCTGATCCCCACCGGTATCGCCATTTCCCCCGAAAGCAAAAACGTGGTCGCCATCGTGGCCGCCCGCAGCGGTCTTGCCATCAAAAAGGGCATCTGCCTTTCCAACAGCATCGGCGTCATCGACTCCGACTATCGCGGCGAGATCTGCGTGGGTCTCTTTAATACCTCCAAGGAGCCCTTTACCGTCTGCCGCGGCGACCGCATCGCGCAGATGATGTTTATGCCGGTCTACGCCGCCAAATTCCTGCAAGCGGACAGCCTGGACGAGACCGAGCGCGGTGCCGGCGGCTTCGGCTCGACGGGTGTGAAGTGATGAAGATCATTCTTGCTTCCAAATCCCCCCGTCGCCGTGAGATCCTTGCCTCGCTGGGCCTGAATTTTACCATCGTCAGCGCCGATGCCGACGAAAGCTCGGATATCACCGACCCCGCTCTCCTCGTGCAGGAGCTTTCCCTGCGCAAGGGGCGTGCCACCCGCGAGCTGCTCCGCGCCAAAGGGGAATGGGATGACGATACGCTGATCATCGCCTCGGATACAGTAGTTGCTACCGATCACGAGATCCTGGGTAAGCCCTGTGACGACGCGGATGCCGCGCGGATGCTGCGCCTGCTTTCCGGCACCACCCATAGGGTCATCAGCGGCATTTCCCTGCTGCGCGGTGACCGTGAGGCCGTCGGCTTTGATACCACCGCCGTCCGCTTTGCCCCTATGACCGAGGACGAGATCGCCTGGTACGTCAAAAGCGGCGAGCCCCGTGACAAGGCAGGCGCCTATGCCGTGCAGGGCCTGGCCTCTATCTTCATTGAGGGCCTGGAGGGCTGCTACTTCAACGTAGTCGGCCTGCCTATCCATCGGCTGAACGGCCTGCTGACCGAATTTCTCGGCCACGGTATCGTGGAGCTAACCCAAAACTGAGCTGCGGAGGACGGTTTTTAACCGTCCTCTCTCTCTTTTGACACAGATGAAGATTGAGTGAAGAAATAATTGTAAATAAATTTAAAAAATATAGTATTTTTCACTCTGCAAACACAAAAAGGTGTTATAATGCAGTTTGTAATATTTTTTGAGGGGGATAAGAATGCTCTCACTTCGTGAAATTGCAAAAACCTACGTCACGGGCGACACCTCCGTGCAGGCGCTGAAGGGTGTGTCGATCGATTTTCGGGAAAGCGAATTCGTCTCGATCCTCGGCCCCTCCGGCTGCGGCAAGACCACGCTTCTGAACGTGATCGGCGGACTGGACCGCTATGACGGCGGCGATCTGATCATCAACGGTCGCTCCACCAAGCTTTACCGCGATGCCGATTGGGATACCTACCGCAACCACTCCATCGGCTTCGTTTTTCAGAGCTACAACCTGATCTCGCACCAGACCGTTCTCTCCAATGTTGAGCTGGCGCTGACGCTTTCCGGTGTTTCCAAGGAGGAGCGCCGCCAGCGTGCCATCGAGGCGCTGGAGAAGGTAGGACTCGGAGACCAGATCCACAAAAAGCCCAATCAGATGTCGGGCGGTCAGATGCAGCGCGTGGCCATTGCGCGCGCCCTTGTCAACGACCCGGATATCCTGCTGGCCGACGAGCCCACCGGCGCGCTGGACACCCAGACCAGCGTGCAGGTCATGGATATTCTGAAGGAGGTCGCCAAGACCAAGCTGGTCATTATGGTCACCCACAATCCGGAGCTGGCCGACCAGTACAGCACACGTATCATCCGCCTGCGTGACGGTCTCATCACCGACGACACCGATCCCTATGAAGCGCCCGTGATCGAGGCGCCGACCGCCACCGAGGAGGTAGCAGAAGCCTCTGCGCAAGCCCCCGTCGTTGACGTGATCGGTAGCGAAAATCCTGAAACGGGCAGCAAAAAAGCGATCAAGAAGGGCAAAAAGTCCATGTCCTTCCTCACCGCGCTCTCGCTCTCGCTCAACAACCTGCTCACCAAAAAGACCCGTACGCTGCTGGTTTCGGTGGCGGGCAGCATCGGCATCATCGGCATCGCCTTGATCCTGGCCCTCTCCAACGGCGTGAACCTCTTTATTGCCGGCGTGCAGGAGGATACCCTTTCCACCTATCCCCTGTCGATCCAGCAGCAAACGCAGGATATGTCGGCCATGCTTGGTGCTATGACCGCCGTAAGCGACACCGCCGACCACAAGGACTCCAATATGATCTATGTGGATGACTCGCTAGGCACGATGATGTCTGCGATGAGCTCTACCGTAAACAACAATCTGGAAAAGTTCCACGCACACCTGGAGCAGCACCGCGATCAGCTGGCGCCCTATGTGACCGACATCAAGTATACCTATAATTTCGATCTGCAGATCTTTACCGCCGACGGCAAAACGCAGGTCAGCCCCTCTACTATTTTTGATAATATGGGCAGCGCTTTTTCCGGTGTCGGAGAGCTGATGGGCAACATGAGCGTCTTTTCCGAGATGCTGAACAACCAGGAGCTGCTGGATCAGCAGTACGACGTGATCGCCGGTAACTGGCCTACCAACGCAAACGAGGTAGTGTTGGTGGTCAGCAGCAACAATCAGCTCAGCAAGATGACCCTTTATATGCTGGGTGTGCTGGACCAGAGCGAGCTGGAGGGCATCATGGAGGATCTGATGCAAAACGGTGAGTACGACACCACCCCCATGGACCCCTACACCTATGATGATTTTCTGAACATGTCCTTCCGTTTGCTGAATACCGCCGATTTCTTTGAAGAAAAGGGCGAGGGGCACTCCTACTCCGTAAACGGCAAGACCTATCCCGTATGGTACGATCAGCGCGATAGCGTATTCTTTGATCAGGAGCGCTTTGTGACCGAAAACGGTATAGAGCTGAAGATCGCCGGCATCGTGCGCCCCAAGACCGGCGCCACCGCCACCTCGATCTCGGGTGCCATCGGCTACACCAAGGCACTGACCGATTACATTCTGGAGCAGAACACCAAGAGCGCGGTAATCAATCAACAGAAGGCCACCCCCACCTACAACGTACTGACCGGCACGCCCTTTGAGCGCACGGTCTACACCAAGGATAACATCGATCAGCTGATCCGCGCCATCGATGACACCACCATGGAGGCGCTTTACGCCTTTATGACCGAGCAGATCCGCGCCGGATTTGCAGAAAATCCCCCCGTCAACGCCGAAACGCTGGTCGCCTTTGCCGCTATGATGGACGATGCGCAGATCACCACCCTGATCAACAGCATGTTGACCGCCGCCAAGCAGAGCGATGCAAACGCCGCACCGCTGGCAACGCTTTGCGGCACGCTGACCTCTATGCTGAACATTCCCGACGTGGCCGTGACCCCGGATAATATGGTGGAGCTACTGCCGCTGATGGATATGAGCCACCGTATGGTGATCATCGCAGGCATTCCCGCCTCCGATACCATCCCCATTGCCATCCCGGGCCTGCAGTCGATGTGCGGCACCGAGACGATGCAGGGCATCTACGACTTTATGAACGCAGAGCTGCTGAAGATGTCGGTGAATGACAGCAACTTCCCCACTCTGCTGCGCGCCATGGACGACGATCAGTTCAACACCTTCCAGAACACCCTTTACGAAATGGCGCCCCAGATGGATGCCACCTACGACAGCAATCTGGAACTGCTGGGCGATGCCGAAAAGGCTAAGCCCGCCTCGATCAACTTCTACGCCGTGGATTTCGAGTCCAAGGAGTATATCGAGCAGTTTATTTCGGATTATAACGATCAACAAGAGGAAGTCGACAAGCTCCGCTACACCGACCTCGTGGGCATCATGATGTCCTCGGTCACCACCATTGTGGACGCCATCTCCTACGTGCTGGTCGCCTTCGTTTCTATCTCGCTGGTCGTTTCCTCGATCATGATCGGCATCATCACCTATATCTCGGTGCTGGAGCGCACCAAGGAGATCGGTATCCTCCGCGCCATCGGCGCCTCCAAGCGCGATATTTCCCGTGTGTTCAATGCCGAGACTCTGATCATCGGCTTTGCAGCCGGCACCATTGGTATTCTGACCACGGTGCTGCTCTGCCTGCCCATCAACCTGATCCTGCGCGCCGTGACCGATATGACCAATATCCGTGCGGTGCTGCCCGTGGGAGCAGCCTTTATCCTCATTGCCATCAGCATGGTGCTCACGCTGATCGCCGGCCTGCTTCCCTCTCGCATCGCCTCCAAGAAGGACCCCGTCGAGGCCCTGCGCACCGAGTGATCGAAGCGCAATCATAACCACCGGCTAAGCCGGTGGTATGCGCAAGCCCCTCCGGGGCATAACACCGGCAACATCTGGGGATGTACTGAATGATTATCAATTGCACAAAGCGCCCTGCCGCCGGATATCCGGCTACAGATCGCCTCCCTTGTGTAAAGGGAGGTGGCTTGCGTAGCAAGACGGAGGGATTGTAAAAGTTGAATTTGCGCTCCAAACAATCCCTCAGTCGCTAACGCGACAGCCCCCTTTACACAAGGGGGCCTTACAGCTAAAGCTTCTCTTTCCACCACCTCAGGTAGTGGTTTATTTCCGCTAAAGCTACAAAAGAAAAACCGCCATTTTCGCTTGAAAATGGCGGTTTTTTGATACCGTTATGCGGTTTTTGATGAAAAATAGGGAGCGCCGCGCGGCGCTCCCTATTTGTTTTTCAGCTCTTTGCATCGGGGTCCACGGTGTCAGCCTCATTCTCGCTGAGCGCCTTGCCGATGTCATTGATGATCTTGTTCACACGGCCCTGCAGCATATAGAAGTTGCCGTTTCCGTTCAGCGTCATATAGGCGCCGCGACCGCTGGAGGCGGTGCCGGAATAGAAGCAATAGGTGCGAACAACAGTCTCCTCACCGGTCTCGAAGGTCAGCGTGATCTTCAGATCCGGCTCGGTGCCCTTCAGCGCCTCCTGCACAGCCTCGCTGCCCTTGGGCATCGAGCCCTCCAGATTGGAGGCCAACAGCGACTGGTAGAAGTAGCGGAATTTGAGGGTGTCGTTGATCTTCTTGTTCTGAATGCCGCCGTAGGTAGCAAAGACCTGGATCTGGGCGCTTTCCTCCATGCCGGCAATAGGATTGCCCTTATCGTCCACGTAGGAGATGTCAAACAGCACGTTGGTCACGCCGGTCACGCCTGCGGTAGTGCCGCCCTTGATGCTGATCTCCATCTTATCCAGATAGCCGATATTGCCGTTAAAGACAGTGGAATTGACCCATTTATAGTCATCCCACTCCAGGAATTCCACGCTGGTACGGGCGACCTCGACGATCATATCGAACACTTCATTATACATATAATAAACGTCGATGCCGTCCTCGTTACGCATCAAGGGGCTGACCCAGATCTGGTGCAGCACCTGATCGCTGCGGACAGGCTCCCAGTCCCCTTCCTCGCCCTTGCGCGAGCCGTTGAAGGTGAACTCCATGGCATACGCCACGCCGTACTCCTCCACAAAGCTTTGCAGGTTCTTTTCGGTATCGGTATGATCCCGGAACAGCTTGACGGTACGCAGCGGAGAAAGATCCATGATATATTGCAGGCAAACGTCTGCCTGATAATCGTCAATAGCATAGCCGGAAAGCTTGCCCTGACCGAAATAGGGGATATTGGCGTAGAAGGTGTTCTTGCGCCGCTCTACAGGCTCATAGGAGAACTTGACCACCTGCTCGAAATCCTCAAGATCGGTGGAGTTGCCCGGTGCGCCGAGAATGGTAAAGTCGGTCACATCAAAGTAGTTGGTGGAGCTGATGGTTGTGGTCACGGTGGGGGTCACGTAGCTCTCCAGCGTGGTGAGCAGCGTGCCGGAAAGGGTGGAGTTATAATCACTCTCCTCCAGCTGCTGCAGCACATAGACCTGATCGCGGCCGGCATAACGGGCATAGTAGCCTGTGTCATCCAGGATCACGTTGCCGATGCAAACGCGATGTGTGACACCGTCGGTGGTGGTGATCACAAAATAGTTCTCTGCGTCGTCGGTGTTCTCAGGCAATCCGTACTCGGCATAGCCGTTCTGGCGGAAGCCCTCGGCATCCGGATTGCTCTCGGAAAGATCCAGACGGGCGACGGTGTTGGTGTAGCCGGTCAGCGACAGCAGGGTCGCAAACATCATACTGTTGTAGGGGGTTTCGGGATGACCCTCCAGATAGAAGGCACCCTCCTTATCCTTGACAAACTTGAAATGATCCTTCTTGTTCTTCACCTCGATCGACTGCACCTCGCTGCGCCCGATCATCGGGTAAAGCAAAATATCGTAGGTGCCGTCAACGGCGTTGAAATACTTATCCTCGGTGCCCTCCATCAAGGGAACAGCCACCACGCTGGCCTTGCCGGTGGTCTCATCCACCGTGACAAGGACCTGATCCTTGGTCTTATACAAGCCGTCATCGGTGGTCTCGCAAACCGAGCCGCCCTTGGCGAACATCATATAGATGCCATCCTTTTTGCGGGTGTAGTACTTGGTGCCGTCGGCATCGGTCAAGCGGGTGCCGTCCTCAAAGCGAACGGGCTGACGATCGGTCAGCAGGCTGACCGGAATATAGATGGCGCCCAGCAGGATCGCCACCGCCAGCAGGATCACCAGCAGCTTGCGCTGCCGCTTCAGAGCGCTGCGGCGGCGGGGCTTTGTGGTGGGAAAGGTGCTGGCCGTATAGATGGTGGAGGTGTTCTCCTCTGCCACCGGCGCAGATGCCGCCTCGGGTGCAGCAGCACCGTCGGCGTTCTCTGCGGGGGGGAGCTCCTTCTCTTCCATGGGTTGCTTCTTTTCTTCTGGTATCATGCGTATTTTCTCCTTACCATAATCACAATGCCGGTAATGAAGATCGCAAGCGCCGGCACAACGGTCAGCACAATGGTGTACTGATTTGCGGCGGATGCGGTGATAGAGTCGATCTCGGTATCGGTAAAGTACTTGCAATCCAGCGAGACAGAGACCTGCGCGCCGCCCATAGCGTGGCAGGCACGGGTCAGAACGGTGTGGTTGGCATAGCTGCTATCCAGCGCACCTGCCGAGGCAAACTCGGTAGAGGCGCAAGCCAGCAGATAGGAATTACCGCCGCTTGCCAGCGTCTCTCTGGTCACGGTCATATACTTGAAGGGTGCGCTCTCGTCAAGCTTGTCGCCGCCGGCCTCGGCAAAGGCGCTGTTCGAGGAGGTAAACACATCGTAGAGCGCGCGATTGACGCCGTTGGCATAATACGCACCGTAGGTGTAGCTGTCGCCGTTTTCATCCTTTTCCGAGGTGGTAACGGTCCAGTTGGTATCGGCAGGCATACGAATGGCGCCGGTATACTTGAATACGGCAGGCTTGGGGCTGGTCGCCTCCAGCAGCTGCTTGGTGATCGAGTAGCCAAGTCCCTTCTCGGCATAAACGGCCTTGTTGATGATACCGTCGGGGTCAAAGGAATTTCTGGTATCCTTGATGAGCAGGTTAGAGACCTGTCCGGTACCCTCGTTGGTATGGCGGGCGATCTCTACGCCCCACTCCTTCAAAAAGGCCTCCAAACGGGGCATTTCGGGAGTCTCGTGGTCAAAGAAGACCATTGCCGCGCACTCGCGCTTGGCAAGCAGCGCATCCAGGATGGCGATCTCGTCCTCGCCGTCAACAGTATAAAAATCCTCCTGGGGATCAAAGATCACCAGCAAGCGGCAATCCTTCATATACTCCGCAGTCGGGATCTGCTTTTTCTCTCCGGTGGCAGGGTCGGTCTCTGTCTGCGTGGCAGCGGAAAGATCCACCGCCTTCACCTCATAGCCGGTCTCGTAGAGCAGATTCAGCAGCGCGGAGTTGACCTTCTCCTCGTGGTTGATGGTCACGCAGGCAACAGGGGTCTCTACCTGGGTCACGGCCAAAATACCCGAGACCAGGCGCTGCTCACCGTTATAGCCGATGACCGACTGGCCGGTGCTGTCATAGGTATAGAGCGCATTCAACGCGTAAACGCGGGACTGCGTTTTCTCCTCCAGCGCATTGGTGGTGGGATTGGTGGCCTCAAAGGTGCTGGTCACGATGATGCTATAGCTGTTGATGCTCTGTCCCGAGCTTTCCTTATACTGGGAAACTGCCGAGGGATTGGTGAGCCAGTCCACGTACTTCACGTGAATATTATCGTACTTCTCGGTCATCTCGGTAACGGTATAGAGCGGATAGCGCAAGCTGGGGTCAGCCTCCAGATCTCTTTTGGGAGAGCAGAAGATAATGGTGACCTGACGGGAGGGGTCCACGGTATTCAGCAGCTCCTTGGCCTCATCGGAGAGGGTGTAGATCTGCTCGGCAGTCATATCAATGTACCAGGTAAACCGATCGGATAGTGCGGTAAAGATGCCATTGATCAGAATGACGGCGGCAATGATGACAACGGTCAGCGCCACGGAAACAGAGCCGTGACGAAACTTCTTGCTTTGTGTAATCTTCATCACTGTCACCTCCTATCAGCCCCAACGGCGCTTTTCGTAAACGCGCACCGTCAGGAACAAGAATACACCGGATATAGAAACGTAATACAGCAGGGCGGAGAAATCAAAGAGCCCATATGCAAAATTGTCAAAGCGGGAAAGCACCGAGATCCAATCCAGCACCGAAACGATGAAGCCGGAGCCGATGTAGTTGTTGAAGATACCAACAAGGATCATAAAGGCGATAGCGGCCACGCTGATCACGGCGGCGGCCAGCTGATTCTCGGTCATAGCCGAGATGAACAGACCCACGGCAATAAAGCAGGCGCCGATCAGAAGCACGCCTACAAGGCAGCCGAACACCTGACCGAACACAGGGCCTACGTGCACGCCGACGGCGGCAGCATCCTTCTCCGCAATGGCGTAGGAAACGAGGGGGAAGAAGTTGATGCAGGAGACCAGCACCGAGGAAACGAACAACGTCAGCGCTGCCAGATATTTGCCGATCACCATGCCGGTAATGGTCACGGGTGCAGTCATCAGCAGCTGCTCGGTGCGCATCTTTCTCTCCTCTGCAAACAAGCGCATGGTCAGCAGCGGAATGAGGATGATAAAGGTAAAGATCATGTACTGGAAGTAGGTGGTGGTGTCATAGCTCGCCTTCTGGATGGTGGTGTAGGCGCAGATCAGAGCTGCGGCGGCAAGAAAGATGCCGGTATACACGTATCCGATGGGGCTGATGAAATACGCACGCAATTCCTTTTTGAAAATAGCAAACATAGCTTCAATCGGCAGAGCCGATCTCCTTTCTTTAGGTGTGGAAGGGTGCGGGAGGCGTTATTCCTCCTCACGGTAGGGTGCAATATTCTTTTGCGCCTCGGCGGTGGCATCAATGATCGACTGGGCAAGATCCTTCTCCATGTCGGTGCCGGAGCGACCGCGACGGTTCTTGCCGGTCCGCTTGCCGCGGCTCATATCGTCGGTCTTATCCACGATCGAGATGAATACGTCCTCCAGGCTCATACCAAGAGGCTCCATACCAACCATCGCCCAGCCCTTTTGCGCCAGCGCAAAGAAGAGTGACTTGCGCATATCCACATTGGGCGCGCTCTCTACCATGAAGGTGCTGGCATCACCGTCACGCTCGGGCAGCAGCTCCACATAGGATACGTCGGGGCGGTCGCTGAGCATGCTCTGCACCTCGCGCTGCGGGCCGCAGATCTTCACGCGGTAGCGGCGGTTGCCGTCGATCACGCGATTGATGTTTTCGGTCAGCTCGTCGGCGACCACCTTGCCCTTGTTGATGATGATGATACGGTCACAGACCGCCTGCACCTCCTGCAGGATATGGGTGGAAAGAATGACGGTATGATCCTTGCCGAGGGTACGGATCAGATTGCGGATCTCGATGATCTGCTTGGGGTCAAGACCGACGGTTGGCTCGTCAAAAATGATGACGGGCGGATTGCCGATCAATGCCTGGGCAATGCCCACACGCTGCTTGTAGCCCTTGGAAAGATTGCGGATCACGCGCTTGTACACGTCCTTGATCTTAACGACGTCGCAGATCTCCTCCAGATGCTTGCTGCGGTTAAAGGTACAGCCCTTCAGATTGTAAACGAAGATGAGATACTCCTCCACCGTCATATCCGGGTAAAGAGGAGGCTGCTCGGGCAGATAGCCGATGCGGCGCTTGACCTCCAAAGGCTCGTCCAGTACGTTCAGATCGTCGATCATCACGCGACCGGCCGTGGAGGAAAGATATCCTGCCAGAATATTCATCGTGGTGCTCTTGCCGGCACCGTTGGGGCCGAGGAAGCCAACGATCTCGCCCCGTGCGATCTCGAAGCTGATGTCATCCACCGCACAGTTGGCGCCGTAATGCTTGACCAAATGGTCGATCTTGATCATAAGATTTAGGATCCTTTCACTTTGGTTTTTCCCTGCGCACGCGCAGGCGCGGGCATATGCCCACAGATAGACATTATACATTATAACATACTTTATAGAAATAATCAACCGCCAAACACGCCGTTTCCCTGCCCGTTTTGTGATATTTTCATGAACTTTTCCGGACAAAGCGCGAAAATTCCCGTCGGTCGCTATTGACGGCATCTCCCCCACCGTGTTACAATAAAGGTAACGTCTTTTGCATTCGAAAGGAGCACCGATATGAAAAAATATATCAACGCAAGCTTCCCCCACCTGCTGCACGGCGGCGACTATAATCCCGACCAGTGGCAGGACCGCCCCGATATACTGGCGGAGGATATGCGACTGATGCAGCTTGCCAACTGCAATGCCATGTCGGTGGGCATCTTTGCGTGGGCAGCATTGGAGCCTGAGGAGGGCAAATATGATTTCAGCTTTATGGATAAGGCGATGGACGACATCTACAAGGCGGGCGGCCGTGTGGTGCTGGCGACCCCTAGCGGCGCGCGCCCCGCATGGCTCTCGATGAAATATCCCGAGGTGCTGCGCACCAATGCGGACGGCTCCCGCAACACCCACGGTATGCGCCACAATCATTGCTTTACCTCCCCCGTCTATCGGGAAAAGGTGGCCAACATCAACCGCCGCATTGCCGAGCGCTATAAGGATCACCCCGCGCTCCTGGTCTGGCACATCTCCAACGAGTACGGCGGCAGATGCTACTGCGAAAACTGCAAAAACGCCTTCCGTGAATGGCTGAAGAACAAATACAAGACGCTGGATGCCCTGAACCACGCCTGGTGGACCGCCTTCTGGGCGCACACCTATACCGACTGGTCTCAGATCGATCCCCCCATGGATCACGGCGAAAAGTACACCAACGGTCTGGATCTGGACTGGCGCCGCTTTGTCAGCTATCAGACCACCGATTTTATGAAAAACGAGATCGCCGCCGTCAGAGAGTTCACTCCCAATATCCCCGTCACCACCAATATGATGGGCTTTTATCACGGTCTGGACTACCGCGTGCTGGCCAAAGAGTTGGACGTGATCGCCAACGATATTTATCCTACCTGGCGAGGAACCGATGCCGACATCCACACCGCTATGCTCACCGCCTACACGCACGACCTCTGCCGCACCATGAAGCATCAGCCCTTTATGCTGATGGAATGCACCCCCAGCCACGTGAACTGGCACGATTACAACAAGCTCAAGCGTCCCGGTGCGCACGAGCTTTCCGCCCTGCAGACCATCGCCCACGGCGGTGATACGGTGCAGTATTTCCAGTTCCGCAAGAGCCGCGGCGCGGGCGAGCAGTTCCACGGCGCGGTGGTGGACCACGAGGGCAGCGAGAACACCCGCGTCTTTAAAGAGGTCTCTGCGCTGGGCGCCAGAATGAAGCAGCTGGATGCTATTGTTGGCACAAAAACCGAGACACGTGTTGCGATTTTGCATGACTGGAGCAACAAATGGGCGCTGGACAGTGCCCAGGGCTTCCAGAACAAAAACAAGAAGCTGGATAGCGTGCAGCACCGCTTCTACGAGCCCTTCTGGAAGCGCGGCATCAACGTAGACGTGATCTGCCCCGAGGACGACTTTACAAAATACGATCTTGTGATCGCGCCAATGCTCTACTCGGTGAGCAACGCCCAAGGCGAGAAGCTGGCCGCTTACGTGGCAGAGGGCGGCACTCTTGTCTGCACCTATGCCACCGCTATGGTGGATGACACCACGCTTGCGCATCTCGGCGGCTGGCCGGGCGCGGGCCTGCGGAAGGTGTTCGGCATCTGGAACGAGGAGATCGATACCCTTTACCCTGAGGATCACAACACCGTTGCCACCGATATGGGCAATTTCAAGGCGGTGGACTACTGCGAGCTGATCCACGCAGAGGGCGCCGCGGTGCTGGGCACCTATCAGTCCGATTTTTATGCGGGCAGACCCGCCGTCACCGTCAATAGCTACGGCAAGGGCAAGGCATACTACCTTGCCTTCCGCGACACGGGTGACTTCACCGATGCCATGATGGCAAAGCTGATGGGCGAGCTGCATATCGTCTCCGACTTTGACGGAGAGCTGCCCCACGGCGTGTCCGCCCACTCCCGCACCGATGGGAAAAGCGTGTTCGTGTTCCTGCAGAACTTTAACAATGCCTCCGTCTGTGTCAAAACCGCCGAAAAGTGGCAAACTGTTGAGAAAAACACACCCGTTACGGGGGATATTTCCCTCGCACCCTTTGAGACTGTGATCCTGAAAAAGGCAAAATGAACAAAGAAAACATCATTCTGATCGGTATGCCGGGGTGCGGCAAAAGCACCCTTGGCGTACTGCTGGCAAAGCTGCTCTGCAAGGATTTTCTGGATGCGGATCTTGTGATCCAGCGACAGATCGGTATGCCCTTGCAGCAATATATTGATCAAAAAGGCGTGGATGCCTTTCTTGCCGCTGAAGCGGATGTCATCTGCGGATTACAAGCAGAAAACACGGTGATCGCCACCGGCGGCTCCGCGCCGCTGCTTCCCTGTGCCGCGAGGAAATTGAAGGAGCTGGGCAGCGTTGTTTTTCTGGATCTCCCCTGCCCCGAGATCGAAAAGCGCATCCACGATCTTGCCACGCGCGGCATCGCCATGCAGCCGGGAGAGACCCTTTCGGATATTTATGAAAGCCGCCGCCCCCTCTATCTGAAGTTAGCCGATCTGATCTTCGTACCAAATAGCAGCGACATTGCCCAAACAGCGATCCGCCTTGCCGAAGCGCTGAAAAAATAAAAGATTTTTTCAAAAACCCCTTGACAAACGAAGTCGTGTGTGATAATATATGTGAGTACGCCGATAGGCTACACGCGGCTTTAGCTCAGTTGGATAGAGTGCCTGGCTACGAACCAGTAGGTCGAGGGTTCGAGTCCCCCAAGCCGCGCCATAATAAAAAACCGAGGCGATTGCCTCGGTTTTTTGTTATGCTACGGCTTGGGGATGGATGAAGCCTACTCAGGGGAAAGCCCGTAGGGGTTTCTGCCACGCAAAGCGTGGCGAGCGAGTAGGCGAAGCCGTCCCCAAGCCGTAATATCCTAACCGGCGGCACTTTGACTGTAGCGCTCGCCATATCAAAACCGCTTCTCCTTTGTTGCGCGGGCTCCTCCACCCGCTACGCGGGAGCCCCCTCCCGGAGGGAGCCTCTTATAACCCATGTGCTTTTATTCCTTTTCCGCTCACCGACAGCAGCCCTTCTTAAGCTACGGACTTGCTTGCAGGCGAGCCATCACGTTGTTTTTGCAAGAAAAAGCCGCCCAACGGGGCGGCTTTTTCTTATTTTTCAATCAGTTCCCCTACCTGCGCGTCGTTTTCGATAAAAGCAAGCTCGATGCCGTCGGCGGCGGATTGATGCAGATTGTCCAGCACCAACCGATCGATGACCGTATCCTCGCTCAGCTTGAGCAAGGGTGCCTCGGTGGCCTGCTCCTCGCGACGGTAAATATCGCGGATCACCACGTTGCCGCAGCGAGCGCCGATCTCAAACTGAATGATGGCGCGCTTATCGACGCCCTTCTCCCACATGCGGAAGCAATCCTCCCCAAGAGGGGTATAGCTCTTGCGCGCCCCGAAATTTTCCAACGTAATATTGTCAAACCACACGGCACCGGGGCGCTTGTTATGGTTGGAAATGACGATGGCGTTGTGACGGTAATCACCGTAAACGCCGTCCACGCGAACGTTGGTAAGCTTATAGCCCTCGCCCGAAAGCAGGCGCACGCCCGAGAAGCCGTTGATGGCGGTAAGGTTGTGGATGTAGATATTCTCAATATCACCAAGCGACACCTCGGCGTGGGGCTCGTCATAGGTGGTCAGCGACACCAGATCATCATTGGTGGTACCGCACAAATTTTCGATCACGCCATCCCGTGCAGGGCCGTTGATATGCACGCCGTCGGTAGTGCCAAAGTGCCAGTTGTAATCAAAAAACAGGTCACGTGTCACAAATCCGCGCACATCGCCGATCTGAATACCGTAGCTGACGGGATCCTTAACGGTCAGCTTTTCCAGCACGATCTTATCAATATGGGCAAAACGCATCAGCTTGCCCTTGAACAGCGCGGGGCTGTAGGGATCGTCCAGACGGTGCTTTGCCTCGTGCACCGCGTCCAGACCCATTGCATCGCAGTTGCCGTCAAAAATGCCGCCGATGATCTCAATGTCGTGATCCCTGCCCTCTCCCTTGGCAAACTGCTCGTTTTCAATGAGCGCGCAGCGGGACATGGGCGCGGCCTTCAGATGCACGCCGGGGGCAAGCACCAGACGGGTATTGGAATGAATGATCAGAGTCTTATCCACAAGGTAGGTGCCGGGGCGGTCGATCCTGATGATGCCGCACTCGTCCAGCAGCGCCTGCAGCGCCGCCGTGTCGTTGTGTATGCCGTCTGCGTAAAGCATTGTTTTCACCTTTCAGTAAAATGTTTTTCCATCCATTTTATCGGATTATTCGCGATATATTCTGAAATTTCCGCAAGATCCTCTTGGTTTCTCACCACGTGATCGTAAAAGCCCTTTTGCCAGATCGACTCCCCGCATTGCTTTGTCACACTCCCCTTAAACAACCTTATCACCGACGATATTGTAGGGGCTGTTCCAAAGCAACCGCTTACGCTGCTTGGTGCATATCGTAATAAAATAGGTGGCCATAACGCTATAGTCAAAGGAAGCCAGCCGATTTGGTTTCCTGGTGGGCAGATCCTTATAGGAGGCCGCCATCAATACTCCTTGGTCTCTCCGATCCTGCGACCCAGCTTCTTCATCAGCGGCACGGGATCGTTGGCAGTGATAAAATTCGACTCGGTGCGAGTAAAGCAAAGCTCTATTTGCTCGTCGGTATCCGCGCAGTAGAGGTGGATAGGCATCTTCTTTGCCGCGTAGACGGGATAGATCTCAGAACGGGTGATCGGCATATTCAGGCCGATCTCGTCATAGTAATCATAGGAATCTGCCTCGAAGCGACGCATCTGGAAATCGGGATAACCCATCACACGGGCACCGTATTTGGTCTTGAGGTACTTGATGGTCTGCGCATCGAAGGCATAGAAGCAGGCGGCATCAAACAGCCCGAACTCCTTCAGGATCGGCACCGAAAGATCCACGCACTCCTCGGTATACTCCTTGATCTCCACGCCAAGCACGATGTCGGTGCGTCCCTTTGCTGTCACCAGCTCGCACAGCTCACGCAACGTGGGCACGCCCACGCCCTTGCCGATATACTTATCGCCGAACTTTTGCGCGTAGCCCGCATCCAGCTGCTTGATCTCCTCCAGGGCCATGTCACGCAAATGCTTATCCACACCGCAGGTGCGCTTGCAGTTGCCGTCGTGCATCAGCACCGGCACCTTGTCCTTGGAAAGCCAGATGTCAAACTCAAAGCCATCCACGCCAAGATCCATAGCGCCCTCAAAGGAAATGAGGGTGTTTTCGGGATATTTGGCACAATAGCCGCGGTGTCCCTCCACAAACATATTTTCTTTCATATCCATAACCTCCGCGAAAGCGAATTTGTACCTTCAGTATAGCAACAAGCGGCACAAAAGTCAATGAAACACTTGAAAAAAGAGAAATTTTATGATAAAATCATAAAAAACGGGAAAGGAGTGCGCGCTATGCCCTATCAGCCCAAAAAGCCGGTCTCCAACTGCGAGAGCTGCGAATTCTACGATTACGACGAGTACACAGACGAATACTGCTGCATGGCAAAGCTGGATGAGGACGATATGCTTCGCTTTCTCAGTGGTAGCACCGCATCCTGTCCTTACTATCGCTTTTACGACGAGTACAAGAGCGTACACAAGCAGATATAAGAAAAAACACCCCGTAACGGGGTGTTTTTTCTTATGTTTTTCATTCGATGGCGTAGATCTTGGCGTTCTTGTCACCGAAGATCTTGGTGATCTTCTCCTCTGCCTGTCCGTCGAACACAAGGTTCTCGGGCTCGGCCTCCTTGTTGCCGCCGTACTGACCGATCCTGCCGCCCAGATGCTGAATGTAGGTATTATCGTGCATATCGGGGCAGCTGCTCTGCTCCTTTGCCACCAGGTGCAGCATACGGTAGGCCGAGCGATCAAAAATGTTGTGGTGGATGCTGTACTTGCTCGCCCTGTTCTCATAGCTCCAGCCCTTGATCAGCGCGGGGGTATCGGTATTGTGCCGCTGCTGTCCCCATCCGTAGCCGCCTGCGCGGATGATGTTGCCGCACATTTCGATATCCTCCATATAGCTCTCGGTATCTCCATCGGTCATTTCCAGGAAATATTCGATACCGTATACGCATTTTTCGATCAGATTGTTCTCATAGCGCACCTTGGTCATCAGCCTGGTCTTGCCGTTGGTGGTCACCTGATGGGTAATGCCCGCATCGTAGCATTGATAGATATAGCAATCCGCCACGCGATAGTCGTCGCAGCCACCATAGATCTCCACGCCGTTGCCGTAACGGGTCACGGTGCCCCGCTTGCCCTGCGGATAGTTGGGGTCGGTGCCGAAGTAGTGCTGAATGGTGCCACCGATCCAGCCG
>SVQY01000034.1 GCA_015065135.1 Oscillospiraceae bacterium
GGATCTGATGCCACGCAAGCTCGGTAAACAGCTCAAAGCCCTGCTGGTGCAGTCGCTTGTTGTACCCCGTCCAGATCTCGTTTGCGATCTCGCGCCTGCGCTCGGCAGAAAGCGCCTTCAAGGCATCAATGCCCTTCAAGGCTTCGGTCACCGCACCCTTGGCAAACACCTTGTCGCCCGCATAATTGGCGTGCAGCTTCGCCATCTCGCCCTTGGAGATGGTGACCGTCTCGCCGGTGACGTTGCGGGAGCGGCGGACTTTCGGCGGCTCCGTTACCACCCTGCCGTCGGCATAGGTGGTGGTAAAACTACCGTCGTCGTTTACCTTGAATTCTTTAATGCGGTCAGTTGTTCTACGACCTCTGCCTCGGTCAGTTCCGAATTGGCCGTTATTTTGCCACTCTTGATGGCGTTTTCCTTGCTCATAGAGTCCACGTCCAAAATCAGTTGAAGCGTAGAATCGGAAAACTCCTCCAGACGTCGGCTGTAAGCCTCGCCTTGCAGTAACATAAATTTTTCTCCTCTCTCTGTCAAGATCCGTTTCGTTATCAAGATCAATCTTCAATATCCGCGACACCTGCGGGCTTTCAATAGATCCCTTGGCATAAACGATGATATTATCGGTGCCATAATGCAGCGCATCGTCAATGTCACTCACGGCGATCATATACTCGCCGCCTTTTGTTTTGGGCGGATTCGTCTGCTTTGTCACGGCATCGGCGAACTTGCTTGTAAAGTCCTTCCACTCGCCGCTGTTCAGCACATCATTGGCTCTCACCCATCCAAAATTATTATACTGCTCCTCGGTCAGATTGTCAACGCTTTTCGGGTTGGCAAGGCGCCTGACCTTACCCTTTTCCTCATCCTCCTCCCGATTGGCCAAATGGATCTTACCCGCAGCATCAATGGTACCGCCCGCCTCGGAAAGACCCTGCATAAAGAGCTTTTCTGCCTTGCGCACAAGCTCCAGCTGCGCCTTGGCTTCGGGATCCTTGCGCACCTTCAAGTCCTCGCGGATCTCCCGGATCTTGGCAATCAGCTTTTCCGCCGTGGAGGGCTCTGTGGTGATCAGCTTTTTCACAAACGCCTTGTTGCCAAGCAAGCGCTGGTTGGCAAAGGCGGCAACCTCGTCTCTGTATTCGTCCAGGGCTTCCTGCTCGCTCTCGGTCAGCACCTCGCCGTTATTCTCCCTCTCGATCAGCTTTGCAACACCGTCCGCAACGGTCTTGGCATCTGCCTTCTTCCCGTCCTTGCCGAAAAAGTCCTGCAAATACCTGCGCTTCAGCACGTCGGTGATGGCAAGATTGCGCAAGGTCTCATTGTCCGTCACCAGCTTGGCAAGCTCCTTGCCGGCGTTGGTGTCCTCGATCGTGTGGAAGGTCTCGTGCACCACGGCTTCTTGCCAACCTGCTTTTTCCAGTTCACGTGTCACCGCTTCCAGGGCGGTGCCGTTCTCCACCGCATCCATACCGATCACCGTCAAGCCGGTCTTTTTATCAAAATAGGCAGGGCCCTCGGGCGCTTTCTCGGCGATCACGTAGTCACCCACAACACCACCGCTGCGCTCGCTCACAGCGCCCATAAACTCACGTACAGCATCTGCGTTTTTGCTTTGGTCCTCGGTCATCTCCCCCGTAAAGGCGCGCATCTCGTGTTCCTCGGTGGAGCCGTTCTTCAATGCCTCGGTGATCCGCTCGGCATCAGCCGTGGAGCTGCGGATATCCGCGCTGTAGGTGGTGTCCTCTGCCGCCTTGATCTTGGCATCCAGCGCCGCCGCCTGCTCGGCCTTCACGGTGCCGTCTGCCTCAAACATGGCCTTGAAGGTCGGCATCTTCTCAAACACCTTGGCACGCTTCTTTTCGGAGAGCTTCTGCAACCGGCCCGAAAGCAATTCCTGATCGGCCTTGATATTCTGCTCGATCTGCACCCGATCCGCCTGTGAAAGCCCTGCCTTGCCGCGCAGCTTCTTCTGCTCCTCAATATGCTCCGCCACACTATTGGCATCCGCATACACGCCCGTGGTTTTCATGGCGCGACCCACGGTGCCGCCGTACGCCACCGAGGTGCCCGCGCCGATCACGCCTGCCTCCAGCACGCCGCCCCAGAAATCCGCGTCGCTGTACTCCCGCAGGGCATCCTTGCCCTTGTAAATGGTTTTCAGCGTGGGGCTCACCGTTTCGGAGATCATCTCCTCCACGCCCTCGCCGATCGCCTCCTTGGCGACCCGCTTCAGCCCCACCTCGGCAACCTCCTTGCCGACCTGCTTTAGCGTGGATTTTCCAAGGCTCTTTGCCGCCGCCTTGGCGCCATTACCGTAAAGACCGCCGAGACCGGGGAGCAGCTTCTCGGTGCCTGCCTCTACCGCACCGACCGCCGTACCGTACAGCAGACCCTGCTCGTAGCCGGCGCCCTCCTTGAAGGCCTCCTCTGTGGCGCCGCCTGCGGCACCGAATGCGGTGGTCGCCAGCGCTGCCGCCTGCGATACGGCTGTAGAAGCACCGGCGCCACCCGTGGCCAACGTGACTGCCACGGCAGGCAGCATCTGCCCCACGCCGCCGACCACACCCTCGATGATCTCGCCGGCCTTCCCCTGGTTCAGATAGCTATCCTTCGTCAGATTTTGCAAAGGGTCGGCCACGTAAGTGCCGACCCAATCCTTGGCAATAAACTCCTGCAGCTCATCCTTGAACCTTTGCCCGGCAACAGCGCCACCGACCACGCCAAGCAAGCCGAAGCCGGGCACGCCGATATACGGTATCAAGCCCGTAGCAAAATCAACCACGCCCTCCACACCCTTCAGCGCTCCTCCCCAGAGGTTTGCGGCGAGGTCGCCGTATGTTGCCAACAGCTTTTTGCCCACGCCGGCCTTTTCCTCCTCCGGCTCCTGCGAAGCCGCAGGGGGAGAGGCCTTATATACGTTCAGACGGTTCTCCCGCACTTGCCGGATCGCATCCGCTCGTGCCGAGCGGTCGTAAAGTGTCAGTTTGTTTGCCATAATTACTCCTTCTTTTCCCCTTTCAGGTACTTTTGAAGCGCTTTATAGCCGCTTTTGCCCTCGAACCCGTAGTGGTCTCTCTCCACAATATTGGCAAATAGATAATTACCGGCGGCATCTGTGCCAATATACGCATAAAGCTCGTCACCGGCCTGATAGATCGCACCCTTTGTAAGCTTGTTGCGGCCAACGCTGCCAACGATCGCCTTTGCGATCTCATTATCGCCGCTGCTGACCTGCTGCGACGATTTGACACGGTATTTCTTACCATTTCCGTCTTTCACAGAGAATTTTTCGCTGCCATCCGTGTCCTTTTCGTTAAGCGAATCGTTGTTGACGCTGAGGCCTTCCACGGCAGAAACCGAAATGGGGTCTGCATTGAACGCCGCATCCGCCGCCTGCTGATCACGGTTGTTCCGATAGAAATCCAGACGCTGCTGCACCTGTGCACGTTGACTGTCCGAGAGCCCTGCCGCAACACCGCTTTGACCGTCCTCTCCAAAGAGGTAGTTACTCAGCTCGGCGGTGGTATTCCACGTCTGACTGTCAATGGTGGTCATGATCTCGTTATACAGGGCATCCTGCTCGGTTTTCTCCTGCTCCCGCACGTAGTTGTTGAGATCCGCCATGCCACGGTTAAAGGCGGCATCCGCCGCCCCCTTCTGCTCCGTCAGGGCGTTATACGCGGCAATTTTGGCGCTTTCGGTCATGCCAAGGCTCTGCCCCGCCGTGCGCTGGGGCAGGTATTTGAGCAGCTTCTGATGGTTCAGCGCCGCCTGTTCCTTGGCTTTCGTTTTCTGTGCCTCCAGCAGATTCTGCTGCTCGGTCTTGTAGTTTTCCAAACTCATCCTTATCTCCTTCCGGCGACTCTGCCGCCCAGTTTTCAAACGATTGTAAGTAATTGATCTTTTTCACGATGCCGCCGCGGTAGGTGTCCACCATAAAAAGGTAGGAGCGCAGCAGCTTGGCGATGCCGAAGGCAAGCAGAATCGCCACGTACAGCGCGCGCCACGCCAGCTCCTCAAAATGAAAATCGGCAATCATATCCACGCCAAAGTAGCCGAATACGACCGCCATCACGATCTTAGAGCCGACGTCGGTCAGATTGGTGCGGCGTTGGTATTGCTCAGGGTTTTCACCAAAGTTAAAGGGATCTCCCTGTCGCTCGCCGTCACCGGTCAGCGAAGCGGTAGAAAGTGGGGTCAGCTTCACTCGCAACGCCGCTCGCCAAGCCTTGCGCCGCAGCTTCACAACGTCCTTGTCACCCGTGAAAACAACCTCTATTGCCTTGCCGTCTTCGTCAAAATGATCCTCATAGCGAAGGCCGGCGGCGATCAGAATGCGGCTACGCTCACGCCTGAGCGCCTCGGCGTTCTGATCAGCACACCAGCCGTCCAGACGGTGGATGTGCCTCGCGATCCGATCCACAGTCTTGCCGTGCTCCTCTCTGGTCAAGAGCATCTGCGGAGCGTTCTTGCCCTTCAAAATGCCCTGTAGGTTGAGATTGAAGTTGATCGCCACACCAAGGGCAAAGCCAAGGGCGCCGTCGGCAAGAATGGTGCCAATACTCTTGCCGGAGGCGGTTGGCACGAACATCGCGGTGCCGATATACAAAAGCGCCACCACGGCTACGCCAACGTAGCCGAGGAAATCGCTCCATATCATTTTTCTGTCGCTCATACCCTACCGGTCCTCTCCAAGGCCGCCGTCACGGCGTCCGCCGTGGCAGTTGCCTGCCTTTCGATGTGGATCCGCTCACGCAGCCGCCTGATGTGCGGCACAAAGAAGATCCAATCCGCCGCCTTTCCGGCAAGCGCGCAGCCGGAAAGCAACATCAGATCCTCCAGCAGATTGCCCAGGAGCCAGGACATCACGAACACAAAGGACAGAACGATAAGAGCGCTCGGCACGCGTAGCTTGCCGCCGATGAGCAGTGCCACCATCACAAGGCAGATCAGCCCGCCCACGCCGATCTTTACGGTGTCAGCCACGGTGGTAAAATAGCGGGCGCGGTTGGCGCAAAGCACCGCCAGCAGCGGGCCGACCAGCACCAGATAAGAGCAGATGCAAAGGGTAATATAGCGGCGTCTTAGCTGCTTTTTGCCGTTCTTTTTCTCATTTGCTTCCATCCTGCTCCTCCTCCGCCAGCTTCACAATGGCGCTGGCGGTGCCGTTTTTTACAAGCTCGCTCTCATGTGAAAAGGCGAGCGCCATGATCTTCACACCTGCCGCAAGCAGGGCGTGATCCTGCTCGTGTCGCTTGCTGTCCGCAGCCTCCATAGCCACGATCCTGGCTTCCAATGCGGTGATCTTCTCTACAGCTCCCTCCACTGCCGTCGTCACCTTCACGATCCCCCCCGCGGCACCGTCAAAGCCCGCGGCGGAAAGCGAAGCCTGCGCCGCCGCCGCGTTGATTTTGGAGATCGACGGCCAATTCATGATGTAATACGACGCAATGGCAGACACGGCCGTCGTCACCAAGGGCAGTATTTTTTGCTCGATCACAGCCTGCCAGACGGGCTTGTCCGCGCCTCCAGCGGCATCGGTGGCGATCAGTACGCCAAGCGCGACGCCTGCCGCTAGTACGGCAACGGCCAGCAGCAAAAACAGCATTCTCTTTTTCATACGTTTTCTCCTTCTGCCGCGACAAGGCGCGGCTCCTTTCCCTCAAGCACACGTAACTCGTTGTGCAGTGCTACAAATTCAGCCTTGCGCTCATCCAGATCGGGGATGATTTCACCCGCCACGACTTGCATAAAATCTTGGCTTAATGCCTCAAGGCGTTTCCGGATTTTGATTTTTCTTAACACAGCCGCGTTGATTTCTTCAATGGTCATCCCTTCAAAATGTTCAGTCATGTAATGCTCTCCTTTAGCTAATTTCTCCAAAAAACTCAAAGTACACGGTGGCACCGTTCGTTCCATTCATCAGATTTGACAATGGCCAAGCGCCGAAATCGGCAGTATCCCGGAGATACGCTCGCCCAAGCATAATGCCTGATCCCTTGTTAAAAACCATCCTTGTGCCATAGCCAATGATGTCGTTGCCGCTCGTCACCGCCCACCATTTTCCTTTGCATACAGATACGTATGGCACATTTTCAGTGTTTTCACGAAGCAAACTGTTTAGCTGATCGTGGCCCAATACATAATACTCAGAAGTGCTTGTCGTACCGTCAAAACGAAAAGAACCGACGCAATGAAAGGTTCTACGGGTTGCGTTTACCTCACCTTGTAGCTCAACATGAACGGTGCCATTTCCTCTGGAATATCTTTCAAGCCTATCCACAAACCACATTTTATCCGTGATCGTGTGTGCTCGGTCATTGGTCAATGCCGCCCAATACCGGATGCCACCGACTTCGGACAACATCAACAGAATGGGCTTGTTCTGTTTGATCCACTCGGTATTCGTCTGGTATGTATACCCCCCTTCACAATCAATCCTGATGGAAAAAAGGTCAAGATCATTGATGCCAAAATATGCGTCATTGCCGATATTCGCCATATTCGGAATAAATACAACAAGCATACCGTTTTCGTATTTTTCCAAGCCCTCCAACGTCCCGGTGTAGATGATGCCATCATGGGATGTGGCGGTTACGGTGGAAATAACGCTATCTCCCCGCTCACCGTCCTTCACGGTAAAGGTCTTGGTGCCGCTCGCGTCGGTGATCTGTACCGTGTGCCCGGTGGCGATCTGTGTCACGCTCACGGTGGGCGAAACACCGTCCTTGCCATCCGCTCCGTCCTGACCGTTGGTGCCATCCCTACCGTTGGTCACGGTAAAGGTCTTGGTGCCGCTTGCGTCGGTGATCTGTACCGTGTGTCCGGTGGCGATCTGTGTCACGCTCACGGTGGGCGAAACGCCGTCCTTGCCGTCCTTGCCATCCGCTCCGTCCTGACCGTTGGTGCCATCCCTACCGTTGGTCACGGTAAAGGGATAGGTGCTGCCATCGGTCAGGGTCACGGTGTAGGTATCCACCAGCCCCGAGCTGCCAGTCTTGGCAATGCTTTTAATTGAGTTGCCCGCATCTCCCTTGATGCCCGTGGCACCCGACAGGTCGATCAGATATTGATAGCCCGTCTCACCCTTCACAAAGAGCTTTGCGTTGTCAGCGTCCTCCACCGACCCGGTGGCGATCAGCACAAAGCCCCCCTCCGGCACTTCGTCTGTGGCAAAGCCGGCGTTCATTTCGCCAACGCTCGTATAGGTCTTGGCAATGCGGAAGGGGTCGCCGGTCTCACCCTTGGCGCCGTCGGGCAAAATAAAGGTGCTGGGGCCATTTGCGTCGGTCACGGTGATCCGGTAGCCACCCTCCACACGGGCGGTCTCTACAGTGGGCGAAATACCGTCCGCACCGTCCCTGCCGGGTGCGCCGGTGGGACCTTGCTTTGGGCAGTCCAACGGTTCTGTCGAACCGTCACCAAAAGTCAACGTGATCTTTTCGGTGTCGGGGTCATAGGAAACCTGCTCCACCGCTTTAGCAAACGCCTTATTTGCCTCACCGATCAAGCGGTTGATGAGGCCCGCCACCGACTCATCGCCATCCACAAGAGCTTGCCAAAATTTCGGTTTGACCTGTGCCGCCTTCATGCCGCATGCGGCAGGGTTGTCGGGAAGCACCGCCGCCGTTTTTCGCTTCAGCGCATTCCGATCGGTCTCGCTGATCGGCGTGATTTTGTTCGCCATCATCTCACCCCCCTGTTGTTCTGGTTGATCTTATAGATCAGGGTCACGCCGGAAACGGCGCAATCCTCGTCAGTATTTGAACCGAATTTGAACTGAATAAAGTTGAAATTCCGCAGACACATCCGCTTGGTATAACTGCACGCAAATGCGGTATCAAAGGAAAAATTATTGAAATCGATGTCGTCAAAGGAAAAGCCCTTGTCACCGCCGATCTCCACCGCATTCTGCTCTACAGGTACCGCCAAGGCGCGGTCCGCGTGCATCTGCCGTAGCATGCGCCTCGTCTCATAGCCGAAGGTCACGTTACCCTCGATCCCCGGCTCGGTGGCAACGGTCAGCTGTAGTAGCGTTTTACTCTGGGCGTTGGTGCCGAAATCCATGATCGGCGTGATCCACTCCGCCTCCACGGGCGTCACGTGGATGAAGCGCCCCGTCCAGCTCGATGCTTCTCCGTCGGTACAGATGAAAAGCGGATGCTGCAGCGCAGGGTCCCGCGCCACGGTGAACCATTGGGCGGTGTTCACCTCTTTAACGTAAAGCTCCACCCCCGAAAGGCTCTCCAACGTACCGTCCTCCGATCGGGCGTATACGTTTCCTTCCAGCACCACACGTTCGTAATCATCGGGCGGCGTTGTAATACTGTAGGTGATCGCGCCGTCCTCTCTTGCCAGCATATTACCGCCCTTTACCTCGGTATAGGTGCGGTCGGTAAAGCTTCCCTCCGTAAAAGCGCATACAAGCCCCTCGGGCGTGCCGAAGATCAGCTTGTCCGCATATTCCGCAAAGCAGGTGGCAGGCACGTTCTCCCAGATCCACCATTCGTAGTTGTAGTCGGTGGTGCCCTCAAAGATGGCCTTGTAATGGGCATCCGCCACGTAGCACTTGCCCGTGTCGGGGAGGGAGAGATAGTAGCGGTTGCGGTACACGATCCCCGCCGCATCACTGAGCTTTGCGCTCGAAAGCTCGCGGTAGATGGGTCGGGACCGCTCTCTGGTGTATCGCTCACCGCTTGCCACGTTGGCGGAAAGCACCAGCGCATGTACGCCGTTTCGCGTCAAGGTCAGCACGTCCCCCGCAAGCGTGGCGACCGCGTGGGGGTTCACGGTACCGTCACCGGCGATACCGGCGGAAACCGGAAACCACTGCTTCAGCACAATGCCATCCTCCTCGGTGCGCTCCCTGCTGGTGCGGTAGAAGATGGTGGGTTCCCCCGCCTTCTCCTCCTTCAATACCGCCAAGGTGGTGTCAGAAAGCCGCGCATAGGCGGTAATAGCCGAATGGGCACCGCCCACCTCCATGGTGTTGCCGTCGGGGAAATAGGTAAAGTCGTTCCATTCGGACCAAAAGTCCATATTTTTGTACTTACCGTTACCGGCAAGAAACAGGCGGTCGTCCGCGCCGTTCGCGCCGAACAGCACACCAAAGCGGCAGTCCTGGATGCGACTTTCGTCGTAGTCATCACCCACGACCGCATCATAGGTGACCTTGATGTTCCCGGCACCCGGATCGCTCTGCGGTTCGGCGCCGAAATATAGCTTGATCCTCGTGTTGCCGTCGTCTGCCATCCGAATGCTGCCGGCTTCACTATTGACGCCGTATTGGCTGGCACCCGTATTGCCACCGGTGACGTAATCGGCGGAGGAAAGCTCCTTAAGGATCAGCTTACCGTTCGCCATTCCTTCCAACGTGGCAGCATACGGTATACAGGTACTAGTATAAAAAGTGCCGGTTTTATGGGTGACCCAGCTCTGCCCTTCGATCTCGATTTTAATAGAAGCGGGGGCCGCCTCACCATCCAGCGCCAGCTCATAGTTGCCGTTATTGTCGGCAGAAGAAGAATTTTCATTTTCCACGATCTTCCGTCCGATCAGCTTGTTGATCCGCTTCCTCGTCAGCAAATTGACCGCATCCAGCGTTTCCTGCACCTCCGCACTGCCGCCGATGCCGATGGTCGTAGTCGGCACGTAGGCGATCTCGGCCACCTCCTTCAAGGCGTATTCACCGTCAAATTCGCCGTACACAAGGTAGTTGCCGCAGCCCGCGATAAATGCCCTGCCGCCACGGTAAAAGCATTGAGAGCGCTCCTCGCTGATCCCAAGAGAGCCGTCGTCCAGGCGCGTCGTTACCCATTTGCCGTCGGGACTGCGCACCGCACGGTAGATGCCGGTACCCGCATGGACCAGCAGGATCTCGGTGCCGTTTTCGTCAAAGGGAAAAACACCGTGAACGGCAAAGGCCGCGCCGTTCTCATCTGCCATGCGGAACCACTGCTCCCAGCCGGGGCGCTTGTGGTTGATGCCATTGTCACAGATGAAATTCTTCATGCTGCTGGCACGTTCTCTCTCCACCCGCAAAGGCGAGGTGTTCAGATCCACACCCTTGAATCCCCCGAGCGTGGCCGTGTATCTGTTTTTCAGCGAAATGTTGCTTCTTGCCCTCATGTCAGATCCACCCCATACACCGTCTGCACAGTGCCCTGCCGGCTGATCTCAGCCCGGGCGGCGTACTGCTCCACCGCCGCCTCGTAAAGGTTGCGCGCCTCCCCTGCCTCGTCGGGCTCGTCCACCCGATAGACCTCGCTTTTCACGAAATACGGGATCGCCGCAGCCAGCGCATCGGGGAGCGGTATCTCGGTATCGTAGCCGCTGTTCACCGTCAAGCGCGTGAGGCGCGGACGGTACAGCACCGCATAGGTGGCGCCGGCGTCAAAATCCATTACGCGAAGCGAACCGCCATCCTCCAGGAGGAAAGGGTGGTCGTCGTCGATGTGATCACCGCTCTCCACCACCACGCGCACGACCTCAAAAAGCCCCTCGATCTCGTCATAACGGAAGCGCCGCCAACCGCCCTTCCCCGTGGGGCTCTCCAGCTCCGCACGCCTGAGAGGCAGCACGCGCTTTGTTTCCAGATCGGCAAAGCAACGGTTGACCGCGCTCCACATCTGCCGCAGCAGCGGCGCCCAGTTCTCATCCTCGCTGTAATCCTCCACGTTGTCGGCGGCAACGTCCTCCTCAAATCCCATCAGCTGCAAGGCCTCTGCCTTGATATCTCCCAGCGTCATGCTTCTTCCCTCGTTTCACTTTAATTTTTTGGTGTGGTCGAGAGGAATCGAACCTCTCCGCCGTGCCAGGAGTGAAAAACACAGCCTTCCCCTTAAACCACGTATGACACCCCTGCCGAAACAGGGGTGTTTTTTGATTTAGGCCGCGCTCGTGGCAACGGTCAACGCCAGATCGACGATCTCCTTGGGGCGAACCACCTTCGCGCCAAAGAGGATGAAACCCTTCACTGCATCAGCAAAACCACCTTCGGGGCGGTAAGCCTCTACGTGGCGCAAGGGCTGTGCATAAGCAATCGCGCGCTTGGTCTTAACCTGAATGTGATATTCGCCGTCGGATTCCTTCGCTACGGTGTTGGTCAGCTTCACGGTCATATTGCCATACTTGCCCACCTTGCCGTTCTTCATAATCTCACTGTTATCGGTATCGCGCAGCACGTAAGCCTTACGGAACAAGCGATAAACAGCGGGAGGGATGGTGATAACCACCTCGGTGGAGGGGTTGACGTTCTGCTCGTACAGCTTCTGCTGTGCCTTGTCGAACGCATCCAGAATGGTATCGTGAGTCACGGAGCTTTCCGTCACGGTAGATACCGTCACACCATCGGTGGTGGCGTTGTCCACGGTAACGGCAGTGTAGCCGTCTGCTTCAGAACCAGTCACGTGAATATGCGCCAGATACTTGTCCACCTCACCGGCAAGCGCCTCGTTGGCCTCAGCCATCAGCGCGTCCATCAGACCGGAAAGCGCCTGCGCCTTGTCCACGTCGTCCACTTTGAAGTTGAAGTAGCGGATCTGGTCGATCACCAGAACCACCTCGGTGCCGGTCTGAGTCTCGGGTCCCTCAATATTAGAAGTGCCCGCACCGACTCTGGTTCCACCGCTGTATGTAACCAGCGTGCGGATCGTAGGCTTCTGCACGCCCGTGATACGAACAGTGTCACCGCATTTCTTAACGGTGCCCTCATACTGACGGTTGGTATCCTCTGCATACACGCAGTTTTGATTCAGATCTCTGTCGATCTTCTCTGCCCACAGCTGGGGCACAAAATTATTGTAAGCCATGATTGAAATCCTTCCTTTCGATGTGATGCTACGACATCACCACTTGGATTTTGACCTCATAATGCTGTCGTAATGCTTTTTGACCTGTTCAGGTGTCATAGCTCTTACTTGCTCCGCAGTAAAGAAATCCGAATCCACCTGCGCGGCGCCGGCCAGTGCGCCGGGAGAAGCCTTGGCATTTGCCACAGCCTGCGCCGCCTTTCGGTTGGCGGCATCCTCGATCCGTGCGGTCATCTTCAAATAACCCTCGTAGATCTCGGCGAGGGGCTTCTCTCCCACCTTGCCCCCCGCGTAATCCGCAAAGGCCTCGTCAGCGATCAGCGCGTTCAGATCCACGTCGGGGTGCTTCTCGGCAAAATCGGCACGGTCCTTGTCATACCATTCCCGCTGCTCCGCCTCGGTGCGCTCCTTCTCGCGCTCTGCTCTCTGCTGTGCCTTTACGTGACCCGAATAGTCCGTGACGGGATCGCCGCCCTTCTTCTCGATCTCGCGCATGGTCAGGAACTCCGCCACGTCCTCGGCATCCTTCATGTCGCCGCCGGTGTAGGGGTTCTTGCCGCCAAGTGCATCGATGATCGCTTTGTTTCGGGTCTCGGTCAGCTCGCGCTGCCGTTCTGCTTCCCGCCTCTTGCGGGCAAATTCAGCGTTGGTGTCCTTGCTCTGGGGCTTTTTGCCCGTTTCCGCCTTTCCGTCCTTGCCATCGGAGCCCGAGGGCGTCCCCTCGCTCGTCTTGCCTTCGTCCTGAAAGGTCGCATCGTTCACCTCTGCCGTCTGACCACCCACTGCGGCGGCGGTCTGCGCCTCTGCGGCGCTTGTTTGCGCAGTGCCTTCGGCGACCGCAGGGACCGCCACGTTCATTTCTTCAGACATATCGTCCTCTCCGTCTGCAAAATCGCAAACGTCTGGATTTTTGCGCTATTCCTTGCGAATTGTTTGTATAAAAAGGCTCTCGCCGATTTATCTTGTAGGGGCGATTCACGAATCGCCCGTGATCGGTGCCTCTGTCGGCACCCGCACACCTTCCGCCTTTGCAATATGCTCGGCAAACTCTGCGGCATCACCGCGCACCTGCTTCAATGCCTCGTTGCCAAGACGTATCTGCTCGTTGGCGGCGTTAACGGCTTTCTTTGCCTCGGCGGCAAGGATCGCCAGTGCCTGCTGCAGGCGCCTGTTCTCCTGCTGGGTCTCCATCACGGAGGCAAGCGCCCGCTGCTCCTGCTCACGCTGCTGCTGCATGGCGGTCAGAAGCTGCTGCATCTGCTCCACCTGCGCCTTCAGCTGGGCGTTCTCGCTCTGCTTCAAGGCTCGAAGCGCCTCCTGCAGCTCGTCCTTATGCGAGATCGCGTCCTCGGGGTAGATGGCAACGTAGGTCTCAAAGTCGATGGCTTTGCTCGCCAGCGCCGCATCCAGCATATTGATATCACCCGCCGTGGAGGACTTGGAGCCTCTGGCGGCTTCCACCACCACGTCAAAGGTGAGATCGGCAAAAGCAGCGCCGTCAAAAACACCGTCGGCTATCTGCTCGGTACCGTCCTCTGCCTTCACGGAATAGGTAAAGTGCTTGCCCGCATAGTAGTGCTTGAAAAACTCTGCCAGCACCAATCCCTGCCGCACCTTCACCTGCCAGAAGCTCTCGCGCAGCTCCTCCACGGGCTGCTGTGCCTGCGCCTGCAGAGCGGCGATGGCGGCACCCGACATATTGGAGCCAACCGTTTCGCCGGTCATGACCTCGGTGGCACCCGAGACCGAGCGCAGGAGGTTCAGCATGGTGGTAGCAAGCTCAATGGGCTGGGACTGCATCACCTGCTCGGTGAGCTTGCGGATGCCGTTGGCGCCGGGCGAGTAATCGGTGATCACCTCCCCCGGCTCGTTGGTCAGTCGCTGCCCGCGCAACGCCTGGGGATGCACCACGTACTTGCCCCAAGCCACCTGCTGATTGTTCAGGATCAGCAAAGCAAACAGCAGATTGATGGCCTTTTGCACAGGCAGCAGGCCCTCCACCTCGCCAATACCGTAGATCGAGCCCTCACGGCGCTCGTAGCTGCCAGACACGATGGGATAAAGCGAGAAGCCGCGCACAGGCGCGCCGTTTGCGCTCCCGCCGTCTCCTTGTTCATCCATCCCCATCTCCCGCAGTGCACCCTCTACGTCGGGGGCAAGCGGACGGGGCGCGCAGATCAGCATACTCTTGGTGGCCTTCTCCCACCAGACCTCACCGTTCACGCGGAAATAGCGGGTCAGGACCGTCACAAGCCCGTCGCCCTGCTCCTTTTCCCCGTAGTGGTTCTCGGTGTTCTTATCGGGTGCGATATCAGCCTTGTTCACGTCGCTATCCGCCATGGCGCGCACAGAGGACACCTCCTCACGGGTGGCGATCAGGATCCATTTCTGCCGCTGCTCGTCATGGCAATTCGGGTTAGAGAAAAAGATCTTCAAGGGATCCACGATCTCACAGCGAAGGGCGCCCTTGGCGGTGGCATCCAGGCCGTGGGCGTTCTCATCCCAGAAATAGTGATAGTGATAGGAGCCTTTTTTCACGCCATCGTCAATGGCGTCCTTGTCCAACGCATCCTGCTTCATCTCCTTTTGGATGTATGCCGCAAAATCGTTGAACACCTTCACGCGATCCGAGTCGTTCTCGGCGTGATACACGATCTTGCCGGGCACCGACAAAATGGCAGATTTCTTGTTTCTGCCGATCATCTTGGTGCAGTTGAACACGGGCCTCGGCAGATTTTGCGTATTTTTTGTGGCGGCAGGCCATTGTCGGCCCTCAAAGAAATCCACGAATTTCGGGAACTTCTGCACAAAGCCCATCTCGCTCTGATAGCGCATACCGTCCTCAAAGCATTTGAGGATACGCCCGGCAGCCTCGTCGCGGCTCTCGCCGCGCTTTATTTCGTCTCTTTCGCTTTCCATGCGTCCTCCCCTTCTATCCACTCGGTCACGATCTGATCGGTGCTGACCTTATCCTCGTTTTCACGCGGCGTGGTAGCCGTTACGCTCTGCACCGCGGGCAATCCTCTTGCGGCGATCTCCCGCCGCAACTCGGCCATCTCGCGCCGCAGCTCCGAGATCTCCAATCGCAACGCCAGCACGTCCTCTTTTGTAAGCTCCATGTATCCTCCTCAAAAATCATCCCAAGACATGAAAGCTCCCTCGCTCTCAACCTCAGGGGTATAATGAAACATCTCTTCCAGCACGCGGTTTTCCTCCGGTAGCACGTCCTGCACACACACCGCCTGCTGCCCCCTTATAAAATGGGCAATGGCAAGCGCCATCACAAGGTCGTCGTGACAGCCCCCGATGGCCTCGGTGCGCCCGTTCTCCTTGCGCACAAAGGTGGTCATTTCCTCCAGCGTCTCGGGGTCACACTCCCTCGTGATGTCTTCGCGCATCCGCATGATCAGCTCCGCCACGATGATGGGCTTGGTGCGGGTGGTGGTCTCAAAGCCAAGCACCCGCTCGGGCACGTCGGCCATGCCGCTTGTGTTCTCCCGCAAATACAGATTGGGATAGCCCAGATCCTGCAGTCGCCGCATAGGCACGCGACTGTAGTTGGTCTCAATGCCGATCAGCGCCATGTTGTAATAGTGACCGAGGCAGTACATCTGCTCGGCATACAGATCGTCGTCCAGCCGCTGCTTGTGCAGGGTGGCGACGGTGCGCCCTTCCCTGTTGTCCAGCACCTTGGCGGTGAAAAAGTCCTGTCCCGTGCCGGCGGTATCACCGCCCACAACGTAAGGAACGAGCCCCGTCACACGCCCGTTCTTCTCTACCACCTCGGGTTCGGTATGCAGCTTGATATAGCCGTCAAGGGCTTCCTTAAAGGCAATATCGGCAAGGCGCTCGGTGTAGCCCACAACGGCGCCAAAACCGTCCTTCAAGGGCTCCACGATCTTGCGATAGGTGAAGTATCCCACGCGGGGCGGAGGTGCCTGCCGCACCTCAATCAGGCGGTTGTGGATGGCCTCGATATCAAACACACAGTCGCCCGATGCGATAAAGGCCTCCTCGGGGGTGCAGGGGTACTCCTGGCGAATGGACGCCTTGTCGATATATCCCTCATACTTGCGGCAATACCACGCAATCTGATCGCGGTCGAGCCCCATCCCCTCCAGCATCTTCACACGCTCGCAGATCCAGGTGTCGGAAATGCGCTCCAGTGCGCGGTGATCGGTGGTGCGGTACTCGGCAGTGCGCCACCAGCCGTAAAAGAGGTTGACGCAGCTGCCGCCGTCCCACAGATTTTTGAACTCGTTATAGCCGTTGGCAGTGCTCTCAAATACACGGAAAGCATCGTGGGTACAGGCCTCGCCGATACTCTTTTGCATGGCGGCAAGGGAGCACTTGTAGAAGGCCGCCTCGGAATAGTGCACGAAATTCAGGGTACGGGAACGACCCACCTGCTCGGCGGCCACCTGGATGCGCCAGGAGGAATTGAGCTTGTCAAAAAACAGCTCGTTCTTGCTGTTAAAGCGCTCGTTGGGTTTGAGCAGATCAGGCAGACGCTCATAGACCATGCGCGCCTTATCGTTGAAGATGGCGCGGGTGTTGTCGGCACAGTCGGCCAAGGTCATGCCCGAAAAGTTGCGCCGCACAATAGCAAAGGCGGTCTGCATGGCCGTGATCAGGGAGGTAAAGCCCTGCTGACGGCCCTTCAGCACGATATAAGCACGGTCGGTGCCGTTCTCCTCATACTGACGGATGAAATCCCGCTGCACCTCGTTGAAAAAGAAGGGCACCGTGTCCTTTTCCTTGTCCACGATGTGAAATGCCACCTCAATGAGCAGATAGGGACGGTCCAGGATCTCCTGCATCAGCGCACGGTCGGAAAGGATCCGCCGCGCCGCCGCCTCCACAAGCTTGGTATCATATTCCAAGTCGTGCCGCTCCTCCCACCGCTGCCGCCGCTTCTCGATCATGTCGGCAACGGTCAGCGTTGTGCTTGCCGTCATTTCTGCGTGGTACCAAGCACCCCGCGCTCGGCGCGATCCTCCACGCGCTTGTTCATCCACAGAAGGGCTTCCTCAATGTGAGTAATAGCCAAAGCATTCTCGCGGGTGGCGTATTCACCCTGATTGAATGCCTTCAAGCGGTCACGCACGATCTCCAGCAGATCGGTATCCAGCACGCCGTGCAAGCTGCTCTCCTCGGCGCGAGGACCGTGCTGAAAAACGATTCTGCCAACAACGCCCCGCATTTCAAAACGCAAATAATCGCCACAGTCGCTCGGCTTGGCTTCTGCCTTGACGATCTCGTATGCATGCGATGCGCCGCCCGCACCGGGGGCATCGATCTTGTAAACGTCGTTGAGCTTGTTTCTCTTTTGAATGGTGTTCAGTTTTTCCATGGTGTTTCTCCTTTACATATCCTCAAATTTGATCACGGCGGTGCCGCCGATGTTCTCCGTAGGCTCTCCCTTTGCCAGAGCACGCTTATCGTACATGGTACCCATCACCGAGGAGAGCTTGCCGATATCGGGGAGCTTCAGCTCGGTCAGCACCTTCACGCAGGCTCGCAGCTCCCCGGGCGAGATCCGCTCACCAAGGGCACACAGCACGCCAATGGCCTTGTCGATTTTCGCCCGGTGCTCGATGGCATAGGCCAAATCGTGCTTCACCAGCTGCTGGGACATTCCCACAATCTCTCCCGCATCCCGGATAAACTGCTCCGTGTTCATCGTGCGAAGCTCCTCGAACGATTGCCCTTCCCCTTGACCTTCCCCTAACGCACGCGCGCCCGCGCCTTTTTCCGGTCGAGGTCGTTCAAGGTCGAGGTCGTCCGCTGTCGCGGGCTTTTCACCCTCAAAGCGCTTTTTCCACGTGGCCACCGTAGACTTGGGCAGCCCCATCTTTCGCGCCGTCTCTGCAAGGCTTGTCCCTGCGGCGAGGTAAGCTCGCATGACCTCGATCTGCTTTTCTTCCAGTTTTTGACCCTTGGCCATGCCCCTCCTCCTTCCGCCGGGATCTCTATATATTCCATCGTAACAAAAAACAAGGTGCCACTACTCTCAACTTACCCCCCACTACTCTCAACTTTTTGAGAGTAAACACCCCTTGACAAATAAAAAAGAGGAGCCGAAGCCCCTCTCTATGGTGGTATTTTATCTCTTTTGACGTAGCCCTCTGACCTTCCCAAACAGATCCCGTGCCGTTCGTAGCCACCGATAAACCGTGGAAGGTGCGGCCGGTAGCCCCACTGCAAAAGCCTCCACCCGTGCGCTGATGCTCCCACGTTCGATCTCCTGCCGCGGCGCCACAAAATACACGGCGCGAACGGCAGCGATCACCTCCTCCTTGCCCTGCAAGGCGAGGATTCGCAGCACCTCCGAGACCGCTCGCAGATCCGCGGCGGTGGCACCCTCTCCGCCGATCTCTCTCAACGATGGGCACCCCATGCGAGCGTAGAGCCGAAAGGCTTCTGTGGCATAATCGCGGATCAGATCCTTTTTCATGCCTCGCCCTCCTCGTCACCGTCGTAGGCCACGGGCGCGTCCATGGCTACACCCTGCAAGCGCACCGCCTTGCTGGTGGCAAGCAGCCGTCTATTCCCTCTCCGTAGGGTAAACCACACGCTGTAAACGCCCTTGTCACCGTCAAAGGAGCCGTGGATATGTAAGCGCTCGCCGCGCTTGCTCATTTTCTTGCGGATGGCATCCCGTATGGTGGCGTTCAGCTTCTCCGACGCCTCCGGGTACCCGTTGTCGGCAAGAAACCGGTATCCAAGGCTATCCACCGCCGCTACCGCCGCGGGCCCGCTACCCGATACCACGTCCATGACGCTCAATTTATTTGTTTCCACCTTTCACACCCTCTCCTTTCATCAATTCTGCACTCTGCATTCTGCACTCTGCACTTATCACGTGCTCCCTCGCCACGGCCCAGCGGAGGCCCTCTCCGTCAAGGAGCTTCACAGCAAGCCCGCTGAACCATTCCACGTGGCCGTTCGGCATCATCCCGAAGCCGGATTTATACCCGTAGGAGCCGCGCACGAAGCCGTCCCGCAGCACCCACGCCTCGATCCGCGCCATCAGCCGCGCGGTCATATACAAGGTGTTCGGCTCCTCCCCGTGCCGCTCGGTGTATGCCTCAATGGCGGCACCCATCTCCTTAATGCACGTTGTCAGATCCATCCCCTGCCCTCCTGTTCCAAGCCTCGGCGGCCTTCTCTTTTGTCGGATGCCACATAAAATATGTAACTGCCGATGCACGTGAGATCTTTGCAACACGCCTTGTATTCTTCTTTTTGCGAATGTGTATGCATCACCGCCGCTCCTTTACAAAACGGGCAGGGCTTCAATTTAATTGCCATTGTCGCCCCTCCCTCTCGCTTGATTGATCCGTTCCAGATCCTTCACGCGGCTTTCGAGATATTGCAGCCGGCTGGTGTGTTTCAGCCAACACACCGATGCCACCAAAGAGCACACGCAAGCCGCAACAAGACACGCCACCCGCTCAACCTCCGAGCCAGTATGTAAAAAAACCATCGCAAACGACAAGCTCGATATGATTAAAAGCACCATACTCGTCACCTCCCTTTCCCAAACGTCTGCGATTTCGGAGCCGCCTCGCGGCAGGTGTGTACCTTGGGGTCAAGCACCACTGTTTCCTCGCCCATTTTTTGCCGCAGGAACGCGGTACCCGTCCGAGGGCACCTCGCACGAACGAGGCGGCCACCCTTAAAGGGCTCAAAATACGCGCACTCCGCGCAGGGCACCTCCAGATACTTGGTCATAGGATCGTAAAGCTCGCAGTCAACGGCCTCGGTATCGATCTCGGGGCTTTCCTTGACGCATTCGAGGTAGCGAATGCATCTTTTGCAGCTTATGACCATGTCACCCTACCCCCTTTATGATCTGTTCAATATAGCACCAACTCTGCGGCGCCCTCTCCACGCGGCAAAGCCACGCACCGTCCCTCTCGGCTGGCATGAAGAAGCGGTCCAACTCCATGGGCTTGTCGTAGATCTTCAAGTCCCGAATGTGCCAGGCGCTGCCGTGATGCCCTATGCCGATGTAGGCGCAGATCTCCTCCACCGAAAGGCAGGTGGAGCGACTAATCTCGGCCATGTGCGGCCACCAAAAACCTTCTTCATCGGACGGATATTTCACAACCGTCCGCCCGGGGCAGATAAACTCCCCGACCACAAAGCCGTTGCCGATCTGCCAGCCGTTGTGAATATTCCGATAGTCCCCAAGCTCCGCACCCCCCTTGCCGTCCAGCAGCAACGTCTGGGGGCCTCGCCCCTGGGTGCAGTAGAGCCGCACCCGAAAGGGCGTCGGGATGTTCTTGGGCCAGGTCTTGCGCAGCTCGTCGGTCTTTTCCCCGGAAAGCATCTTGACGATCCACTCTTGGTGTACGCTCATAAGTATGTCAAGCATCGTCCCTTGCCTCCACTCTGCACTCTGCATTCTGCGTTCTGCACTCCTCGCTCCTCAACACCTTCACCGCATCGGCTACCTCGTGCTCGCTCCAACCCTCACAGGTTGCGTCCGTGGGAAGATCTGCAATCACGCGATCACCGAGATCTTTGCACCGCGGGCAATCCACGCACGTGAGCTCCGCCGTGGAGCAGCACGCCACCGCGATCAATACGTTCAATGCTTCTTGCTGTGTCATTTTCTCACCCCCACAAATTCTGCCGCCTCGATGGGATCACCGGCCTTGACCAGTGTCACACTCTCGCAATAGCCGCACTTGACGGCGTAGAGCCGTCCTTCGGCATAGTAGGTTTTCAACCGCGTGCCGCACTTGCGGCAGCACACCGCAGGCTCCGTGGGGCGATAATACCCCGCCTGCTCAAAGGCATCGTGAAAAGTCTTGTCGTTCATTTTCCCTCTCCTTTCAAAAGTTCGGGGTTATCATGAATGTTGCCGACGATCTCCATCACGCAGGTGCAGTCTATGTTATAAGCTGCGCCAACAGGAGGTGCAAACTTGTATCTCGCTCCAATGTCAGACCACATAACAGGGCCAATTTCGCGAAAGTCGTCCTTGTAAAACATTTTCACAACATCCCCCTCAAAAATCCGCTTGCCGTTCTTATCCTTCAAACCCGTGTACTGCCCCACGGTTTCAGGCATCACCTCGTGCCACAGCAAATCTTGGTCAATGATCTGTGCGCTTCCCCGAGCGGGCCCAAATAGACTATCGCAGGTCTTTCCCACAAACCAGCCTTCGACCCACTCTTCATTCCACGCATGCTTGCCTCTGAACAAAATTTCACGCATCCCCCTGCCCTCTCTTTCTGAACTGATCCGCGTTCGGACAGGTTTCAAAATGAGATCGATATCCCACAAAATCCGCCTCGCCGTTGGGGTGCCGCCCCTCTCTGCCGCGCTTGATGATGCCGCCGGGCAACACAAAAGAGGTCTTGGCGTCCCTCTCCTCCACGGCGTGTATCAGCGCTGCATCGCACGGCATCTTCTTGCCGCTCTGCATCGCCACCCACACGATCTCCGCACCGCAGGAGCGACATTTACAAACGTTTGGCTTTTTCTCCTGCTCCTGCCGAGGCGGCTGCGGCAGCGGCATCCAATGGGTCACCTTGTAAAAGTTGGTGCTGTACTCAGTCTCCTCAAACCAGACGGGTTCCCCCTCGTCGTCGATGTTAAAATACAGCGACGTTGCATCCGCCGCGCCGGCGATCATCACGATATACTCGTCAGGCTCGGTGGGCGGCTGCTTCACGGCATCGATCCACTGCCCGAACACGGGTGCCGCAGGCGCCTCGTTGATGATCTTCCTTGCCAAGTTGTAGTGCATATAGCTCTTACTGCACTGCTCCAGCCACGCCGTGCCGTCTATGTATTTCTTTTCGATCATAGTCCCTCTCCCTTCTTTTTGTTCTCCAGCGCCACTTCGCACTGCTCGCACACCCGTCGAATGCGGTTTACAAAGTCCTCGTTTACGTGATCGATGGGCGGAATGATCCCCATCAGTACAAGGCCCACCTTAACCGCAAAATAAAGGTTCCCGGCAGGGCCGTGCCGCTCAAACAGATACAGCATATCGGCAGGCGTATCACTGAAGGGAGACAGGTATTGCTTCTGGATGAAAACGAGCCCTCTCGTGGTCTGCACCGGCACAAGGCGTTGAAACAGATCCTCGTCAAACTCACAGGGCATCTCGCCCTCTACGTCGCAGGCAACGCTGAGCCGATCCGGGATCGCCCCCTCGTGGCGGATGATCATTTTAGCGGCCTTCTTCTCGGAAATGTCGTAGGTGCGACAGATACTCTCGTCATCAAAGTGCGGCAGGTTCGTCAGCGGAAACAGCGCAAAGCCGTCCGAAAGCCACTGCCCTCCGTCATTCTCATACAGAACGAGGCAGCCGTTTTTCTTGCAAAGGTTGATGATCCTCTTGATCTCCATGTGTTTTCTCCTTCCTTTTCGGGCTGTGCCCCGCAGGCCGCCCGGATTTTTTCTTGTTTGCCTCGATCTCGGCAAGCAGTCGCGTATAGCACGTCCACCTGCAGCACCACTTGCCGTATTTGTGATAGATGTGCTGCGGAGCGGGTATAAACACCCGCCCGCAAATGTAACAACGACGCTCTCGCAGGTCAGCGTCCAGCTTTGCTCTTGGCATCGCTCACCTCTCCCCGATCCGCGCGCACCACAGATCGGCAGCAGCCCTCCAGTTGGGGAGGCAGTCCCAGCTGCGCAGCGCATTCCACGCCACGAATTTTTCCGCCTCGGCAGCGGCGTTCTCTATGCAAAGCTCCTCCGCCATATACCGATGCACCTCCAAGAGAACCGGCGGAGCCGTTCCCTCACGCGCGCTCGCGCTCGATAGATCAAAAGTGGTGGTAGTAGTGGTATTATCTCTATCCTTACCTACCCTATCTCTATCCTTACTCTTACCTAACTCTAACCTAACCTGTGTATCCGCCGTGGATACATCGTGTATACAATCCGTATACGCGCCGTTTTCACAAACCTTCAAGAGAGACATTTCTTTTCTGAATGTAGTCGGCTTGTAGCGGTCCTTTTGGATGTAATTATGGATTTTCCAGTGCTTGATCACGATCACGCCGTTATCGAAAACAAGAACAAAGCGCTTTGCGATCAACAACGACAGATCATCCTCGGCGGCACCCACGTCCCTGCGGATGCGATTGGGGCTATTCACAAAGCCGTCGTCGTCCGCTCGCATAGCAAGATGAAAATACAGCGCCTGTGCCGATAGCGGCATTGCAATAAAAGCGTCGCTGTCAATGATGCTTTTCGAAAACATTCTACGTTCTGCCATCACTCCACCTCCAAATTCTTGAAGCATTCCGTAGCATCAGCAGGGCAGTCCGCAAAGTCTTTTCTGCCCACACCGACGAAGATCACGGTGCCCACGAAATCCACCCCCAGCACGTTCAGATTGTAGGGGAGATCCCGCAGCTTGCCCTCCTCGTTGCACAGGATCGCCAGATCCGAAAAGATGCGGATGCGCTCCACATAGCCGCCCACGATCTGCTGCATGGTCTTATAGTCGTTTTCGATCTCCTCCCACCGGGCCTTCTCGCCGGGCTGCTTGATCAGTACGCGGATCTTGCTCATTGTGCATCCTCCTTCAGGT
>SVQY01000035.1 GCA_015065135.1 Oscillospiraceae bacterium
CGACGTAACCAAGTATAAGCTCTTGGTGTTCGTCATCTCCTCCTTTTTCGCAGGCGTGGCGGGCGTGCTGTATAGCTATAGCAACTATACGGTGCAAAGCGCTAACTTTGACTATAACTACTCGATCGAAATTCTCGTGATGGTGGTGCTGGGCGGCATGGGCTCGATCAACGGCTCGATGATCGCGGCGGCACTGATCACCTTCCTGAACGTGAAGCTGCAAACGATGCTGACCGGCGATCTGGCGGTGATGAAGGATCTGGTTTACGCGCTGATCCTGATCGTGATCGTTATTTACAAGAATTCGCCCGGACTCAAGAATTTCCGCGAGAAGTACAACGGCCGTACGCTGATCGCGTGGCTGAAGAAAAAGACGAGCAAAAAGAAGGTCGAGGCGACGGTTGCCGCCGAGACTGAAGCCGAAAAGGAGGTGGCCAACGATGAATGAGGAAAAGATCGTTTCCACCGCAGAGAGCGACGTGGTCCTGAGGACCGAGCATCTTTGCATCCAGTTCGGCGGTCTGCGCGCTGTTGACGACGTCAACCTGGAGATCAGAAAGGGTGAGCTTTACGGTCTGATCGGCCCCAACGGTGCCGGCAAGACCACCGTGTTCAACCTGCTGACCGGCGTGTATAAGCCTACCTCGGGCAAGATCTTCCTTTGCGGAAAGGAGATCGGCGGCAAGGCGCCTGCGGAGATCAACCGTATGGGCATTGCCAGAACCTTCCAGAACATCCGTTTGTTCAATAGCTTGACCGTGCTGGAAAACGTTATGGTCGGCCTTGCCAATCAGGTGCCCTGCAACGTGGCGGAGTCTATCTTCCGCCTTCCCCGTCACAAAAAGTCGGAGAAGGAGATGCGCGCGCGCGCGTTGGAGCTGCTGAAGGTCTTCCAGCTGGAGGAGTATCAGGATTATCTGGCCTCCAATCTGCCCTACGGTAAGCAGAGAAAGCTGGAGATCGCCCGTGCAATGGCGACCAATCCTCAGCTGCTGCTGCTGGATGAGCCGGCTGCCGGTATGAACCCCAGCGAGACGCAGGAGCTGATGGATGACATCACCTTCGTGCGCCGCGAGTTTGGCATCACCATCCTGCTCATCGAGCACGATATGCGTCTGGTGGGCGGCATTTGTGAGAATCTGACGGTGCTGAATTTCGGTACCGAGCTGGCAAAGGGCGAGACCGCCAAGGTCCTTGCCGATCCTGCGGTCGTGACCGCATATCTCGGTGAATAAGGGGGTCATATCATGTCAGAAACGCTTTTGAAGGTTGAAAACCTGAACGTATATTACGGTATGATCCAGGCGCTGAAGGGGATCTCCTTTGAGGTCTACCGCGGCGAGATCGTTTCACTGATCGGCGCAAACGGCGCCGGCAAGACCACCACGCTGCACACCATTACCGGTCTGATCCGCCCCAAGGAGGGCAGCGTGATCTACAAGGGCAACGACGTGACCCGCACGCCTGCACACAAGATCGTGGGTATGGGCATGGTCCACGTGCCGGAGGGCCGTCGCATCTTCCAGGGGCTTTCGGTTTACGATAACCTCCTGCTCGGCTCCTATTCCAGAAAGGATAAGGAGGGCATCAAGCGGGATATGGAGATGGTGTTCCAGCAGTTCCCGCGTCTGGCTGAGCGCCGCACTCAGCTGGCAGGCACCCTGTCGGGTGGCGAGCAGCAGATGCTGGCGATGGGTCGTGCGCTGCTTTCCGCACCCGAGCTGATCGTGCTGGATGAGCCCTCGATGGGCCTTTCCCCCCTGCTTGTGGGCGAGGTCTTTGAGATTGTCAAATCCTTCCGCGAGGCAGGCAAAACGGTGCTGCTGGTCGAGCAGAACGCCAAAAAGGCGCTGGCTGTTTCCGACCGTGCATACGTGCTGGAAAACGGCGAGATCACTATGTCCGGCAATGCTGATGAGCTTGCTAACGATGACCGCGTACGCAAGGCGTACCTTGGTGCATAAAACAACAAAAAGCATACCCGTTGTTGCTTTTTTGCAACAACGGGTATGCTTTTTTGTGTAAAACCCGGGAAGGGGGATGGACTTTTGAGCAAGCGATGTGGCGGCAATCTTCAAAGTGCACACCGGAGCAAAACCGAGAGCGATCTTGCGATCGCTCTCGGTTTTGCTTATTTGGCACAGCTTTCGGCAAAGCGCACGCCGGCCATGGCATCGGGGCAGTAAGCATCCGCGCCGATGTCGGCGGCATATTCGGCGGTCAGCACCGCGCCGCCAACACAGATCTTGACGTCGGGCAGCTCACGGTGCAACAGCGCGACCGTTTCCCGCATGGCGGGAACGGTGGTGGTCATCAGGGCGGAGAGCCCCACGCATTTCACGTCATTTTCACGGGCTGCCTGCAGGATCATCTCGGGCGACACATCGCGCCCCAGATCGATCACCGCAAAGCCATAGCTTTCCAGAATGACACGTACGATATTTTTGCCGATATCGTGAATATCCCCCTTGACGGTAGCTAATATCACCCGTCCCTTTGTGGCAGAGGCCTCCGGCACAGATGCCTTGGCGGTGTCAAACGCGGCCTTGGCGGCCTCGGCGCTCATCAGTAGCTGGGGCAGGTAAAGTGTGCCCTTCTCAAAGCGCTTGCCGCACTCATTGAGCGCGGGGAGGATATCCTCCTCTACGATACGCAGCAGCGACTTTTCGGCAAGCAATGTCTTGGTGATCTCCACGCTCTCCCGGCGGAGACCCTTGAGGATAGAAAATGCCAGATTTTCCATACCGTCTGCGGCCTTTTGCGTCGTGGCAGGGGCGTTTGCAGCCGTGGCGGCGGCGCCAAGGCGCTCGATGGCGGCAATGTATTCGCCGCAGGCAGGGTCCAGACCGGCCAGCGCCAGATGGGCGTGATAGGTGCGCATCATGGCGGCGGAGCCGGGATTCAGGATGGCGGCATCCAGGCCGCGGTCCAGAGCCTTTGCAAAGAAGGTGGCTGTCACCGTTTCTCTGTCGGGCAGTCCGAACGAAACATTGGAAACGCCAAGACTGGTCTTGGCACCAAGCTCTCTTTTGATCAGCGAGATGGCACGCAGCGTGGTGCCGGGGGCGGTCTGATCCGAGCTGACCGTCAGCGCCAGCGGATCAAAGATCACATCCTTTTTCGCAATGCCGTAGGTGGCGGCGCGCTCCAGGATCCTGCGCGCAATGGCAAGGCGGCCCTCGGCGGTCTCGGGAATACCGTGCTCGTCAAGCGTCAATGCCACCACAACACCACCGTATTTCGCTACCAGCGGCAGGATGGCGTGCATGCTTTCCTCGGTGCCGTTCACCGAGTTGATCATAGCCTTGCCGTTGTAGCGGCGCAGGGCGCGCTCCATTGCTACGGGGGAGGAGGTGTCCAGCTGCAGGGGCAGCGGTGTCACGGCCTGCAGCTCGCACATCACGCGTGTGAGCAGTACGGGCTCGTCGATTTCGGGTAGACCTACGTTCACGTCCAGGATCACGGCGCCCTGCTCCTCCTCGGCAATGCCGATCTGCAGCACGGTGCTCATATCGCCGGCACGGAGTGCTTCCTTCAGCTTCTTTTTACCGGTGGGATTCAGCCGCTCACCGATGATCACGGGGCGATCTCCAAAGACCACGGAGCGGGAGAAGGAGGAGACCACGGTCTCCTCGCAATGTCCCACGGGCATGGGCGAGAAGCCCTTCATTGCCTGCCGCAGGGCGGCGATATGCGCCGGGGTGGTGCCGCAGCAGCCACCCAGAATTCTCGCTCCCGCCGTTGCCAGCGCCTTGGTAGCCTTGGCGAAGGCTTTGGGGTCAAGATCGTATACCGTTTTGCCGTTTTCCTCACGGGGCAGTCCTGCGTTGGGGTTGGCGATCAGGGGCAGGGAGGCGTGTGCGTAAAGGGTCTCGACCAGGGGGAGCATCCCCTCGGGACCCATCGAGCAGTTGAGGCCGACGGCATCTACACGCAGGCCCTCCAGGAGGGCAAGGACGGTCAGCGGATCCGCGCCGGTCATCAGCTTGCCGGTGCCGTCAAAGGAAAGGGTGACAAAGACAGGCAGGTCACAATTCTCCTTGGCGGCAAGCACCGCGGCCTTGACCTCGGCGGTGTCGCTCATGGTCTCGATCAGCACAAGATCTGCCAGCTCCTTGCCGGCTTGCACGGTGGCGGCAAAGGCTGTAATGGCATCCTCCTGGTCCAGATCACCCAGAGGTGCGAGCATTCGTCCCAAGGGGCCGATATCCAGCGCAACAAATGTCTCATTGTCGGCAGCGCGACGGGCGATGGTCAGCGCCTCGCGTACCCGCTCGGCGCAGTCCTCGGGGTAGCGCAGCGGATTCAGGCCGAAGGTGTTGGATTTGATGATATCAGCACCTGCTTTGATATAGTCGCGGTGCAGCGCCTCGATCTTATCGGGATGCGAACGGTTCCAGCACTCGGGTGCTTCGCCGGGGGCAAGGCCTGCCGCTTGCAGGCAGGAACCGGTGCCGCCGTCGAAAAAAAGCATACCGTTATGCAGTTTTTGCAAAATCTTCATGGTTTTTCCTTTCTAAAGGGGTGTGGTTTCGGCTTTGCAGGTAAGGCCTACGATGGCCGTAACGGTCTTTGCGGGAGAGAGCAGCAACGAGCTGTTCAGTCCGACACCGATCCGGGAAAGCTCCAGTATCTCAAAGATCTGCTGCTGCACGGAAAGGGGCAGATCACCATAGCCCGGCGAAAAACGTCGCCCCGGCTTGCCAACGGGGTACTCTCGCAAAACGGTAGCGGTCAGGGTGTCGCAAAGCGCCTCGGTCAGGGCGCCGGCGGCAGCATCCAGCACTGCGGCACGGGCCGGTGCGCTATAGGCGTAGCGCGCGATGCGGCGATCGATCTCGTGGCCTATGGTGGCGCAGAAAAGCAGAAAATGATCACACCCGCAAAGCGGACCCTTTGCAAGTGAGGGATGGATGGCATCGGCAAAGCTGATCTCAAAGATCCCCGCGCGGCCGCGGCAATCGGCAACCGACTTGGCCTCGGATATGGCAGAGGTCAGCAGTGTACCAACGGCATCGTCGGGTGCTTTTACGCGCAGATAGGCCAGCGCCTCGCGGCGTGAGGGGTCCAGCACCGCGGCGTTGAAGCGATAGCTTTTGATCATTTGAGTATCTCCGACAGATTGTGCAGAATGGTGGCGGCAACATCGGGCTTGTTCATGGAGTACACGTGTACCGCGTTTACGCCGTTGGCCAGCAGATCAATGATCTGCTCGGTGGCAAAGGCGATGCCTGCCTGCTTCATGGCCTCGGGGCTATCCCCGAAGCGGTCCACGATCCGCAGAAATCTGGGAGGCACCATATTGCCGCCCAGCTGCACGATGCGGCCGATCTGCTTGGCGTTGGTGACAGGCATAATGCCGGCGATCACCGGCACGCGGATGCCGGCATCGCGGACCTTGTAGAGAAAATTGTAGAGGATGTTGTTATCAAAAAACATCTGCGTGGTGAGAAAATCGCAACCGGCGGCCACCTTTTCGGCAAGAAAACGGATGTCCTCCTTCTGCGAGGGAGACTCGGGATGTCCCTCCGGATAGGCGGCGCAGCCGATGCAGAAATCGCCAGCCTCGCGGATCTCACGTACAAGATCTGTGGCGTGCTTGAAGTCCAGGGCAGCGGGGGACATGCCCGCAGGCATATCGCCGCGTAGGGCAAAGATGTTCTCAATGCCAAGCCCACGCAGCTCCTCCAGCTGAGCGCGGATGTCCTCCCGCTTAGTGCCAACGCAGGTCAGATGTGCCACCGAGGGCACATTCAGATCGTTTTGAATGTGTGCCGCAATGCGATTGGTAAAGCCAACGGTGGTACCGCCGGCGCCGCAGGTCACGCTCATAAAGGGGGGCTTCAATGCGGCGATGGCCTCGACGGCCCGCACAATGCTTTCGGGGGCGGGTGTGGTGGCCTTGGGCGGAAAGACTTCAAAGGAAAGCACCGGCTTTTCAGCTTGCAGAATGTCGCGGATCTTCATTTTGTTGCTCCTTTCAGCGGTTGTTGGCTTCCATCGTGAGGATCGCCGTGCGGAGGCGCTTCAAGGCGTGCTCCGCCTTGATCTCGGTCAGCTTTTGCGCAAGGTAGGGGGGATCAGGGCGTATGGCCATCAGCTCCTCGTATAGCGCGGCCACGCAATCGGCAAAGACCGCAGGGTCGGAAAGGTCGCGCAGGTGCTGAGTTTTTTCCATGCCGATATCCGAAAGCGCGGAGAGCAGACAGAGCAGTGAGAGATCGGCATTTTGCAGATCTGCCTCCAACGCACGCATGGTCTTGTTGGGGTGCTTGTTTTGCGAAAAGGTCAGGCGGTGGATGTCAAACATATCCGCGTTCACGCGGTGATCCTCCTCAAGGGCATCCATCAGACGATCGGCGATCGCCAAAATCTCGCCCCGTTTGAGGGCGTATTGCAAAAAAAGGTCGCCGGCACGGTCGGTCACGGATCTCCACCTCCTTTGGGAAATGTGCTTTTTTCTATTTTATCACAAAAATCGCAAATATGGAAGAAAAACCACACAAAAAAACGAAAAAATCTTTGAAATGGCAGAAAAAGCGGATCCTGTGAAGAGAATTCGATGCCCGACCTGCGGTCGGTGCAAGCTGCGTTTCAGATACCGTTAAGGGGGTAAATAGTGCAAGTAAGGCGGTTTTTGGGGGGGCTTTGGTGCGGCATCTTGCCTCTCGCGCCCATGCGCGAGAGGAGTTCTCACAAGGCTCCGCCATCACCAACAAGAAAAGGGACGGCTTGCGCCATCCCTTTTCTTGTTGGAGCTGGTGGAGAGATTCGAACTCTCGACCTGCTGATTACGAATCAGCTGCACTACCCCTGTGCTACACCAGCGGACTATCGTATTATATCACAAAATCAAACGCATTGCAAGTGCTTTTTTGCAAAAAATCTCAGCGGCGAACAAAATCACAAAAAAATCTGCCGTCGCATAGGATAAAAGGACGGCGAAATTTAGCGAAACTCTTGACAAAGCGTGATGGAACAAGGTATAATATCGCTGTATTATTTTTTATAAGTATTATAATTAGTATTAAGAAAGGTGGAAAGCCCTATGACAAAAAACGTCCCTGAGATCTTCGGCTGTATGGTCTTTAACGAAGAGGTCATGCGACAGCGTTTGCCCGAGGACGTCTTCAATTCGTTGCGTCGTACGGTAGAGCAGGGCAAGGAGATCGACCCCTCCATTGCCGACGTGGTTGCAAGCGCCATGAAGGATTGGGCCATCGAAAAGGGCGCCACTCACTATACTCACTGGTTCCAGCCGCTCACCGGCGTTACCGCCGAGAAGCACGAGGCATTTCTCACCCCCGTTGGTGGCGGTAAGGTGATGATGGAGTTCTCCGGCAAGGCGCTGATCAAGGGCGAGTCGGATGCCTCCTCCTTCCCCTCCGGCGGTCTGCGCGCCACCTTTGAGGCACGCGGCTATACCGCGTGGGATCCCGCCTCCTATGCCTTTGTCAAGGATGGAACTCTCTTTATTCCCACCGCCTTCTGCTCCTATACCGGCGAGGCATTGGATACCAAAACGCCCTTGCTGCGCTCGATGGATGCACTTTCCAACGAGGGCGTGCGCATCGTGCGCTTGTTTGGGGATACCGAGACCCGCCGTATCAATACCACCGTTGGCATCGAGCAGGAGTATTTTATCATTGACAAGGAAATGTACGACCTGCGCAAGGATCTGATCTATGCCGGCCGCACGCTCTTTGGTGCACCGCCTCCCAAGGGACAGGAAATGGAGGATCACTACTACGGTGAGCTGAAGACCCGTATTCAGAATTACATGGCCGATCTGGACGAGGCGCTCTGGCGTATGGGCGTTCCCGCCAAGACCAAGCATAACGAGGGCGCGCCTGCTCAGCACGAGCTGGCTCCCGTTTTTTCCACCACCAATATGGCCATCGATCAGAATCTGCTGATCATGACCTATATGAAAAAGATCGCCGAGCAGCACGGCCTTGTCTGCCTGCTGCACGAGAAGCCCTATGCGGGCGTGGCAGGCTCGGGCAAGCACAACAACTGGTCCATCGGCACCGACAGCGGTAAAAATCTGCTCAAGCCGGGCAAGACCCCTGCCGAAAACAAGCAGTTCTTGCTGATCCTTGCTGCCGTTGTGAAGGCGGTTGATGACTATCAGGATCTGCTCCGCCTTTCGGTCGCACACCCCGGAAACGACCACCGTCTGGGGGGTAATGAGGCGCCCCCTGCCGTTATTTCGATGTTCATCGGTGACGACCTGCAGGAGGTGGTGGATTCCATCATCAGCGGTACCGATTACAAAAATCCCGGTCGCATCAAAATGAATCTGGGCATCCCCTCGGTGCCTACCTTTACCAAGGATACCACCGATCGCAATCGCACCTCGCCCTTTGCCTTTACCGGCAACAAGTTTGAGTTCCGTATGCCCGGCTCCTCTCAGAATATGGCGCTTCCCAACATCGTGCTGAACACTGCCGTGGCGGAAAGCTTCCGTCAGTTTGCTGATGTGCTGGAGAAGGCAGAGAACTTTGACGTAGCCCTGCAGAAGCTGATCAAGGAGACTCTGACGGTACACAGCCGCATCATCTTCAACGGCAACGGCTATTCCGCCGAGTGGAAGAAGGAGGCGGCTCGCCGCGGTCTGCTCAATCTGAAGACCTCGGTGGATGCCTTCAAGACCTTCTCGGATGCCAAGAATGTGAAGCTGTTTGAGACCCATGGCGTTATGAGCGAGACCGAGATCCGCTCTCGCGTGGAGATCTTGTTTGAGAATTATGCCAAGCTGATCAATATTGAGGCGCAGACAATGGTAGAGATGGCGATGCGCGATATTCTGCCTGCCGTCAATGCCTACACTGCCGAGGTGGCGAAGGGCGCCTCTGCCAAAACGGCAGTCGTCTCTACGGCCGATATCAGTATGGAGACCGACCTTATTCAGCGCCTCTCCTCGCTTTCCGGCAAGGCCTATCTGCAGGCAAGAGAGCTGAAGGCTGCCGATGCCTCCGCCATGGCCAAGACGGATAGTGAAAAGCGCGCTACCGCCTTTGCCGAGCGGGTCATCCCCGTGATGGAAAAGCTCCGTGCGCTGGTGGACGAAATGGAGACCATCACCTCCGCCGAGTTCTGGCCTGTGCCGAATTACGGCGATATGATGTTCCGCGTCTGATTTACTGCACCGCCTTGGCGCAGACCAAACCGCCCCACCCATTTCGGGTGGGGCGGCTTTTGCTGTAGCTACAAGTATCGCAGTTGCTTTTTCTTTGGTCGTGCGAGGCAAAAAGAAATGCCATTTTGAAAAGCGAGGTCAAAGCTTTGGGCAAAGAGGAGAGCGAGAACCGCGAAAAACGAATACGGCGTACTCTTAAGGACAGTTTTAGGTTCAATAAAATAATAGTACCTACCGACAAGAAGAGGACAGAGAATGCTTTTACACTCTCTGTCCTCTTTTCTTAACAAGCACTGCATTTGTATCCACAAATGCTATTTTAATTATAAGGATTTAGCGTATGCCAAGGTCATCATATGGGTGAGTGCCTTCGCTTCCTTCATTCCGCAGCCGTCAAGGATATCGCCTGTTAAAAACTGTACAAGCGGCGATGGTCTATCAGCTTCTACCGCAAGCTCGACCTCAACACCGTCGGTCGCTTTTGTGCATTTCACAACGCGCTTTCCGACCATGCGGACATAACCGTCCTCTCCAAACACTTCAAGCGTAACCGGAGAATAATTCGATACAAAGCCTGTTTCATTGACCGCGATCGCACCATTTTCGAAGCTCATAACGGTAACTGCATTGTCCTCTACTCTATCCGAGTTCTTTTCTTTTACCGACTCAATCTCGCAACTCACCGTGAACTCCGAGCTTGCCTTCACGGGCATACCGAGTATCCATTCGGTCAAATACATTCCGTGCGCACCGAGGTCTATCATCGCTCCGCCCCCACACTCCCTCGCGTTATAGAAATGTTTTGGCAGCCAATCCTTAGTGCTTCCGGAGTGGCAATTGCGAAAGCGCATATAGTTCAGTTTCCCAAGCTCTCCGCTTGATGCGACTTCCTTTACTGCCATACGCGAGCCGAGATATTTTTGAAAAAGAGAGATCACGAAGTTAACACCGCTTTTGTTTACCGCGGTTTCTATTCTGTCACAGTCAGCATCAGTTAATGCAAGCACCTTTTCGGTAAAGATATGCTTACCCGCTTTTGCTATCTTTATGATATCGTCCGCGTGCTCAGAAGAAGCGGAACAGACAATAACCCCCTCCGCATCACTTTTAAGAAGCTCGCCCGGGGTACTAAAACGGGGAATGTTGAATTTGCTCGCAAATTTTTCTGCGAGAGCGTCATTTTCTTCATAAAATCCGACTACCTCCCCAAGCTCCATAGCGGTCTTGGAATAGTCGGCAGCATGGACATGCCACACTCCGAATATAGCGATCTTCATTTGAAATACACCGGCTTTCCCGTCTTAGACGATTCATATATTGCCTCAAGTATCTCGGAAACTACGAGAGCCTGCTCGGGCAGAACGACAGGATCGGTATCGTTTACGATAGCCTTTATCCAGTTTGCAGCCTCTACCTCCTGAGGAGTACCCGATGCGCCGCTGTAAAACGCTACTCCGCCCGCCTTGGTGTTTACGGTAGTTTCAGTCTGGCGGTCGAACTCGATCTTGTTTACCTTAAGGACGTTATTCTTGATTTGAAGCCCCTCGCGGCTTCCGCAAAGCACACAGCTACCCTCTTGTATAGGCTCGCAGGTGTTGAGTGCCCAGCTTGTTTCAAGCATAATAGTGGCACCGTTTTTCATACGGATAAATGCGCATGCCGCCTCTTCAAGAGGTGTGGTGCTGACACCGTTATCACCCCAAATATTTCCCGCCTCAGGGTGTTCAAGCTTCTTATGAGTCCTTCCAACAACCATTTCCGGCTCGTAATTATTCATAAGGTAAAGAGTCAAGTCAAGACTGTGAGTAGCAATGTCAATGATAGGACCGCCACCCTGCGCTTCCTCGTCAAGGAATACTCCCCAGTTGGGAGTTCCTCTGCGACGGATGGCAAGACAGTTTGCGTAATAGATCTCCCCGAGCGCCCCCGAATCTATGTACTGCTTTGCATAAATGCTCTCGGGCTTCTGTCTGTGCTGATATCCAATGGTCAGTTTTTTTCCTGTAGCCTTTGCAGCCTCATACATTCTTCTTGCATCCGCTGCTGTTTTTGCCATGGGCTTTTCGCACATAACGTGCTTGCCGGCATAAAGGGCATCAACAGTGATGTCAGCATGCTCGCGGTTGGGAGTGAGCACATGAACGACCTCTATATCTTTGTCCTCTAAAAGCTCTTTATAATCGGTGTAGACCTTAGCGTTCGGTGTCCCGTACGTTTCCTTAGCCTTTTCCGCACGCTCGGGAATAATATCACAAAACGCTACCATTCTTACATTAGGCAATTTAGAAAGCGACGGCATATGTTTGCCGTTTGCGATACCTCCGCAGCCTATGATACCCACAGTTACTATCCTATCCATTACAATTGCTACCTCCGTTTTTGAAATTATTTGTTTTTCAGCAAAAAACTTTAATTTTATTATAGACAAAGGACAAAATGAATGCTACAATAAAATTGTCAAAAAATATAACAAATTTGTTCTTTGAGGTTTTGATGAAGAAAAGTGATATAAGGATTGAAGAGCCAAGGGTGGCAGGACAGGAAATAGAATTCTTTGTACAGAACAATTTGAAAAATACAATTGCGTGCCGTGCACACATACATAAAGCCGTCGAGCTTCTTTATGTCAAGGAAGGAAGCTATACGGTAACCTTGGACAACACGCGCTATGAGATAGGAGAAGGAGATCTTATCCTTTTTTGCTCCGGAGCTATCCATCACGTTGTAACAGGCGAAAGCGCACAGAATAGCTACTACGTCATTAAAATTCCCCCATCGTTTTTTTTAGGCTTCGCAAAGCGTGATGCGGGGGCGGAATATGCAATGCGCTTTGCGCTCAACCGTCGGGAAAGCAAGTGCCTTTGGCGCAAAGAAGAACTTAAGGAAAACGAGATAAAGCGTGTGCTTGACACTCTTGTAAATGAATTCACGCAGGGAAAGTATGCTTCCGAGGTGGCGATAAAACTGAAGATAATGGAGCTCCTGCTGACCATACTTAGACAATACACTCCAAGCGAGCCGTTGGTAAACGACCAAACCTCACATCTGATATACGCGGTGATGAACTACGTTCAAGAAAGATTCGCCGAGGATATCGACGAAAAAGAGCTCGCCAAAAGCTATGGAATGAGTTACAGCCACTTTTCGAGAAGCTTCAAAAAGGTGACGGGTATGACATTTAAGAATTATCTGAACCGAACGAGAATCAGCAAAGCCGAACAGTTGCTTTTCTTAAAAGGTTGTTCGGTAAGTGAAGCAGCGATCGCCTGTGGATATAACAGCATATCGTATTTTATAAAAGTATATCGTTTATTTACGGGCACAACTCCGTATAAAGCGTTGAGATCGGAAGCAGCTAAATAAAAAGTAAGAATACGGTATATCTTTTTCGAGATATACCGTATTCTTGAAAACTGTCCTTTAGCGTGATGCTTTAATACGTATCCTTTTTTTGAAGGCTTTTGAAGGGTGGAAAAGGATGTGCCCGAAGGGCACAAGGAAAAGGAGGGGGACTTTCGCAAAAGTCCCCCTCCTTTTCCTTACGCTCCCCCTCGCGCCGTCAATTGATCATCTTTCCCACAGCGCCGCCGGGGTGGATGAGACCAAACTCCGCTAAGGTGTAGTCCTTTTCCTCCATCAAACCCATCATCAGCGCATCGAAGATGCCGACGGTCGCCACAAAGCTGGCGGTGGACATCACGTCAAAGCGGTCGCTCTCGGGCGTGTCGGGCAGCCGCAGCACCACGTCCGCCAGCTTGCCCAACTCTCGCTCGGGGTGAGCGGTGACCACGATCAGCCTCGCGTTCTTGCGCTTAGCAATGGCGGCAAGAGGCATCAGCTCCTCTGTTTTGCCCCCTTTGGTCACAAGGATCAGCACGTTCCCCTCCTGCAAAGCCCCCATACCGCCGTGTACCGCCTCGGAGGGGGGCACGAACTTGGCAGGGCACTCGATGCAGCAAAGGGAGTGGGCAAATTTTTTGGTGGTAAAGCCGGAGGAGCCGCAGGCGGAAAGCACCGTGAGAGAGGATGCCTTCAGCAGCTCCAATGCCTTGGCAAAGGCGATCTCGTCAAAGTCGCGGTGGAGCAGCTCCAGGGCGCGCTTTTCTGCCAGCAGAGAATTTTTCATTAGCTCCATAGTGGTGTCTTTCATGCTTCCAAACCTCCGAACAGATCAAAATAGAGCCAAAGCACCGAGTAGCGATCCTTCAGATCCTTGCCCCAGAGCTTGCCGTCTGCGATGCGATCTGCGCCGTACATTTTTTCAAAGGCGGGCATATCAAAGCCTACGTCCAGCAGCATCCGCTCGATCTCGGCGGCGGTGGGGCATTCATTCAGGATCGCCACCACGTCCTGCCATTTTTCGGCATACAAGGGGGAGATATCCTTGCCGTATCTGCCTGCCTCTGCCTGCAGCGCGGTGACCTCACCGGCGCAGTGCTTGTAGATGCGATCGTAGGCATCCAGTCGCGTTTTTTTGGATACGGTATGGAATTTTGGCGTTTTTATGGCGCGGATGCGCTCCCGCATCGCGGCGGTCACAACGGTGGAGTAGCCCACGTCGGTGCCGTGAAGGAAGTAGGGACGATCCAGGATGAGACCGGTGATCTCAAAGTAATGGGAAAGGTGATGCTCGCTGCCCGAGCCGGGTCGGGTGGTGGAGAGCAGCGTGAGGCAAACGCCGATCATCACCAGGATCTCGGTGAGGGTGGCGATGGCGGCAGGCTCTTTTTTCACCAGAGCGGGGGCAAGCGCGCGCACCTCATTTGTCTTGTTCAGCACCAGATCATATACGAAGGGGCAGAGGTACTCGCCGTTCACAAGTTGGCTCAGCTTCCAGTCGTTGAGGGCGCTGTACTTGCCGATGATATCCGCATAGCCGGCGGCGATCATCTCAGCAGGGGCGGTGCAAAGCACGTCGGTGTCCCCCAGGATCAGATCGGGGGCGTGGGTGGTGAAGGTCACCTTCATACCGTCAAAGATCATCGCAGCGCCCGAGGAGGCAAAGCCGTCCATCGAGGGGGCGGTGGCAATGATGCCGCAGGTGATCTTATGCGCAAAGGAAACGTATTTACAAATGTCGTTGATCACGCCCGAGCCGATGCCGAGGATGAAATCGATGCCGTCGGTCATTTTGGCCTCTACCGCCTTGACGGCAGCCTCGTCGGGCACCAGCAGCTCGTTGCCCGTTTCAAATAGCTGATGGGCCGCGATGCGATCCCCCAGCAGGGCGCGGACACGGTCGCCGCAAAGGGCATCGGTGTTTTGATCGGAGACCAGTAAGATAGACCTGGCATCGGTCAGGGCAGGCAGCTCGGTCAGCACGCCCTCGCCGATGCGGACCGCCTTGATGTTGCAGCGGTGCGTGCGGCCGCAGGCGCAGACAAGGTCCTGATTGATCATATCGGAAAGCTTCATCGCAAACTCCTTTTTGAGGTGAGATGGATCGTGGTTATATCCTATCACGCGGCACAGAGATTGTCAAGAAAAAGCAAAACAGTTGACACTCGATCGCGAAAGCGGTATAATATGATCATAAATGATCAAAAACGATCGGAGGGAACGGGAATGCTGCAGCTGGAACGGCAAAAGGATATCCTGCGGCTTTTGCAGGAGCGAAAAAGTATGACGGTGAAGGAGCTTTGCGCCGCGCTGTATGCCAGTCCCGCCACGGTGCGACGGGATCTTGCCGCGCTGGAGCAGATCGGGCTTTTGCAGCGCAGCTTTGGCGGCGCGGTGCTTTGTGAGGTCTTTCCCGACCAGCAGCCCTTTGCGGTGCGCTCAGTGGAGCATATTGCCGAAAAAAAGCGGGTGGCTGCCAAGGCGGCGGCGTTCGTTCATGCCGGCGAGACGGTGTTTCTGGATGCCTCCTCCACCACTTTTTATTTGGTGCCGCATCTGCGTGACATTCCGGATCTGACGGTGGTGACCAACAGCCCCCGTACCTGCCTGGCCTTGGCGGAGCAGGGTGTGCGCAGCTTTTGCACCGGCGGCGAGCTTTTGGAGGGCTCGCTGGCGCTGGTGGGCAGCGACGCGGAGCGGTTCGTGCGGGGAATTTATGCACACGTATGCCTTTTTTCTGCACGCGGCGTGGCAGACGGCCGCATTTCCGACTCCTCCAAAGGGGAGCGGGATCTGAAGCTCGCGATGCTGGAAAACAGCGGGCGCAGCGTCTTTTTATACGACCGTTCTAAAGAAGGGAAGCTATATCCGCATATCATAACCGAGCTTGATCGTGTGGATGCCTGCGTGGATGAATGAATTGCTTTGCTTGCCATAACGCAAACACGCAGTTATGTATCGCTTTAAAAGGCGCACACAAATAACGCCTTCCCCAGTGGGGGAAGGGGGACCGCGTTAGCGGTGGATGAGGTGTTATCGCGCACAAGGCAATTCTTTATCCGACAGCCTGCGGCTGTCACCTTCTCCCACAGGAGAAGACTTTCGGGGGTGGAGACGGGGAGTGCTCGTCTGCTTCGCCTGAGGCGAAGCGGTAAAGCTCGACTCGGCGGCAAGAGCCGCCGTTTGCGCTGCAAAACCGTCAAGCTTTACCGAGAGAGTTCTCGCCCCTCCGTCTCAAAACAAAAGCACCCCTTTCGGGGTGCTTTGCGTTTTTGGTGGAGACGGGGAGTGCTCGTCTGCTTCGCCTGAGGCGAAGCGGTAAAGCTCGACTCGGCGGCAAGAGCCGCCGTTTGCGCTGCAAAACCGTCAAGCTTTACCGAGAGAGTTCTCGCCCCTCCGTTTCAAAAACAAAAGCACCCCTTTCGGGGTGCTTTGCGTTTTGGTGGAGACGGGGAGTGCTCGTTTGCTTCGCCTGAGGCGAAGCGGTAAAGCTCGACTCGGCGGCAAGAGCCGCCGTTTGCGTTGCAAAACCGTCAAGCTTTACCAAGAGAGTTCTCGCCCCCCCGCCTCAAAAACAAAAGCACCCCTTTCGGGGTGCTTTGCGTTTTGGTGGAGACGGGGAGTGCTCGTCTGCTTCGCCTGAGGCGAAGCGGTAAAGCCCGACTCGGCGGCGTTTGCCGCCGTTTGCGTTGCAAAACCGTCAAGCTTTACCGAGAGAGTTCTCGCCCCCCCGTCTCAAAACAAAAGCACCCCTTTCGGGGTGCTTTGCGTTTTGGTGGAGACGGGGAGGCTCGAACTCTCGACCTCACGGATGTGAACCGTGCGCTCTAACCAACTGAGCTACGCCTCCATTTGAACGCGAATAGCATTATATCATATTTTCGGGGGCGTGTCAAGTGGTTGCGCAAAAAAATAGTTTCGGGTTTCTTTGCGTGGAATGTGCGCCGGGGCACTTGAACAAAGGGAATGATTGTGATATGATAAAAAAGAAGGAAGGGGGCGTGGCCGGTGCGATCTCTTATATATGTTTGTGACGGGAAGACCTATGACAGAAACGACGAGAAATTCGACTGTCTCATTTGCTTTTCCGATGTGGCGGCCGAGGAGCTTGAGGAAGAGTGCTACTACCATTTGCGCGAGTTTGAAGCATACATCGGTGCGGCAAGACCGAAGCGCATCAGAATCAAATTTGAAACACAGGAGGAGCTGGCGTATCTTGTGGATCAGATCTGCGCCTTTGTGGTATCGTTGGAGCTGATTGCCAAGCACAGCAGGAGCTTTGATCTGACACCTTTAGAGCGTTGCGGCGCGCTCGTTTCGGTGGAGATGTATTGGAACACCAAGCAGGAGCGGCTTTGGGACGTGAAGAAAAACGGTAGTTTGAAGCATTTTTCGCTTGTGGATTATTACAAGGTCGCGGATCTTTCGGTGTTTGCCGGCAGCGGGGTGGAAGAGCTGCAGCTGCTCGGCTGTAATGGATTTAGCTCCTTTTCCTCTAAAATGCACGTAAAGGATCTTTCTTTTTTGAAGGAGATGCCGCACCTGCGCACACTGCATCTCGATGTGATCAAGGATGAGGAGAGCGCGTATTATCTGGAGCTCCTGGCTGCGTGCCGCGGTGTGACGGAGCTGTTTATACCGCATCATTTTTTCACCTTTGGGCAGTTTGCGTGGCTGAAGGCGCATATGCCGCAGGTGGAAAGGGGATTGGAGGGCGTTTTTCGGGGAGAGGACTTTTTCGGTGTACTCGGCAAGGGTATGCCAAAGGCGCTGGAGGATGCCAAAAAGGCAGAACGGTACCAAGAAAAGTATGATGCTCTCGTGAAAAAATATCAAAAACAGCCGCATCCGCCCACCGAAGCGGAGAAGGGATAAGCACACAAAGGGTCGCCCACGGAGGAGCCGGGAAATTCCACGGCCCAAAAGGCTCTTTTATTGATAGATCAAGCAGCAAGGGCTGACGGTTTCGTCAGCCCTTGTAATATTTTAGCGCCATTTGTGCACCGCCGCCGATAATTTTCTGTGTTTTGGGGCAATAATAACAGTGAACGCCCAAAAACGGAGGTATATATGTTCAAACACGAAAAAATGTTGTTCCATCCCGTAGGGGTCGAAAGACCGAATCCGCAGTATGCCGTTTTGCTTCAGGAGCAGCTTGGCGGCGGGAACGGCGAGCTTAAGGCGGCCATGCAGTATATGTCGCAAAGCTTCAGGATCAAGGATCCCGAGATCAAGGATCTTTTCCTGGATATTGCTGCCGAGGAGCTTGGCCACATGGAAATGGTGGCGCAGACCATCCATCTGCTCAACGGTCACGATGTGGATGCAACAAGGGTGCAGGCAGGCGAGGTCCAGACGCACGTTCTGCTTGGTCTTAACCCCGGGCTCATCAATTCCTCGGGATACTCTTGGACGGCAGATTACGTTACTGTCACGGGTGACCTGTGTGCCGATCTGCTTTCCAACATCGCATCCGAGCAGAGAGCAAAGGTGGTTTACGAATATCTTTACCGACAGATCGAGGACAAGCGGGTCAGAGAGACCATTGATTTTCTGCTCAATCGCGAGGAAGCGCACAATCAGATGTTCCGCGATGCCTTCAACAAGGTGCAGGAAACAGGCTCCAATCGCGATTTTGGCACGACCAAGGCGGCAAAAATGTATTTTTCTATGTCAGATCCCGGGCCGAATGCCTTTGCCACGGGCGAGACGCACGCGCCATCGTTCAACTGAATTTCAAAAATCACCGTCATGCACTTGGCGGTGATTTTACATATCGTGCTTTCAGAGGCTTTCTCAAATATAAAACGAGGCAAGGTGGTTCGTGTGTGTACTGCTGTTTGTTATAGAAGCGATGCTTTTTATTTTGGCAGAAATCTGGATCTTCATTGCGGATACGGCGAAAACGTGGTGATCACGCCGCGGAATTATGAAATAAATATGCGTTGCGAGCAGCCGATAAGGGCGCACTACGCGATGATCGGTATGGCTGCTGTTGTCGATGACTTTCCGCTGTACTATGAGGCTACGAACGAGAGGGGGCTCTCTATGGTGGGCCTGAGCTTTCCCGGAAATGCCGTCTACAGGCACCTTGCAAGGGGGCGGGACAATGTTGCTCCTTTTGAGTTTATTCCTTGGATCTTGGCTCGGTGCGCATGCGTCGATGACGCGAGAGCGCTTCTCGACAAGATCAATTTGGTCAATATAGACTTTAGTGCGCAGCTTCCGTTATCTCCGTTGCATTGGATGATCAGCGACAAAAAATGCAGCATCGTCGCAGAGCCCTTGAAGGACGGGATCAAAATATACGATGACCCCTTTGAGGTCCTGACAAACAATCCTCCCTTTGCATTTCACTATACAAACGCAAGCCATTATATGGGGCTGAGCGCAGGTCACGCGGCCTCCCGATTCCGCGAAGGCATCCCTATGGAGAATTATAGCTTGGGAATGGGTGCGCTGGGATTGCCCGGAGATTATTCCAGTGCGTCACGGTTCATCAGGGCTCTTTTTGTCAAGGAGAATGCGGTGTCGGAGCATAACGAAAGATCAGACGTGAGTCAGTTTTTTCATATTCTGAATGCCGTTGCGATGCCGAAGGGGTGCGTGCGGGCCGCGGACGGGTTTGAATACACGCGCTATAGCAGCTGCTGCAACGCGGACAGCGGGATCTATTATTACACGACCTATGATGATCCTGAGATCAGAGCGATCCGTATGCACGACGTTGATCTGGACCGATCGCGATTATATACCTTTGGTGTCAAAGGCTTGTGATCGTTGTATGTAACTGCTTTGCGGAAGACGAGTGTTGACACAAGCAGCGAAATGTGATATAATTACAAAAACGAATCATGATAAAAGGAACCAGCTGACTGCAGAGAACGTTGGTTTCTTTATGCTTTTTTGAGGAAAATCTTATGGTGAGGAAAAAGAAATTCACGCTTTCAACCACGCAGATCATATTGCTCAGCTTTCTTGTGACCATTTTGGTGGGAAGCGGGCTTTTGGCGTTGCCGATCAGCTCTGCCACGGGGGATGCTGTTCCATACCTCGATGCGCTTTTTACGGCGACCACCTCCACCTGTGTAACGGGTCTTGTTACGCTTCCCACGGTATCCACATGGAGCGTGTTTGGGCAGATCGTCATTCTGCTTTTGATACAGATCGGCGGTCTTGGTATCATCACCATTATGTCGGGACTGATGCTTCTTTTGAACAGAAAGATGGGCATTGGTGACCGCTTGCTCATTCAGGATGCCTTCAATCTCAATACGATGTCGGGGCTTGCCAAGTTCGTTAAGAACGTGCTGTTCGGCACGCTTATCATCGAAGGGATCGGCGCAGCTCTTTATATGCTCGTATTCGTTCCCGAGTTTGGAGCAAAGGGCATTTGGATATCGGTATTCAATTCGGTTTCCGCCTTCTGTAACGCAGGTATTGACATTATTGCGGAAAACAGCCTTTGCAATTACGCTACGAATCCCTTGATCAATATCGTCACCTCGGCGCTCATCATTCTCGGCGGTCTGGGGTATATCGTATGGTGGGACGTGCTTCGCGTGGTCAAGAGCCGTTCGCCCAAGAACCGCAGGATATTCAGGCATCTGACCTTGCACGCAAAGATCGCGATCACCGTTACCGCAGGACTTATTCTGATCGGTGGGATCCTCATATTTATATTTGAATACGCCAACCCGTTGACCATCGGGGAGATGTCTCTCTTTGATAAAATTCAAGTATCCTTTTTCCAATCGGTTACGACGAGAACGGCCGGCTTTGCTTCGGTTCCGCAAGAGAATCTGACAAACGCCTCTGCCGCCGTATCGATCATCCTGATGCTTATCGGCGGCTCACCCGTGGGCACGGCGGGCGGTATGAAAACCGTAACCATTGCCGTCCTTGCTTGCTCGGCGCTTGCTACGATACGTAATAAGAATAGTGCAACCCTGTTTGGCCGCCGCATTTCCGAAGGGTCGGTGAAAAAGGCAGTTGCCGTGGCGGTAACCTTTCTTACGATCTGCGCCGCATCAACCGTGCTTTTGATGGCAACAAGCAACGCATCCGCCCTTGACGCAGTTTACGAAACGGTCAGCGCAACCGCAACCGTCGGACTTTCAAGAAACCTGACGGCAACGCTGAACACCTTCGGAAAGCTCATTATCATCGCAACCATGTATTTCGGCAGAGTCGGCCCCATTTCGCTTGCGGTGGCGCTTGGCAGCAAAAATGAAAGTCAGAATGTCATTTCCGAGCCGACGGAAGATATCAGTATAGGATAAGGAGAGAAGTAATGAACGCGAAGAAAACATACGCAGTCTTTGGACTTGGAAGATACGGCACGGCTGTGGCAAGAGAGCTCGTAGAGAACGGTATGGAGGTCATCGCCGTCGATACCGTGGAAAGGATCGTCAACGATGCGGCGGCATATCTGCCCGTGTGCAAGTGCGCCGATGTCACCGATGCGGAGGTTATCTCCCGCCTTGGGATCGGCAATATTGATACCGTTGTCGTTTGCATGGCGAGCAATCTTGAGGCGAGCGTCATGGCGGTCACGCTTTGCAAGGAGGCAGGCGTTAAGACCGTTATCGCAAAATGTGCCAACGAGATGCACCAAAAGATCCTGCTTCGTGTTGGCGCGGATCAAGTGGTATTTCCTGAGAATGAATCGGGAATCCGTCTTGCCAAAAATCTGATCAGCTCGGGCTTTATCGATATGATCTCTCTGTCAAAGGATGTGTCTATGGTGGAGATCGACGTGAAGGACGAATGGTGCGGTAAAAATTTGATCGAATTGAATCTCCGCAAAAAATACGGCTTCAATATCGTTGCCATCAAAAAGGGTGAAACGGTCAACGTCAATGTTAATCCCGAGCAGGAGCTTGATGCGCAAAGCTCGCTGATCGTTATCGCAAATACGGCAAAATTGGGAAAACTCAAATAAATGCTGAGGGCTGACAGAAATAATCTGTCAGCCCTCAAAATTTGCGTTGGAGGAAGCAAAGAAAAGCCAAATCGGTTGAAACGTTCATAGAAATATGATATAATAAACTCACCGATAAATAAGAATTTGACGAGGTAACAAATGACTGAAAAAGAAAAAGCCGCGGCGGGTTATCTATACAACGCCAATTATGACGAAGAATTACTGAACGAAATAGGCAGATGCAATGATTTGTGCCATAGGTTTAATCAAATAGCACCTTCAAACCGCCAAGCACAGAGTGAGATTTTGAAGCAAATTTTTGGTTCTATGGGAGAACAGGTTACGGTCAATACACCGTTTTGGTGTGATTATGGATATAACACCTCTGTAGGCAATTATTTCTTTGCAAATCATAATTGTCAGATATTAGACGGTGGGAAGGTTCGCTTTGGCAATCACGTTTTTATTGCGCCCAATTGCTTGTTCACAACAGCAGAACATGCATTGGATGCTGAACAGCGAAACGAAGGACTTGAAGTCGCGTTGCCTATTACCGTTGGCAATAATGTTTGGTTTGGAGCAGGTGTCATTGTTCTTGGCGGTGTAACTATAGGGGATAATGCTGTGATAGGAGCAGGAAGCGTCGTTACTAAAGACATTCCTTCAAATGTTATCGCGGTTGGCGTTCCTTGTCGTGTTGTTCGTGAGATTACGGAAGAAGATAAGAAGCGTTATCAGATCTATCTTGAAAAATAGACAAATTCCAATTTGTCGGGATGATGATAAAAAGCGAGGGCTGACGAAAAAGAATCGTCAGCCCTCAAAATTTGTATCGGAGAAAGCAAAGAAAAGGCTCTGAAAATCGCTTTTCAGAGCCAAGATGGTCGGAGTGACAGGATTCGAACCTGCGGCATCGACGTCCCAAAGAAATATATACCGATTTTTTCCTTGATTTACAAGGCTTTTCGGGGCTTTCGTGTCCGAAAATGATGCTTTCGGATGCTCTTGTAAGCACTGTTTCCACGTAGTCCAAAGCCGTAGATGGTCAAAACTGTGGTCAAGCCCGTCTCGGTGAGATATGGATGCTATCAGGAAATCGAAAATCCGACTCCGCAAAAATTCTTTTTCTGCCGTTATTATACCATACATCAGCGCAATAGTCAAGCGCCTTTTCTCAACACGCAAAATTTGCATCGCAGAAGTCAAAGAAAAGCTCCGTGAAAAAAGTTGGATTTATTTTCGAAAAAGTGCTGGACTTCCGCAACCTTCTGTGGTATGTTGTTGTGCTAACAGGAGGTGCAACCTATGAAAAATATAATCAACGAACTATGGCACGAAAACATCATTCCGCGAGAGGACAGCAGAAACAACTCAAAGGAGATGAAGGAGATACTCGGATACATGGCAAGACATCACGAGGACTTGGCAAAGACTTTCACCGACGAGCAGAAGGAGATATTCGAAAAAATTCACGACTGCTGGGATGAGTACGTAAGCCTTGCCGAAGCAGCCATCTTCGAATACGCATTCAAGTTCGGGATGCAGATTGCTATCGAAACAGTAAAAGAATAAAACGAAGCGCAGAATTCCAAGTGAGTTCTGCGCTTCTTTCATTTTGAACTTATTATTTTATAATTCTGATCACATCAAATTTAAGACCGATTCTCACAAGACAAATTTTTTTGTAAGGCCAAATCCGGTTAAATTCGGGAGATACTAC
>SVQY01000036.1 GCA_015065135.1 Oscillospiraceae bacterium
CTCGGTGACGGCATCCACTTTGTTGATTTGAAATTGCTCAACACACCATCGTTCAAACAGCCGTAAGGTCTGCTCGTAGCTCTGCATACTCTTTTCTCGAAGTTGCTGCGTGCGACAGTAGAGCATGAAGTCATCAATCTGATAATCAAAATCCAAATTTTGCATAACAAAAACACTCCTGACTTGCTGGATTTTTCGAACCCAATAAATCAAGAGTGTTTATTGCATATGCCCCAAATAGTTTATTGCATTTTTAGCTCGCAGACACTTGTACTTTCATAGCGTTTATTGCATTGGCACAAATTTTGAGAAGTGCCGCAAACCCTTATGCCGCAAGGCTTTCAAGCATTTTTAATACAGCTTATACTTCAGCCTCAAATTATCCGCGATCATCGCGATAAATTCAGAGTTGGTGGGTTTTCCTCTGTTATTTTGGATGGTGTAGCCAAAGTAGCTGTTCAGCGTATCCACGTCGCCGCGGTCCCACGCCACCTCGATGGCGTGGCGGATGGCACGCTCCACGCGGGAGGTGGTGGTCTGGTATTTCTTCGCCACGGAAGGGTAGAGCACCTTCGTCACCGAGTTGATGATGTCGCTATCCTGAATGGTGAGCAAAATGGCGGTGCGCAGATACTGGTAGCCCTTGATGTGTGCGGGCACGCCGATCTGGTGGATGATCTTGGTGACCTGCGTTTCAATATCGGGGGTGGAGGCATCCACGGGCGCGTTGGGCGCCTGAGGCTCGGTCTGCTTGCGGCGGTTTTCCAGCAGACTCTTCAGCAGATCGCAAAGGCTGGTCATATCAAAGGGCTTGAGCAAAAAGGAAGCGGCACCGGCGGTCAGCGCCTCGTTGATCATGGTCTGATTGGCCACCGGCGAGAACATGATAAAGAGGGGCGGTCGGTCGCCCGCATGATCCATATTTTTGCAATTGCGCAGCACGCCGATGCCGTCCATTCTGGTCAGCATCATATCCAACAGCGCCGCATCGTAGCGATTGTGGCGCAGCTTGCTCAGCGCCTCCTCACCGTTGGCGGCCTCGTCTACCAAGCGGTAGCCTGCGCGGTTCAGCGCCTCGCGCAGGATCTGGCGCTCGCCTGCATTCTCGTCAGCGATCAAAATCTTAGTGTTGAATTCCATCTTATGTCCTCCTGGTAAAAACTGGTAATTTTTTGGTACATCCATATATTACCATATTTTTCCAGTAAATGCAAGGTTTTACGGCATAAAAAATACGACAAAAAAGCGACAACTAAATTGGTAAAAATTACCAGTTGTCGCCTTTTTTCGATACCGTTATGGAATTTTTGACATTTCAGCAGTCGTGATGCTGGCAAGGATGGTTGAAAAAGCCGTCAAGCGAGACCGTAAAACGCCCGTTGCTGTCGGGCTGAAAGCCAATGCGGCGCAAAAGCGCATCCCGCCCCTTGACCTCGCCGTCGAAGGAGGCGGTTTTTCCGCCGCAGAGGTCGATAAAGTTCAGCGCGGCTCTGCCCATCACAAAAAGGGCATCGGCTGCATCCTCGGTGCCGGGGATCTCCAGATGGTGAATGTGTCCGCCCGTTTGGTCCAGACCGAACTGGCAGATGCCAACGAACCGGTTTTCGTCATTATAGGCACCATAGGCCAGCAGCTCGGCGCGGTAGGGAATATGGCACAGGGCGCAAAAACGCTCCTGGGCGGCCTTGTCCTGAATGGGGATGACTGTGATCATACGGGGTCTCCTTTCGGCCGTTTGGCCGTTTGATTTCCTTTTAAATAAGCGATCTCCTCTGCCGTCAGATGGCGGTAGTGTCCCACCGGCAGGTCGCCCAGCGCGATCTCTCCGATGGCCACACGGGTCAGCTGCAGGATGCGCAGCCCCACCACCTCACACATCCGGCGGATCTGGCGGTTGCGCCCCTCGTACAGCTCAAATGAGAGCTGTGTGTTGCCGCCTTGCGTGCCGACTGCTGCCACCCTGGCGGGCAGGGTGCGATAGCCGTCCAGCAAAAAGCTTTGGTTCAGCTGCTCCAGCTGCGTTTGTGAAACGCTGCCGCGCACCGTTACGCGGTAGTGCTTGGGGATCTCGTGACGGGGGTGGGTCAGTCGCTCGGTCAGCGCGCCGTCGTCGGTCATCAGCAAAAGACCGTCCGAGTCCATATCCAGTCGCCCCACGGGGTAGACCCGTGCGCCCAGCGACTGTACCAGCAGGGCAACCGTCTGCCGCCCCTTCTCATCCGAAAGGGTGGTGACAAAGCCCCTTGGCTTGTGCAGTAAAATATAGTGACGTGTGGCGTTTTTCACGTATTGGAGCGGCTTGCCGTTCCAGGTCACGGTGTCGCGCTCGGGGTCGATCTTTTGCCCCGTTACGGCCACGGTGCCGTTCACGCACACGCGCCCGGCCTCGATCTCCTTTTCCGCCGCGCGACGGGAAAGCACACCGCAGTCGGTGAAGAATTTTTGCAAACGGATCTCTTCCATTTTAAATATCAATACCTTCGGAATAGATTTCTCACGCGCTCCCATAGGGTGGGGCGCGTAGGGAGGGCATCCACGCCCTCGGCGGTGATCAAAGGGATCTCAGCCAGCACGCGGTCGCCCATACGATAGATCGCACGTCCGACCACCTCGCCTGCGGCAAAGCCCGCGTACAGAAAGCGGGGCAGCTCTACCGTGCAGGAAAGGGCCGGATGCGTGGCGGAAAGCAGCAGCATAGGTGCCTCGCTCGGCCGTATGGCCACGCTGCCCACGCAGCCGCCCACTACGGGCAGAGGGGAGGGCATCGGCACCGGTGTCAGCGCCTCAAAGGCAGAAAAGCCCCAGTCCATCAGCGCCGTGTGATCCCGCCAATCGGCCGGATCGTTCAGGGTCACGGCAATAAGGGTCAGCCCCTCACGGCTGGCCGCCGAAACAAGACACCTGCCGCCGGCCTTGGTAAAGCCGGTCTTGACGCCAATAGCGCCCTCTAGCGAGGAGAGCAGGCGATTGTGATTGACAAAGAGGCGGCTGGCCGCCCCGTTGGTCATGGAGGCAGAATAGCGCTTGGTGGCCACGATCTCGGCAAAGGCAGGCTCTGCCATAGCAGCCGCGGTCAGCAGCGCCAGCTCCCGTGCGGTGGTATAGTGCTCCTCGTGATGCAGCCCGTGCGGGTTGCAGAAATGCGTATCACAAAGGCCCAGCGCCGTCGCCTTTTCGTTCATCAGCGCGGCAAAGGGAGCAATGCCGCCTGCCACGTGATAGGCCAGCGCCGCTGCCGCATCGTTGGCGGAGGCGAGCAAAAGGGCGTAAAGCAGCGTTTTTACCGTGATCTGCTCTCCTGCAAAAAGGTAGATGGAGGAGCCCTCTATGCCCACCGCCTCGGGGTGTACCGTCACCGTTTCCTCCATCGCGCACCGCTCCAAAACGACCATAGCGGTCATGATCTTGGTGGTGCTGGCCATGGGGCGCCGCGTGTCGGCGTCGCCGGCGGCAAGCAGCGTGCCGCTGATCGGCTCCAGCAGGGCATAGGAGGCCGCCGAAAGCGTGGGCGGCGTGCTATTTGCCACCGCATCCGGCAGCAGCGTGATATGCTGTCGATCCACGGCCGTGGCGGCCTGCTGCGGACGCGGCGCAGCCCCAATCAGAAGCAATGTGGCAAGCAGAGCCGCCAGCAAGCGGCAAACGGTATAAAAGCAGCGCACAAAAGCACCTCCCCTTGCATATACTGTTTCACTATATGCGGGGAATTACGGATTATGCGGCGATCAGGCTTCCTTTTCCTTGCTGTCGGCCACGGCCTCTGCGGCCTCTGCGGCAGCGGTGGCAACCGAGTCAACGGGGTCGTCGCCGTCGGCCTCTGCATCCGACTTTTTCTTTTTCTTGGAGAACAGCGCCTTGATCTTGGAGACGATGTCGGGCGTGCGCTCGATGAGAGCGGCGATGCGGTCGATGTCATCGGGGGCGTAGTTGCTGCCGCCGGTCAGCGGGATCATCTCCACCGAGCCATCTGCGTGAACGGCAAGGAAGCAGACGGGCTGCACCGAAAGGCCGGTGCCGCCGCCGCCGGCAAACATCTTCTTTTCCTCGATCTTCTTGGAGTCCAGACCGCCGGAGGCGTAGCCGACGGCTACCTTGGAGATCGGGATCACGGTGGTGCCGGAGGGGGTCTCAATGGGGGTGCCCACTACGGTGTTGGCATCCACCATGGTGCGGATGCTCTCCAGAGAGGTGCGGATCATTTCCTGCATTTTGTTTTCTTCAGCCATGACGGTTTCCTTTCTGCGTACCTACCGTACGCACCGCTTTTTTTGCGGTATGCTTCGTTTTATGTTGTGTGTTTTTTCTTTCAAATTTCAGCTTCACGTAGGCAAAGGCGGCGCTAAAGAGAATGATCAGCGCGCCCAGCACACGCAGCGAGAATACAAGCTTGACGTCAGCCCTGGAGCGCTCGGAGAGGTAGTCGGGCGTGACCGTGACCTCCGAGGAGCTGCTTTTCAGCCTGGTCACACGATCCAGCAGGGCCATCAGATAGGCCACCGATTGGCAGACCACGCCGTAGAGGATGGCGGTCTTTGCCGCATCCGAGGCGCCGACGCTGATGTGCAGCCGCGCGGTGTGCAGCCGCAGATGCTTGCCTGTTTTGCGGATGACCGCCCCCGCCAGCACGCGAACCAGCCGCAGCTTGTCGGCCATGGTGGCGAGCTTGCCTTTTTTCTGCTCGGGGGGCAGGGCCTCCTGCCTTGCTTGCTTTTTGGATTTTTTGGCGGCCTTCCGTGCCGCTTTTTTTGCTTCCTTCTTTTCCTTTCGGGCGGCGATCCTCGCAGCCTTTTTGGGGGAGTAGTTCCGCCATTTTACCTTCTTTTTACGGGGGTAAAGGCGAATGGGGATGCCCAGCACCCGCAGGGTCAGCGTGACCTCGCTTTTATAGACGATCAGGACCTTGACGGGCAGGAGCAGCAGGAAAAGGAAGAAGAGCAGTATCGCACCGATGACGATCAGTGGAACGTTCACGTCTCCGCCTCCTTTCTGTCATCGTTATGTTGCGGTTCAGATTTCTTCGCCTTCGGCTTCTGCCGTCTCCTCGGCGGCTTCGGCTTCTTCGGAGGCCTCCTCGGCCGCTGCGGTGGCCGTGGGAGCCTCACCCTCGGCTGCGGGCAGCGCCTCCGGCTCAATAGAGAGCTGATCGGGATCCTTCTCCTCTACCTCGGCCCCCTCCTCGTCGGTGTCGATGGAGAGCTGGTCGCCGGCGCCGTTGTCGGGCAGCATGGTCTCGGTCTCGGGCAGATCCTCCAGCGAGTTCAGACCGAACACGCGCAGGAACTTATCGGTGGTGCCGTAGAGCAGGGGACGGCCGGGGGCATCCAGGCGGCCCACCGAGGCGATCAGCTCCTTGTCGATGAGCGAGTTGACCGCGTAGTTGCTGTCCACGCCGCGCACCGCGTCGATAAAGGCACGGGTCACGGGTTGGTTGTATGCCACGACTGCCAGCACCTCCATAGAGGAGGCCGAAAGGTTGCCGCCGCGGCGAATGCCCAGCGCCTCGCGGATGTAGGTGCCGTACTGCTCCTTGGTGCAGAACTGGCAGGTCTTATCAAACTTCAGCATCATAATGCCGTGCTTATCGTTGACGTAGCTCTTGGCGATGCGGTCTACCAGGCGCTTGACGTCGCGCACGCCGAGGCCGGTGACCTCGGCCAGCTTCTGATAGGGGACCGGATAGCCGGCGGCAAAGACCACCGCCTCAATGCAGGCCTCCACGTTTTTGATGGGCTGCAGCTCATCCTCCAGCTTGTCGATCGCCTTTTCGGCGGCGGATGTATTTTCCTCGGCAGAGGTCGCCTCTGCCGCGTTTTCCAGAATTTCTTCGGTTGCCATGGGGTCTCTCCTTTACTTTTTGGTCTCTGCCGTTTCCGGCACGGGGGCAAAGCTTGCCTCGGGATCGGTATTTTCCACATCGGCGGCATCGGGATTGATGAAAAATCTGGTGCTCTCGCCGTGTACCGAGTCGTTTTCGCTGTCCTCATTTTCCTCGATCAGGATCTTGCGGACCTTGATCAGCTCCAGCACACCCATAAAGGAGGCGATCATATCGGCCAGCGAGGGCGCGTCGATCAGCAGCTCGCGCAGCGTGGCGGTGCCGTAGGTGTCCAGCGTTTGCAGGATCATCACGATCTTGCCCTCTACCGGCACGATGGGCTTGCTGACCATCGGGGTAAAGTTGGTCTTGGCCTTTTCCATGGTCTCGCGATAGGTGTTGATGCGCCGCACTGCCGTGATGAGGTCGGTGACCTGCTGATCGGCCACGTAGGTCTTATCCGGCGAGATCTCGTCGGTATCCTTGACCATACGGTTGCTGTAGTAGGCGTAGAGCGGATGCATCTTGGGTGCCGCCTCCTTGGCGTGCTGATGTCGGATCAGAATATCCGACAGATCAAAGCGCGGGGGCTTTTCGGCCTCCTCCTCGTGGGGTAGCAGGCTGGCGCTCTTCCACACCATCAGCTGACTTGCCATCACGAGAAAGTCGGTGGCGATCTCCATATCCATAGCCTCGGCCTCGGCCAGAAATGCCAGATACTGGTCACAAATGAGGGTTATGGAAATATCCAGAATATTCATTTTGTTCTTCTCGATCAGCGCGATAAGCAGATCCAGAGGGCCCTCGAAATCCGAGAGCTTGTAGGTCATATTTTCCATGAAAACTCCTTCTTGCAGGGTCAAATACCGAGAAATCCGCGCATGCCCATCAACCAAAACAGCCCCTTGATGATGCCGTCACAGCAGAAGTCAAGCACCCACGAAAGCGGGCCGAGCGCCAGCAGCAGCAGGAACACGATGGTGATGACCCGCTCATACTTGGCGTACTTGAAATAGGCCTTTGGGGGGAGCAGCGAAAAGAGGATACGGGAGCCGTCCAGCGGCGAGATGGGAATGAGGTTGAATACGGCCAGGGTCACGTTCATCGAAATGCAGTAATACAGAAACAGGATGAAAAAGTAGGCCATATTGGCGGTCAGCTCATTGGGGTAGCCGATCTGCCAGAGCCAGCCGTAGCCCACAAAGCGCAAAAGCAGCAGGCTGATGATCGCCAGCAGGAGGTTGGCGGCAGGGCCGGCCAGAGAGGTCAGAATGATGCCGCGGCGCGTGTTCTTGAAGTAGCGGGAGTTGACCGGCACCGGATTGGCCCAGCCAAAGCCGGCCAGCACCATACAAAGAAAGCCCAGAGGATTGAGGTGCTTGAGGGGGTTCAGGGTCAGACGCCCGGCATAGCGTGCGGTAGGGTCTCCCAGTCGCCAGGCCACAAAGCCGTGGGCGGCCTCGTGCAGCGAGAGGGAAAACAGAATGATGGGCAGGGTAAGCAGTAAAGAGATCAGAAAGGATGTGATATCCCCGCCACGCAGAATGTGGCTGAACATAATAATTCTCCTTTTTTGATGAGGTTACTCGGTCACGTCCAGATCTACAAGATCCGCATAGGTCTCGCGCCGCACGGCAAGGCGTGCCTTGCCGTCACGCACCATCACGACAGGCGGACGGGGGAGACGGTTGTAGTTGGATGCCATGGAATAGTTGTAGGCACCGGTGCAGAGCACGGCCAGAATATCGCCGCGCTGCGGCCTTTGCAGGGGCATCCCCTCGCCGATCAGGTCACCCGACTCGCAGCAGCGGCCTGCCACGGTGGCGACGTAATCCTTCGGCGCGTTGGCGCGGTCGGCGATCAGCACCGTGTAACGGGACTGATACAGGGCATAGCGGGGGTTATCCGGCATACCGCCGTCCACAGAGACGTAGTTGCGAAATCCCGGGATCTCCTTCACCGAGCCGACGGTGTAAAGGGTGGCGCCGGCAGCCGCCACCAGAGAGCGGCCGGGCTCCAGGATCACACGGGGGACAGAGACGCCGTGAGTGGCTGCGCCCTCGCGCACGATGCCGGCGATCTCGGCAATGGCAGCGGCGTAGTCGATCTCGCGGTCATCCTCGGTATAGCGCACACCGAGACCGCCGCCCAGGTTCAGCTCGGCTGCCTCAAAGCCGGTGGCGGCCTTCACGTCGGCGATAAAGCCGAGCATAATGCCTGCCGCATCCCGGAAGGGGTCGATCTCAAAGATCTGCGAGCCGATATGGCAGTGGAAGCCGGCGAGTCGCAGATGCTTGCAGGCAAGGGCGCGCCGTGTGATGGCCAGAGCCTGGCCGGTCACGATGGCGTTACCGAACTTGGAGTCCACGTTGCCGGTCATAATGGCGCGATGGGTGTGGGGGTCGATACCGGGGGTGATGCGCAGCAGGATCTTCTGCTCCTTGCCGCGCGCGCCGGCCAGCGCGTCAAGCGCCGTCAGCTCCTCGTCGCCGTCCACCACAATGGTGCCAACGCCCATCTCCAGGGCCTGGATGAGGTCGGCATCGGTCTTGTTGTTGCCGTGAAAATAGATGCGCTCGGCAGGAAAGCCGGCGTTTTGGGCGGTGTAAAGCTCGCCGCCGGATACGCAGTCGATGCCAAGCCCCTCCTCGGCCACCAGACGGTAGATGCCGGTAAAGGAGAGGGCCTTGGAGGCGTAAAGGGGCAGGGCGTCGGGGCCGAAATGCGTACGGGCCGCACGCAGATAGGTGCGGCAGTTCTCGCGGATCACGCTTTCGTCCAGGATATAAGCAGGGGTGCCGAATTCACGGGCAAGCGCCACCGCGTCGGCACCGCCGACAGTCAGATGTCCCTGCTCGTTGGTATCAAAATGGGGGTGAAGAATCATAGCTTTTCCTTTCTTTTGCGCACAAGGTGCGCTCACGTCCCGTAAGCGACATATCGCAGCGAAGGTATATCGCGTGCGCAGCACATATCGCAAAGCCAAAGGGCTCATATAGCGGCAGAATGTCTGCCGTCACACCAGCTCGTCTGGCAGGATCTCGCCCGGCTTTGCCAGATGCGAAACGATGTTTCTGCCCTTAGAAACGAGCCGTCCGTTTTCGTAGGAGTAGATGTGGATCGAGGCGTTGGGTGCCACCCGATGCTCCCGGATCTGCTCAATGCCGTGACCGGCGGAGAGCGCCTCGATGCAGCGGGCGGGCATAGCGTGGGTGGCAGCCACCACCGTCTTGCCCTCATGGATGCGCATCAGCCGCTCCACCGTCTCGCGGATGCGTGCAAAGACCTCGCGGTGGCATTCGCCGCCGGGGCAGGGCACGTCGGGGTCGGCGCGATGCCGCGCAAGCAGCTCCGCGTACTGCGCCTGCACCTCCTCGTAGGTGCGGCCGGTCCAGTCGCCCACGTCGGTCTCGCGCAGTCCCGGCTCGGGGATCACGTCAAGCCCCAGCCTTGCGGCGGTGGGGGCAACGGTGTCGATGGCACGCGAGAGATCGCTGGCGCAGATCACGTCAACGCGCTCGTTGGCACAAAGATAGTCGGCCACCAGCTCGGCCTGCTCGCGACCGAGATCGGAGAGGGGCACATCCTGCTGTCCGGTGTAGCGCCGCGCGGCGTTGGATACGCTGAAGCCGTGGCGGATCACGATCAGTCTTGTCATATGCTTATCTTTCTTTCGGGAGAGGAGAGGCTCTCCAGATGCGTGGTAATATTCAATGCCTCGGGGCAAAAGATACCCTTTTCATAGCGGATGATCTGCAGCGAGGCGTTCTTTGGCTCGGGGCATTCCATGATCTGCGCAAGCGGATGGTGCATGGCGCGGCAGACAAGGGATAGCACGGGGGTCCAATGAGAGGCCAGCAGCACCGTTTTGCCCTCGTTTGCCTCGGCGATCCTGACCGCCGTCTCACCTACGCGTGTAAACACCTCGGCAACCGTCTCGCCGCCGGTGCAAAGGGCGTGAGACAGATCGTCGTGCCATTTGGCGCGGTCGTCGTGATAGTCGGTATCCAGACGGGAAAAGGGCACGCCCTCCCACTCGCCCGCAAAGATCTCGCGCAGGCCGCGCTCGGGGGTAATGGGCAGCGAGAAGGCCGCGGCCGTGGGGCGCGCGGTATCCATGGCGCGGGTCAGATCGCTGGCGTAGATCGCATCGATGTGCTCGTGTGCCAGCAGATAGTCGGCCGCCGCTGCGGCCTGCCTGTGACCGAGCTCGGTCAGAAAGGCATCGGTATGCCCGGCAAACCAGCGGGCAAGGTTGGCCTCGCTTTGGCCGTGGCGTAGCAGGATCAGTCTTGTCATATCACACCTCGGCTGCTTGACGGAGCAGTCGCCAGACCTCCTCCTTGCCCTCGCCCGTCTGGGCGGAGAAGGGGAGGATCGGGGTGCCGTCCGGAATATCGGGATGGGCGGCCAGCGCCTCCAGCGCGGCGGTGCGGCCGGTCTTGTTCAGCTTATCGGTCTTGGTAGCCACCACCGCAAAGGGCAGGCCGGTCTCGGCCAGATAGCGCAGCATCATCACGTCATCGGCGGTGGGACCCACCTTCAGATCGATCAGCTGCAGCACCAGTGCCACGCGGTCGATGTTTTGGTTCTTGGTGAAATAGCCGTCGGTCAGGGCAGACCACTTGGCCTTTTCCTGAGGGGGGCGCTTGGCAAAGCCGTAGCCGGGCAGATCCACCAAAAAGAGCTTCCCGTCTACGTCGTAGAAGTTGACGGTGATGGTCTTGCCGGGGGCGCTGCTCACCCGTGCCAGAGCTTTTCTGCCAAGCAGGGTGTTCACCAGCGAGCTCTTGCCCACGTTGGATCTGCCCGAAAGGGCGATCTGGGGCACCGGCAGGCCGGGGAACTGACGGGGGTCACCGGCGCTGATGTGCAGCTTGGCATTTTGCAGATTGATGGGTGCCATAGACTCAATTTCCTCCTTGTGCGCTGGCAGCGGGGGCAGAGATGCCGGCTGCCGCGATGGGGGTGGGAATGCTTTGGGGAATGCCGTTTGTCAGCGCGTGGGAGAGCACCTCGGTCAGCGTGCTGCAGGGGATGATCTCCAGCGCGGCCACGGCCTCGCTGTCCAGCTCGGGGATGTCGCGCATATTGTCGGCAGGGATCAGCACGGTCCGCACGCCGGCAATGGCTGCCGCCATCGTCTTTTCCTTCAGACCGCCGATGGCCAGCACCTCTCCGGTCAGGGTCACCTCTCCGGTCATGGCAAGATCGCGGCGCACGGTGGCACCCGAAAGCGCGGAGGTGATGGCGGTGACCATCGCGGCACCGGCAGAGGGGCCGTCCTTCGGGATCGCGCCCTCTGGAAAATGGATGTGCAGATCGTAATTTTTATGGAAATCGGGTGCCACGCCAAGCTCTGCGGCGTGGGCGCGGATGTAGCTGACGGCAATGCGTGCCGACTCCTTCATCACGTCACCGAGCGAGCCGGTCAGCTCGACCTTGCCCTCACCCGGCATCACGATGGCCTCTACCTTTAAAAGATCGCCGCCGGCCTCGGTATAGGCCAGGCCGTTGACCACACCGCACAGGTCACGCTCGCTGAGGCGGTCGCGGATGCGCTTCTTGGGGCCGAGAAAATCGGTGATGTTCTTGTCGGTCACGGTGATCCGCTTGGTCTCGCCCAGCGCCACGCGCTTGGCGGCCTTGCGGCAGATGTCGGCGATGCGGCGCTCCAGATTGCGCACGCCGGATTCTCTGGTGTAGTCGTCGATGATCGAGGCCACCGCGCTCTCGGTAATGCGCAGCCGGCGGCCGTTCAGACCGTGGCGCTTCTGCTGCTTGCCGATCAGATGATGGGCGGCAATGCGCAGCTTTTCATTCTTTGTATAGGTGGAAAGCTCAATGACCTCCATACGGTCGATGAGAGGGCGCGGCACGGTGTCCAACGTATTGGCGGTGGCGATAAACAAACAGTCCGAGAGATCGAAGGGGATCTCCACAAAGTGATCGCGGAAGGACTTGTTCTGCTCGCCGTCCAGCACCTCCAAAAGGGCGGAGGAGGGGTCGCCGTGGGCATCTCTTGTGAGCTTGTCGATCTCGTCCAGCAAAATGAGCGGATTGCTCACGCCGGATTGGGTGAGCGCCGCCACGATGCGGCCGGGCATAGCACCGAGATAGGTCTTGCGATGGCCGCGGATATCGGCCTCGTCACGCACGCCGCCGAGAGAAACGCGCACGTATTTGCGGTTCATCGCTCTGGCGATCGATTGCGCCACCGAGGTCTTGCCCACGCCGGGAGGGCCCACCAGACAGATGATCTGATTGCGCAGCTCGGGGTTCAGCTTCTTGACGGCCAGGAATTCCAGAATGCGCTCCTTGACCTTCTCCATTCCGTCATGGTCGGCATCCAGGATCCTTTCCGCCGCCTTCAGATCCACGCGGTCGGTGGTCTTTTTGTTCCAGGGCAGGTCCAGACAAACGTCCAGATAATTGCGCAGCACGCTGGCCTCGGCAGAGCCGAAGGGCGTCTTGGCCATGCGGTCGTTCTCCTTCAGCAGCTTCTTTTCAACCTCCTCAGGGAGCTTGGCGGCCTTGATGCGGCGCTCGTATTCGTCGATCTCGCTGTCTCCGTCCTCGCCCAGCTCCTCCTGGATCACGCGCACCTGCTCGCGCAGGTAATAATCCTTCTGATGGCGGTTGAGGCGCTCGCGCACCTCCTTGTGAATGGCCATCTCGCAGATCAGCAGCTCGGTCTCGTCAATGATCATGGTCACGGTGCGGCGCAGGCGCTCGACCGGATCAATGGTCTCCAGCAGCTCCTGCTTGTCCTCAAAGCGCACCAGCACATTGGCGGCCACAAAGTCGGCAAAGGTGCCGGGATCCTTGATGGCGTTTGCCGCCTTTACCACGTCCTCGGTCATATTGGGCAGCAGGGCGGTCATCGCGCCAAGATTCTCCTTGGCCTCGCGCAGCAGGGCCTCCTCGTGTACGCTGATGCTCTCGGCATCCTGCTCCACGTGGTAAAGCACGTCGGCGGTATAGTAGTCGGCAAAGCGGTGCAGGGCATCGATCTCTGCGCGGGCGTAGCCCTCGCAGATCACGCGCATGGCGCCCTCGGGGCTTTTGAGCGTCTGCTTGATCTTGGCAATGGTGCCCATATGGTACAGGTCGCTTACCTGATAGTCGGTGTTCTCCTTCGGCTCGGTCAGCGAGATCAGCATCACAAAGGAGTCGGTGGCATTGGCCGCCGCCGCTGCCGCCATGGCAGGCTCGTCACTGATCTCAAAATTGATGGGAATGGCAGGGAATGCCACCACGCCGCCCAGCACGATCAGGGGCAGGGTCAGCGCCTTGGCAGGCTCGAAGATTTGGGACATTACGTGTTTCCTTTCCGGGGTAATAATAAATGAAATCAATAGATACAAATATACAGTATAATATTATAGCACAACTTCTCGTCGATTTCCAGTACTTTTTGCAAAAAATATCATTAAATATATAAAAAACGGCAAACGCCTGGCGTTTGCCGTCTCCTGCAAAGAAAAACATGCACGGAGGAAAGGACCTTTCACGCGCGTTGGTGTCATAAGGTTGGCACTCCGCATGAATGGTGATCCGCCGTGCACACGCAGCTCGCTTGACTGCGCCTTGTTATTATAGCAGGTGGGGGGCGTTTTGTAAATATCCAAAAGCGACAATTTTTGAGCGAAATTTTCGTGAAATTACCCACAAGTAGAAAAAAACCATGCTTTTGCAGGTGATTTTTGTCACAAATGCCGATTTTACAAAAAACGCGGAAAAAAGAGAAAAAATTCATCGCAAAAGGGCTTGACAAGCGGTGTGGAACGTGGTATAATATCCGCGCAAAAGAAGTAGAACATTCCGGTTCTCACCCTACCGCCAAAGAGCGCGTCGGGTCGATATGGTCCATGCCCGCTATGGGTGTGCTTTGTGTCGTACGGAGTGTTTCTTCGTGCGATTTTTTATTACGCCGGGTAAAATCCCGGAAATGGAGGTACCTTCCTATTAGCGCTGCAAATGCAAAAGAGATGCTGATCAATGAGGACGTTCGTGAAAAAGAGGTCCGTGTGATCGGCGATGACGGTGAGGTTCTGGGCATCATGTCCTCGAACGCTGCTCTGAAGATCGCGTATGATCGCGGGCTGGATCTGGTTCTGATCGCGCCGCAGGCAACACCCCCCACTTGTCGCATTATGGATTACGGCAAGTACCGTTTTGACCGTGAAAAGAAGGAAAAGGAAGCCAGAAAGAAGCAGCAGGTGATCGAGCTCAAGGAGGTTCAGCTCTCCTGCCGCATCGACACGCACGACTTTGAGACCAAGGCACGCAATGCCGTCCGTTTTCTGACCGCAGGCAACAAGGTGCGCGTGGTGGTCCGCTTCAAGGGCCGCGAGATGGCGCATCAGGAGCTTGGCCGTGACGTGCTGACCCGCTTTGAGGCTGCCGTTGCCCCCACCGGTATCGTGGAAAAGAAGCCCGTTCTTGACGGTCGCCTCATGACCATGATCGTGGTTCCCAACAAGAACCAGCAATAAGTATCCATTGGCGCATGGCGCCTAACGATAAAGACTAAGTTACAAAGGAGTAAATAAAAATGGGAAAGATCAAAACTCACAAGGCTTCTGCCAAAAGATTTTCCGTCACCGGAACCGGCAAGGTCAAGATGAACCACTGCCACCATCGTCACAACCTCGGTCTGAAGGATGCTAAGCGCAAGAGACATCTGCGTTCTTCCGCTATTCTCAGCGCATCTATGACCGCTACCGCTCGTCACCTGATCCAGAAATAAGAGAAACGGAGGAAGAAAACAATGGCAAGAGTTAAGGGCGCAATGATGACGCGCAAGAGAAGAAATAAAGTTCTGAAGGCTGCTAAGGGTTACTGGGGTGCAAAGTCCAAGCACTTCAAGATGGCTAAGGAAGCCATCATGAAGAGCGGCAACTACGCATTCGCAGGCCGCAAGATGAAGAAGAGAGATTTCCGCTCTCTTTGGATCACCCGTATTTCTGCCGAGGCTAAGGTCAACGGTATGAACTACTCCACCTTCATGCACGGTCTGAAGAAGGCCGGTGTGGAGCTGAACCGCAAGATGCTCTCCGAGCTGGCTGTTGCCGACAAGGCTGCCTTCGCCGCTCTGGTAGAGACTGCAAAGGCTGCTCTCTAAGAGCCACATATAACCCGATACGCACGTATGTATGCGTATCGGGTTTTGTCATTGAAATTTGAAAAAAGGGGGGGAACGGTATGGAAAAAACCGCAGAATACATCACCTCTCGGCAGAACCCGCTGGTGAAGCTGACTGCGTCGCTTGCCGAGCGCAAGTTCCGGGAGCGTGAGGGGCTTTTTCGCTTTGACGGAAAAAAATTATTTCTGGAAGCGCTGGATGCCGGTGTCCCTCTTTTTGCTGTTCTGCTAAAGGAGAGCGTTGCCGACGCGATCCTCGGCGCCGTGGGCGATCGGCCTGCTCCGGCAGAGTGCCGTACGGCCCTTTTGCCCGATGCGCTTTTTGATCGCATCAGTGAGGAAAAGGCTCCTGAGGGCGTGATTTGTGTGGCGCGACGTCTTGACAAATTTCATAAAATCATTACAATAAATAAAAGACCCCTTTTTGAAGAAGCCTTTCTCCCGGGGCAGACCCTGCTGGTGGAGAGCGTGCGTGATCCGGGTAACCTGGGCACCATCATCCGCTCTGCCGCCGCCTTTGGTGTTTCGCAGGTGGTGCTGTCTGCCGACTGCGCCGACCTCTATCATCCCCGCACCCTGCGCGCCGCTATGGGCACGCTGTTCCATACCCGTGTGCTGGTGACGGCGGAGCTGACCGAGGCCGTGGAGCATCTGAAAAAGCGTGGTCGTGTCTTTGCCGCTGCCCTGGATGAAAGCGCTGCCGCTCTTGGCCGGGTCACCCTTGGCGCCGAGGATAGCGTGATCGTCGGCAACGAGGGGCACGGCATCTCCGAGGCAACGCTGCGTGCCGCCTCGGCGACCCTCTATATCCCTATGGCCCCCGGCGTGGAGTCGCTCAATGCGGGCGTAGCCGCCTCGATCCTGCTATGGGAATTTTATCGGAGCAGGTAACATATGATGAACCACGAAGCTTATTGGATCGCGCTTGCCGAGATCCTTGGTCCCCGTTCCTCGCTGCTGCAGCCCCTGCTCACCGCCTTTGACGGTCCGGAGGGCGTATTCGCCGCCACCGAGGCGCAGCTGCGCGCGGTGATCCCGGATCTGAGTGACGGCGTGATGAGCGACCTGCTTGCCCGTCGCGATGCCGACAGGGCCGTGCAGATCTCCGAGTGGTGTCGGCGCCATCGCATCCGTGTGCTGACGATGGATAGCGAGGCCTATCCCACCGCGCTGCGCTGCATCAAGGAGCCGCCCGCGGTGCTTTACTGTCGCGGCAAGCTGCCGCTGCTGGAGGATCGACTGGCTGTCGGCGTTGTGGGAACGCGCAAGGCCGATGCATACGGGGAGCAGATCACATACAAACTATCCTTTGAAATGGCTGCCGCCGGCGCCGTGATCGTCAGCGGTATGGCCGCGGGTCTGGATGCCGTTGCGGCTGCGGCCGCACTCAATGCCGGCAGCGAAACGATCGCCGTGCTGGGCTGCGGTATCGACGTCATCTACCCGAAGCAGCATGCCCGCCTTGCCGACGAGATCGCGGAAAGAGGTGCCATCCTCACCGAGTTCGCACCGGGAACGCGCCCCAACGGGTGGAATTTTCCCCTTCGCAACCGCTTGATCAGCGGACTTTGTGCAGCGGTGCTCGTCACCGAGGCCGACGAGCATAGCGGTGCCCTGATCACGGCTCGCTACGGTGCGGTGCAGGGCAAGACCGTCTTTGCCGTGCCGGGCGATATCACCGCCGCACGCTCCGCCGGCTGCAACAGATTGCTGACCGAGGGGGCGCTGCCCGCCCTTTGTGCCGAGGATATTCTGGGTCATTTCGGCTTTCTCTACAGAGAGGCCATCCACCCCGAGGTCCTGGCTGAGGCCAAGCAATATTCGGCGCTGACCCCCGAGGTCCTGCGCCCCTACAGATTGCGTACAGCAGTGGCACCCGAGGCCCCCGTGGTCAAGGAAAGCTCTGCTGAAAAAGCGCCCAAAAAACGCAAAAAAGCTGAAACGGTAGTGAAAATTGAGGAAAAAGGCGCCGAAAGCGCCCCCGACCTCTCTTTGCTGAACGCCCGTCAGCGCGAGCTGTTCGCGCTGCTGCCGTCCGCCTCCTTTTCGGTGGATGTGCTGACGGGGCAGGGGATCCCGGTCTCCGAGGCCGCCGCAACGCTGACGGTCTTTGAGATCTACGGCCTGATCCGCTCACGCCCCGGTGGGGTATATGAGAAAAAGTAATCAATAGGAAGCACCCGCTTCCGAGGAAAGGAAACCATACATGGCAAATCTGGTCATTGTGGAGTCGCCCTCCAAGGCGACTGCCATCAAAAAGTATCTTGGATCCAATTATAAGGTCATTGCCTCCAAGGGTCACGTCCGTGACCTGCCCAAGAGCTCGCTGAGCGTTGATGTGGAGAACGGCTTTGAGGCCCACTATATCAACATCCGCGGCAAGGGCGATCTGATCAAGGAGATCCGCAAGGAAGCAAAGGTCGCCAAAAAAGTATTTCTCGCGCCCGACCCTGATCGCGAGGGCGAGGCCATTGCCTGGCATCTGGCCGCGGCCCTTGGCCTGGAGCCCGAAAAAACGCTGCGTGTCTCCTTCAACGAGATCACGCCCGAGGTGGTGCGCGCTGCCATCAAGGAGCCTCGCGCCATTGATATGAATCTGGTCAACGCACAGCAGACCCGTCGCATCTGGGATCGCGTGGTCGGCTATAAGCTTTCTCCCTACCTGTGGAAGGCAGTCAAGAACGGCCTTTCCGCCGGTCGCGTGCAGTCTGTGGCTGCCCGTATCATCGTGGACCGTGAGGATGAGATCCGCGCCTTTACCCCCGAGGAGTACTGGACCATCGAGGTGCTGGTGGGTGACGGCGAGGGCAAGGAGTTCAACGTCCGCTTCTACGGCAATCAGAAGGGCAAGGTCAAGCTCGGCAGCGAGAGCGCCGCGCGCAAGATCGTTGACGCCGTGGCGGCTGCTCCCTTTATCGTAAAGAGCGTCAAGCGCGCCAGCCGTCAGAAGCTGCCCGCACCGCCCTTTACCACCTCCACCATGCAGCAGGAGGCCTCCCGTAAGCTCGGCTTCCAGTCCCAGCGCATCATGCGCGTGGCGCAGGAGCTGTACGAGGGCATCAACGTGGGTACCGAAAACGGCGGCGTGCAGGGTCTGATCACCTATATGCGTACCGACTCGCTCCGCGTTTCTGCTGAGGCGCAGAAGTCTGCCCGTGAGCTGATCGCCGCCAAATACGGCGCCGATTATTGCCCTGCCAAGCCCCGTGTTTACAAGACCCGTGCCAACGCACAGGACGCCCACGAGGCGATCCGCCCCTCCCACGTGGACCTGGAGCCTGCCAAGATCCATAAGTATCTGACCCCCGACCAGTATCGCCTTTACAAGCTGATCTGGGAGCGCTTTGTGGCAAGCCAGATGCAGTCTGCCAATCTGAACACGCTGAACGTGGAGCTGGAGGCCGCAGGCTACCTCTTCCGTGCAGGCGGCTACAGCGTGGAATTCCCCGGCTATATGGCCGTTTATGAGGAGGACGAGGACGAGGTTACCACCCGTGCCGATGCCATCAATGAGCAAAAGGATCTCCGCATCCCCGCGCTGACCGAGGGCGACAGGGTGGCCTTGCATCACGTAGAGCCCAGCCGCCACTTTACCGAGCCCCCCGCCCGTTACACCGAGGCATCGCTCATCAAGTTCCTGGATGAGAAGGGCATCGGACGCCCCAGCACCTACAACACCATCATCACCACCATCGTATCCCGCAATTACGTGGTACGTGACGGCAAATCGCTGGTTCCCACGCCTCTTGGCGAGGTGACCACCCGACTGATGAAGGAGAACTTCTCCGACATCGTTGACTATACCTTTACCGCCCAGATGGAGGACCGTCTGGACGAGATCGAGCAGGGCAACGCCGAAATGGTCAGCGTGCTGAACTCCTTCTGGGAGGGCTTCTCCAAGGAGCTGGAGCTGGCAGAGACCACCATCGGCAAGGGTAGCTTTGAGCTGCCCGTGGAGGAGACCGACATCATCTGCGACAAGTGTGGCGCCAAGATGGTGATCAAGAACGGCCGCTACGGCAAGTTTGCCGCCTGCCCCAATTACCCCACCTGCCGCAACACCAAGCCCCTTGGCGAGGAGAAGAAGGAGGAGGAAAAAGCCCCCGAACGGGTCGTGAAAAAGCCTGTTATCGTGGCTGATTTCAAGTGCGAGAAGTGCGGCGCCGATATGGTGCAGCGCAGCGGTCGCTACGGCACCTTCTTTGCCTGCTCCCGCTACCCCGAATGCAGCTTTACCAAGCAGAAGGTCAAGGAGCTGGACGTCGCCTGCCCCGATTGCGGCGGCAAGGTGCTGATCAAGACGGGTCGCAACAAGACCGTGTTCTATAGCTGTGAAAACTACAATACCGATCCCAAGGTGGGCTGCAAGTTCTCCTCCTGGGATATGCCCGTGAATGAAAAGTGCCCCAACTGCGGCAAGCTCCTCTTCCGTAAGAAGGGCAAGGCGCTGCTGGTTTGCCACGATAAGGACTGCGGCTTCAAGCGCGAGAGCGAGGAAGTCGACACCGAGAGCAAGGCATGAGCGAGAGCATTGTGACCGTGCTGGGCGCCGGCCTTGCAGGCTGCGAGGCGGCGTGGCAGATCGCACGCCGCGGCGTGCGTGTCAGATTGGTGGAAATGAAGCCGCACAAGATGACCCCTGCCCATCACGCAGCCGGCTTTGCCGAGCTCTGCTGCTCCAATTCGCTGCGCTCGGACGCGCTGTCCAACGCGGTGGGCCTCCTGAAGGAGGAGATGCGCCGACTGGATTCGCTGATCCTGCAAACGGCGGATGCCACCAGAGTCCCTGCCGGCTCTGCGCTGGCGGTGGACAGAGAGGCGTTTTCCCGTACCGTTACCGCCCAAATGCGTCAGCACCCCCTCATCGAGATCGTTGAGGAGGAGGCCACCGAGATCCCTGCTGAGGGTGTTGTGGTGGTGGCCACGGGTCCCTTGACCTCCGAGCCGCTGGCGGCACATATCGCCGCGATGACCGGCGAGGACGGCCTGTATTTTTACGATGCGGTGGCCCCCATCGTGGATTTCGCCAGCATCAATATGGACGTTGCCTTTTTCGCCTCCCGTTACGATAAGGGAGATGCGGATTACATCAATTGTCCGATGGATAAGGAGCAATATGACGCCTTTTATCAGGCGCTGATCTCTGCCCGCGAGGCAGAGCTGAAGGAATTTGACAAGGAAGGGCAGAGGAGCCCCAAGGTCTTTGAGGGCTGCATGCCGGTAGAGGTCATGGCCAGACGCGGCTACGATACGCTGCGCTACGGCCCTCTGAAGCCGGTCGGCCTCATTGATAAGCGTGTGGGAAGGGAAGCCTTTGCCGTGGTGCAGCTGCGCAAGGAGAACCGTGAGGGCACGATGTACAATCTGGTGGGCTTTCAGACCCATCTGACCTTCCCCGAGCAAAAGCGCGTGTTTTCGATGATCCCGGGTCTGGAAAATGCCAATTTCCTGCGCTACGGTGTGATGCACCGTAACACCTATCTGCATTCGCCCGGCTTTCTGGATGCCACCTACGCCGTGCGCCGCGAGCCCCGCATCTTCTTTGCGGGTCAGATGACCGGCGTGGAGGGCTATATCGAGTCTGCCGGCTCCGGCCTTGTGGCCGGTATCAATGCCGCACGCCGTGCCAGAGGCATGGAGGCGGTCACGCTGCCCCGTGAGACGATGCTCGGCGCAATGGCCGGCTACGTGGGCGAGGGTGGCATCGGGGATTTCAGTCCCATGAACGCCAATTTCGGTATCGTGCCGCTGCTGGATCATAAGGTGCGCGGCGGAAAGGCTGTGCGTAACGAGGCGATCTCAGCCCGCGCTTTGGAGCGGCTGGAGGCGCTGCGCGCGCAGCTGGAGGCGTAAGAGCCAAGGAAGTAAAAGAAAGGAGGCAACGGTATGCGTGTCATAGTTGACGTGATGGGTGGCGATAAGGCACCGCTTGAGATGATCAAGGGTGCAGTACAGGCATCCAAGGAGTTGAACGCCAGCTTTATTCTGGTGGGCGATCGCAACGAGATCGACCGCATCGCCGAGGAGCAGGGCTTTGATCTGCGGCGCTTTGATATCGTGCACACCCCTGTGGTGATGACGATGGAGGATGATCCGCTTTCTGTGGTGCGTGCCAAGAAGGATTCCTCTATGAGCGTCGGTCTGCATCTGCTGGCCGATGGCAAGGGCGATGCCTTTGTCAGCACCGGCAATACGGGGGCGCTGTTTACCGGTGCTACCCTGATCGTGCGTAAGGTAAGAGGCATCCAGCGTGCCGCCATCGGCACCATTCTGCCTACCGCCGCCACGCCCTGCGTGCTGCTGGATACCGGCGCCAACGTGGTCGTGACCGACGAGCAGCTGGAGCAGTTTGCCGTGATGGGCTCTGCCTACGCCCGCAAAATGTTTGATATGCGCTCCCCCTCGGTGGGCCTGCTCAACAACGGTACCGAGGATTGTAAGGGCACACCGCTGCAGCTGGAGGCCAATAAGCGCCTGCGCGCCTGCTCCTCCATTTGCTACATCGGCAACGTAGAGGGAAATGCCATCCCCTTCGGTGCCTGCGACGTGGTGGTGACCGACGGCTTCACCGGCAACGTGTTCCTGAAAACGATGGAGGGCACCAGCAAGATGCTGCTCAAGGCCTTGAAGGGCGCCCTGATGAAAAACGGTATGACCAAGCTCTCCGCCCTGATGCTGAAGGGCACGATGAAGGAGATGCTGAAAAAATACGATGCCTCCGAGTACGGCGGCTCCCCCTTCCTGGGCATCTCCAAGCCGGTGGTCAAGGCTCACGGCTCCTCGGATGCCAAGGCCTTCTGCAATGCCATCCGCGCCGCCATCAGCTATGCCGAGAGCGGTGTGATCTATGACATCGCGGAGGAGGCCGAGCGCTTTTCCGCCGCCAGAAGGGCAGAGCGAGAGAAGGCCAAGGCCGCCGAGGCTGCGGCAAAGGAGGCGTAAGCGTGTTCCCGTTAGAGCTGCATGAGCTGGAGGAGCGGATCGGCTACCGCTTTCGGAATGCCGCGCTGCTGCGCACCGCGCTGACCCATTCCTCCTTTGCCAACGAAAATATGAGCGGCCGCCTCGGCTGCAACGAGCGTCTGGAATTCCTTGGCGACTCGGTGCTGTCGCTTACGGTCTGTAATTATCTGTATCGCACCTATCCCGAGCTGCCCGAGGGCAGACTGACGGTGCTGCGTAAAAATCTGGTCTGTCAGCGTGCGCTGGCAGAGTATGCCGCAAGCCTGGAGCTGGGCAGCTTCCTGCTGCTGGGCAAGGGCGAGGCCAAGGACGGCAGAGAAAAGCCGAAGCTGCTGGAGGATGCCTTTGAGGCATTGCTCGGCGCCATCTATCTGGATGCCGGCGATCTGGAGATCGTGGGGGCCTTTCTGCTTCCCTTTATCAAGCGTGAGCTTGGCAAGATGGAGCGTGAGCTGCAGCCCCTGGAGGACTACAAGACCCTGCTGCAGCAGTATGTGCAGCAGACCCCCGGCGAGGAGCTGCGCTACGAGCTTGTCAGCGAGGAGGGGCCGGATAACGCCAAGATCTTCTCGGTGCGCGTGCTGGTGAACTCCAACTGCTTTGGTGCAGGCAAGGGAAGCTCCAAAAAGGAAGCCGAGCAGAACGCCGCCAGAGAGGCGCTGAAGCTCTACCTTCCCAAATAAAAAAACGCGAAAAAGCCGCCCCGTTGGGCGGCTTTTTTGTAAAACGAAAACCCCGCCATAGTGGCGTGGTTCAAAAGAGGCTATTGCCGGTGAGGAGAAGCAAACAAGGGAAAGAGGCAGGATGTGTTTTGTGAAAGGCTCCCTCTGGGAGGGAGCTGTCGCCGTAGGCGACTGAGGGAGAGTGCGTAACTTGGGAAAAGCAGTTGTAATAAAGCAAGCGAAAAAGTGAGGGTCGCGCAGGCTCCTTCCGTCACGCATTCGCGTGC
>SVQY01000037.1 GCA_015065135.1 Oscillospiraceae bacterium
CGTCTCGTCATAGACGCAAAGCAGGTCTGCCTCCGCCTTGCCGGTCTCCCTGCCGATCAAGCGGTAGACCTTCTTGAAATGCGGCGTGGTGATCTTGCCCACGTTCTCGCTGAGCTTGATCTTGGGAATGATATTGCCCTCCCCGTCCTCCACGGCGCAAAGCTTGTAGACGCCACCGAACACAGGAGCACTCTTGGCAGTGATCAGACGCTCGCCGACACCGAAGGCATCGATGCAGGCGCCCTGATGGATCAGACCGCGGATGATATACTCATCCAGAGAGTTGGAGGCAACGATCTTACATTCGGTAAAGCCGGCCTCGTCCAGCATTTTGCGGATCTTGCCGGAAAGATAGGCAATATCTCCCGAGTCGATGCGCACCGCGCACTTGGTGATGCCCTTGGGGGTCAGCACCTCGCGGAAGGCACGGATGGCGTTGGGCACGCCGGATTCCAGCACGTTATAGGTATCGACCAGAAGGGTCACGTCGTTGGGATAGATCTCGCAATACGCCTTGAAGGCCTCGTATTCGCTATCAAACATCTGTACCCAGGAATGTGCCATCGTACCGCCTGCAGGAACGCCGAACACGGTATCTGCAATCGCACAAGCAGTGCCCGAAACGCCGCCGATATAGGCAGCTCTGGCGCCGAGGATCGCTGCATCTGCGCCCTGCGCACGGCGAGAGCCGAACTCGCTGACCGCGCGCCCCTTGGCAGCTCTTGTAATACGCGCCGCCTTGGTGGCGATCAAAGACTGATGATTGAGCATCATCAGCAGGTAGGTCTCGATAAACTGCGCCTCAATGGCAGGTGCGCGTACTGTCATCAAGGGCTCACCCGGAAACACCACGGTTCCCTCGGGAACAGCCCAGATATCTCCGGTAAAATGAAAGCCGCGAAGATACTCCAGAAAATCCTCCTTAAAGCAACCGCGCTGACGGAGATAATCGATGTCTTCCTTATCAAAATGCAGATCGTTGACATATTCAATGACCTGCTCAAGACCTGCCACGATGGCATACCCACCATCATCCGGATTCTTGCGGTAGAATACGTCAAAATAAGCGATCTTATCCTTCATACCCTCGCGGAAATAACCATTGCCCATGGTCAATTCATAATAATCGACCAGCATGGTAAGATTACGAGAAATATCCTTCATCTTTTTTCTCCTTTTAAAGCTCAAACTGATGTTTTGTTCTTCTTGCGGTAGCGAGCGATCAGCCCAACGGTGATCCCCGTGCTGACTAACAGGACTGCGACCGTGATCAGGACAGGCACGGTATAATCCCGATCCTCTGTGTTGGTCTGCTCCTGCTCCTTTGCGAGATCGGCGGCAATACGCTCTGCCAACGCATCATCGTCAAGCTCGGTGCTTTCCAGCCAGACCGCGTGCAATCGCAGATCGTATTCCTCGGTGCTACCGTCCAGCGCTCGCGCCATTACACGGATGCTTCGCAGGGCGGTCAGATCGCTTTTATAGGTATCAAGATCCAAATAGAGATCCTTGGTCTCTCCGGCTGCGGTAACGGTAAAGGCGGTAATATCCACCCCTTCACCCAACAAACGAACACAGACCTCATAGGGCGTGGTGGCATTGCCGCTAAGAGAAACCGTAAAGCGCATCAGCGGCGCAAAGGAATAGTTGGTAAGCGTGTCAAAGCCAACGGCAATATCGGCGTATTCCCCGCCGGAGGTCGCCGTCATTCTGGCGTTCAGTGCGCGGCTGAGCACAGAAATGCTGCTGCAGCCGTTACCGGCATACCACTCCTGCAGGCTGGTGGTACCGTCAAAGCTCCAAAGCTGATAGCGGCCGATGGCGGTCTTTCCTTCGCTATAACCGGTATCGCTCAGAGCGATATGCAATACCTTGCGTTGGAACAGCTTTTCAGGCATATATGCAGGAAACAGATCGTGAATGTCGGTAATGCCAAGATAGCGCAGCGCTTCCTTTAGCACCGTATCGCTTTTGGCAGTATCCACATGAGTCACCTGATATTTCATCGTAGCATCTATCCTGTCGGCCTCCTCTGCCAGCGACAGATCCACAATAAAGCTTTCCGTGCGATCATCAAAATAAAGCGTCAGATATTGCAGCGCAAATGCCGCGTGCAGCTGCGCATCGGTCAATGTGCCGGAGGGTGCCCAGGCATACAGAAGATTGCGATCAAGAAAACCGTAATACCGGCTATACTGCTCCAAAACAGAGTGGAAAGCGCTGATGTGATCGGTGCCGTATGCCTTTTCCGTGCTTTCTAATTCCAACCGTGCCGGCACGGCATCGGACTCCAGCATAATCGAAAATGTCGGTGGATGCAGCGTATTGGCGTGCAGCACCTCCAAAAGCGAAAGAAGAAACAGCTCAGCGAAATAATCGCCGTTCAGATTTTCTGCCGAAGCTGTTTCCGGCCACATACGATCCGAAATCGGCACAATGATGCGTGCATCCGGAATATTATGACGCGCCGCGCCCGCGATCAGATTCAGCGAAACGGCATATTGCTCCGCATAATCAGCAAGGCTCATCTGTCCGACATAGCCGTAGAGCGAGGCACGATCGGCTTTTCTGCCCAATATGATCCCGCTAAGACTATCCGCATAGCGCGCGGTAAGAAAATCAGTAAAGGCATTGACAGCAAGCAGATCGGATTGGCTATTGACAGAAATACCCTTGTTCACGATCCCTTCTATGGTGTCGGTAATGTAAGGATAATCCCTGACGTCTGCCAGACTGTCGGTAGCATCGGGAGAGATCAGGAAGCGCAAAAGCACGCTGCAGCCGGCATCGCTCAGGTTGCGGATGCGATTATCCAGCAGCTGCACATATGTCTCGTCAAAATAATAGTAAGAGTGCGAGCCGGTATAAAGGATGCCGTTATCACGGGAGCTCTGCATCCGATCCAGATAAACGTCTACGATCTCTACTCTGGCTCCGCTATCTACCACAGAAAACAGCGAATCGGTATGAAAGCCCTTGAAGCCGAGGCTCTGCATCTTCTCCGCAACAGGAATATCGGGATAGATCGGCGCACAAAGCGGAATGCGCTCTCCCTTTTTGGTCACGGCCGCGATCACATAGCGGGAATAGATCTCCTCCACGTAGTCGATCTCCACCGAAAAGGAAAAGTTCAGCGAGATCGCCATACTGGCCACCGGCATCTTGTCCGGCAGATAGAGTGCTTCACCGGGCTCCAACACAAAAAGCTCCAGGGTTGCATCTGCATAGCGGGAGGTCGCGGCATAGCTGAGGGCACCGGAGATCTCGATCGTATCCGTATCGGGTGCGTAATAGCAGGAATTGAAGGTCGCCTCGCTGTTGTCGTCCGGCGTATAGACCGAAACGTCAAAGAAGGATTCCAGCAAAACAGTACCTGTCAGCACCTCGCCCTCCGCCGAAAAGGTCAGTACGATGCTACTCAGCTCAGCGGTCACGTGAGGAGCGGGCAGCACAAAGGAGGTGCTTTGATTCATGTTGGGGGTCAGCGCCTGGGAAACGGTGTGATAGGCCACCGATTGATTGTAAACGTAACCGTAGGTGACCTCCAAGCGTGTGGCACTGGAGGTATTGGTCAGCGCAATATACAGCGCATTTCCGTCATCGCTGCCAACCGCGGCGACACCGGTTGCGGTAAAGCTGCTCTGATCGGCAGAAAGCGAAAGCAAAAGCGGCTTGTCTACCGATGCCACATAGCTCTGAGAGCTTGTCTGCAGGCCGGAAAAGATGAATCGCCGTTCCGTTTCAGCAGCTGCGGCCTTTGATGTGTAGCACATCATCAGCATAGGCAAAAGAACCAGCATCGCAAGGCCCATACAAAGTGCGCGCACGCTTCTTTTTTGCATAACAGCAGCTCTCCTTTCACATATATTTAACTTATTATAGCATAAAACTAATATTTTGAAAAGGTGTTTTTGAAACATTGTCAAAAACTTTCATTTTTTATTGTTTTCAGCAACAAGTGGCGCAAAACATATTTAAAATGGTTCTTTTTCTTTTTGAGAGCATGTGCTACAATGAAATTACTTATATATCAAGGAGGATGCTATGCTTTATCCGAAATCAAAGGAGAAGGCTCTTTCTAAGGAGCTTTTTCAAAATCCGACCAGCGAATATCGCGGAACTCCCTTTTGGGCATGGAACAGCGACTTGAACGAGACCGAGCTGCTGCGCCAGATCGATATCCTGCAGGAAATGGGCTTTGGCGGCTTCCATATGCACGTACGTGCAGGTATGTCGCTTCCCTATCTATCCGAAACCTTTATGGATCGCATCTCCTCCTGCGTAGAAAAGGCGCGCGACAATAAAATGCTTGCCTGGCTCTACGACGAGGACCGTTGGCCCTCCGGCTTCGCAGGCGGCCTTGTGACCAAGGATCCCGCCTTCCGCCAGCGCTTTCTCATTTTTTCCCCCAAGCTGGATGAAAACGGCGGCTCATTTTCCTTCGCCTTCAGCAAAACCATCAGCTCGGACGGTGTAAGGATCTCCGACAGCAAGGACAATCTGCTTGGAAACTATGATGTAGTACTGGACGAGAACGGCGCTCTGCTCTCTTACCGCTTGATCGAAGACGGGGAGCAGCCCGAAGGCACCGTCTGGCAGGCGATCGTACAGATCTCCCCCACCTCTCCTCGCTTCAACAATCAAACTTATGTGGATACCCTGAACAAAAAGGCAATGGATCGCTTTATCGAGATCACTTACGAGGCGTATAAAAAGCGCGTTGGCAAGGATTTTGGCGGCGTGATCCCGGCAATGTTTACCGACGAGCCCCAGTTTGCAAGCAAAAGCACGCTTCCCTTTGCCACAAGCCTCACCCCGGTCCTGCTTCCCTGGACCGACGATCTGCCCGAGACCTTTTCCAAGGCCTATGGCGAGGACCTGATCGCTCATATTCCCGAGCTGATCTGGGAACGCGCCGATGGCAAGCCCTCTACCATCCGCTATCACTATCACGACCACGCCTGCGAGCGCTTTACCGAGGCATTTGCCGACAACTGCGGCGCTTGGTGCCGCAAAAACGGCCTTGCTCTGACCGGACATATGATGAAGGAGCCCACCCTGCACTCTCAGACCAGTGCCGTGGGTGAGGTCATGCGCGCCTTCCGCGGCTTTGATCTGCCCGGCATTGATATGCTGGCCGACAGACGTGAATATACCACCGCCAAGCAAGCGCAGTCCGCCGCACATCAGTATGGCTGCGAGGGCGTAATGAGCGAGCTTTACGGCGTGACCGGCTGGGATTTCGATTTCAGACGGCATAAGATCGCCGGTGACTGGCAGGCCGCCCTTGGCGTGACCATCCGTGTTCCCCACCTTTCCTGGGTCTCCATGAAGGGTGAGGCCAAGCGCGATTACCCCGCCTCGATCAATTATCAGGCCCCGTGGTATGCCCAGTACAATTACATTGAGGATCATTTTGCCCGTGTACACACCGCCCTCACCAGAGGCAAGCCCGTCGTTCGCGTTGGTGTGATCCATCCGGTCGAGAGCTATTGGATGCATTTCGGTCCCTCCGAGCAGACCGCGCTTGTGCGCGAGCAGCTGGATCAGAACTTCAAGCATGTGACCGAATGGCTGTTGTTTGGAAGCGTGGACTTTGATTATATCTGCGAGTCGCTGCTGCCCGAGCAATGTGCTAAGGGCGGCGCTCCCCTGCAGGTCGGCAAAATGTCCTATGACGTGATCGTTGTTCCCGGCTGCGAGACCCTGCGTACCAGCACGCTGGAGCGCCTGGAGGCCTTCCAAAAGGCCGGCGGCAAGCTGATATTTATGGGTAGTGCTCCCCGCTATGCCGATGCCGTGGAAAGCGACCGTCCGCAGGCGCTTTACAATGCTTCGGATGCTATCACCTTCTCCCGCTCTGCCCTGCTGAACGTGCTGAACGACTACCGCACCGTTGAGCTTCGCAACGACAGCGGCTCTCTCGCAAGCAATCTTCTGTATCAGCTTCGCTGCGACGGGGATTGCCGCTGGCTCTTTGTAGCACAAGGTCAATACCCCTACAACCACGATCTTGCCAATAAGCAAGGCATCCGTGTGACGGTAGACGGCCTGTATTCCGCAGAGCTTTACGATTCCCTGAAGGCCACCGTAGAAAAGATCTCCACCAAGCAGAAAAACGGCAAGACTGTGATGAATTTCACACTGTATTACCACGACAGCCTGCTCATCAAGCTAACCCCTCACGTGGGTGATTGCCTTATGGACGCAAAAAAAGCAGCACAAAGTGTTACGCTCCTTACGACGCCTCCCCGCGCGGCTTACACGCTGGACGAGCCGAACGCGCTGCTTCTTGATACGGCAGAATTGAAGTTGGACGACGAGGACTGGCGCCCCAACGAGGAGCTGCTGCGCGCGGATACAGCCATTCGTCAACAGCTGAAATATGACGTTTGGGGAGCCTCTCACTGCCAGCCCTGGTGCATGGAGAATAAGGACGACGTGCATCGCGTGCAGCTGCGCTTTGCCTTTGAAAGCGAGATCAAGCTCAGCGGCGCAAAGCTGGCCGCCGAGCTGACAGATGATGCGATCATTCTGCTTGACGGTAAGCAGATCTCCAACAAGCCGGTTGGCTACTACGTAGATCGCGATATCCGCACCTATGCACTCCCCGAGCTTGCGACCGGCTCACACACACTGGAGATCACGATGGACTACGACACCCACAGCTCCTTGGAATGGTGCTATATCCTGGGTGATTTCGGTGTTTATAACGCAGGTCGCTACAATATCATCACAAAGCTCCCCGAAAAGCTGGGCTTCACCGATATCACCAAGCAGTTCCTGCCTTTCTACAGTGGCAAGCTGACCTATCATGTGCCTGTAACGACCGATGCCGAGCAGGTGAGGGTGCGCATTCCCCAATACCGCGCTGCTGCGGTACTGGTAGGCGCCAACGACGGTGAACGCAAGCAGGTCTCGCTCGCCCCCTTTACCGCCGTGCTGAACATGCAGAAGGGTGAGAACACGATCCATATCGATGCCTATATCAGCCGCACCAACGGCTTCGGCCCTGTCCATCTGGCAGACCGCGCGATGCCTTACGTCAGCCCGGCCGGCTGGCGTACCAAAAACGATTCCTGGACCTACGAGTATATGCTCCAGGAGGAGGGACTTTGCTCCTCGCCGATAATCGAGGCGCTTGAAAAGAACTGATGTCAGAGTTATTTGTTGCGGCCTTATCCGCAGCAAATAACTCAGTTGAATTGAATTTTTGATAAATATATGTTCTTTTTGTAATTAATTCAAGTCTGTACTTCACTAAAGCTTTTCTTGTATACACGAGGTGTTTTTTATGAAAACCGTTTGCTTTTTGGGTGATAGCATCACCCGTCGCGGCTATTGGATCGCGGAGCTCTTTGAGCATTTGAGAAAGCAAGGCATCGTTGCTTGGAACTGCGGTGTCAGCGGCGATAATGCCACTGCCGCCATTTCCCGCCTTTATAGCGATTGCCTGCACCGTACCCCCGATACTGTTGTGGTCATGTTCGGTATGAACGACGTGGGGCGAACACTTTACGACGAAGGAAGACCGGACGAGTCCGAAAAGAAGCAGCATCGCATTGAAAAATTTGAGGCATCTCTGCGACAGCTGACCGCAATGATCAGCAAGGCAGGCGCCGAGCTGATCCTTTGTACCCCTACCCCGTGCGACGACGTAACGCCGAATGCCCCCGTGGTCAATACCTGCAACGACGGGCTTGCCAAGTGTGCGGAGATCGTACGAAACCTCGCCGCCGAGCTTTCTGTTCCCTATGTGGACTTTTTCGCCTATCTGCGCCCCCTGCTCGGCAAGGAGTATCAGACCCTGCCCGACCGCGTGCATCCCACGCCCGAGAGCCATCATGCCATGGCACAATACTTTATGCGCGAGCTGGGCTGGATCACGGAAATTGATCCAACGCCCTTCCTTCCCTTGAGTGAGCAGCAGCAGGCACGCTTTGATGCAGAGCAAAATGCTCGCGAGATCGAATTCATCGAGTGGAATCAGATGTATGGGGAGCGCATGAAACGCAAGATGACCCATGCGGATTTCATCACCCTTGCGGAAAACCGCCTTGCCGCCGCCCGTGAGGCAGGCAACCAACGCGAGGTTGGCTGGTACAGCAATTACCTGAGCATTGTTGAAAACAAGCTGGACTACGAGACCGAGCTTGTCCGACTGACCCTGACCATGTCCAACGACAGAAAATAAACCCAAAGGCCGTGTGAGCTTTGCTCACACGGCCTTTTTTAGCATTGAAACAACCGTTGAAACTGCTTTCCCGCAAGTGCCGCCTCCAGAGTTTGCGGCAAAAGCGAGAAATCCGCCACCAGCGAATGAGGCTTTTTTTCGGGGTCATCCTGCTTCATTGGCACAAAATACACGTTTTTACGCGCCAGCATCGTGCCGATGTTCCGCAAATTGGCAGACAACGCATCATTAGAGGCCAAGGCGATCACCAGCGGTCGATTGCTGCGCAGATGTGCCTTTGCCGCCATAGTCACACAGGAATCGGTAATACCGTTTGCCATCTTCGCCAAGGTGTTGCCGGTACAAGGACAGATGATCAGCGCTTCAAGCGGTGCAGCGGGCCCCAGGGGCTCCGCTCCCACAATATCACAGATCAACTCCCGTCCTGTCAGGTGCAAAATTTCATCCAGTATCACTCTCGCAGACGCAAAACGGGTATCGGTATGATAGATCGCCTCGCTGACAATGCCCTGCACCTCATATTTTTCCTTCAATCGCTCCATTTCCCGCAAGGCGGGGCGGACGGTACAAAAGGAGCCGCAAAGTGCAAAGCCGATCATTCCTCCACCTCCCCCATCATAGCGATCAAGGTCTCACCAATGATCTCCCCTGCCGTTTTGGGAGCATACTTGCCGGGTAGTGACAGCGCCCAGATCACCTTAACTCCCAAAGCGCTTGCGGCTTCTCCGTCCACGCCGCCCGGTGCCGAGGCCAGATCGATCAGCAAGGTCTCTTTATCCATCTCCTCCAACACCTCAGCATCAAACAATTGATACGGTACCGTATTAAAAACCGCCGTCTGACCGACCATTGCCGCTTTAAGGGCCTCCATATCGGTCAGCAAAACGCCCTCAGCGCCCTTGGCACAAGCAGCACGGATGGCATCTCGCTTACGCGCGATCACCGTTACATGCGCTCCCATAGCGAGCAGAAGCCGTGTCAGCGCCTTTGCGACGCGACCGTAGCCTGTAACTGCGATCGGCATCCCCTTTACGGTGCGGTCGCTTTCGCGCATCAGCACAAAGACTGCCCCTTCGGCCGTTGGCAACGCGTTCTTTTGCTGCAGCACCTCACTTTCAAAGTAATCGGTCAGCGTTACACCCTCCTCCGCCGCCATTTCGCGAAATGCGGTACTGCATTTGCCGCTGAACACCTCACATTTCTCCGGAATTTCCTTCAGCACCTCCGAAAGCAAAGGTGCTTCCTGCTCCCGTGAAAGCGGCTGATGAAGATGACAACCGTCTGTTGAAGCAGGCAGCGGCAGGACCAGGACCTCCGCCCCACTGACAGCCTCCCGCCAGCTTTCAAAAGCATCCGCTAACGGCAAGCCGTAGCTTCTGACGGTATGCCCAGCACGGCGCAGAAAGGATATCAGCGCCAGCTGCCGGGCATCTCCGCCCAAAATTGCAATTATTTTCGTCATGACATGATCCTCACCTTTCACGGTAACAAAAGAAAGGATACGCCTCGCGTATCCTTTCTTTTTACCGTCTACTGACAGAATATGTCATATTTCGCGCCGCGGTGCGGGTCTCAGTGAAATTTCACCGCCACGCAGCTCCTCTACTGAGCCGTCGCCAAAATCCACGCGCAAGGCGCCGTCCTCCAGTACATCAAGCGCAACGCCACGGCGTACACGCCCACCCTCGCTGACAAGCACCGTTTCGCCAAGAAACGCGCAATACTCGCGATAATACGGCAGCCAAGCGGCCTGACGTGCCATCGCTTCATATTCGGCAAGCTCGGCCAGAATGGCGCCGATCAATGCCATGCGGTCCTCGCAAGGAATATACGTCGCCGTGTGCCAAAGCTCCGGTGGGAAATCCACATCAGCGGTATTGATACCGATTCCCAAGATCACAAAGGGCTCGCCGTTATGATCTGTACCCGATTCGGCCAGAATGCCGCAGACCTTTTTACCGTCCAGCAGAAGATCATTGATCCATTTGATCTCGGTAACCGTCCCCGTCAGATGGCAAAGCGCCCGATGTACCGCCACCGCGGCCATGGGAGTCAGCCGACCGTAAGCACTCATTGGCATTTGGGGCCTCAGGACCGTGCTGAAATAGGTTCCGCCCGCAGGTGAAAAGAAGCTGCGCTCCATCCGCCCCCTACCGGCAGTCTGTCGCTCGGCCACGACCGTATAAAACTCTGCCGCGCCCGCACGCGCCGCCGCTGCGGCGGCGCTATTGGTCGAAGGCAGCTCATGATAAAAATGAACTTCCATAGATCTCCTTAAAACATCGAAAGCTGATCGGTCTCGTTGATATTATCCAACACGCCGGCCTGGCGCAGGGTCTCGACCACGCTCTTATTCAGTCCGGCGCGGATCTGCAGATCCTCTACCGAGAAAAAGGGCTCCTCGTTACGCGCTTTGATGATGTTCTCAGCTGCGTTTTCACCAACGCCCGCAAGCGCCGAGAAAGGCATGCGAATGGCACCGTTTTCGGGCAGGAAGGCTTTGGCATCCGATTTCTCGATATCAATGGGTAAAAAGCGGATGTGTCGCGCCATCGCCTCATTGATCAGCTGCAGCGTGGGCACGGAGGCCTGCTCCTTAGGAGTCGCGGTGCGATCCTTGGTGCGCTTGTCAATATCCTTCAAGGTCGCCACCACCTTGGATTTACCACCCATCACAATGGCTGCATCAAAGCCGCCGGGCGCCACAGTAAACATTGCGGCATAAAACGCAAGCGGCATATGTACCTTGTACCAGCCAAGACGGATCGCAGACATAACATATGCGGCGGCGTGCGCCTTCGGGAACATATACTTGATCTTCTTGCAGGAGCCTATGTACCAGTCCGGCACGTTGTGCTCCTTCATTTCAGCCTCCCATTCGGGGGTCAGTCCCTTGCCCTTACGGACCGCCTCCATGATCTTGAAGGCGTGCGCGTTTTCCACGCCGTAACGGATCAAGTCGTTCATAATGTTATCGCGACATCCGATCACGTGAGAAATATCACAGATACCGTCCTTGATCAGATCCTGGGCGTTACCCGTCCACACGTCTGTGCCGTGAGAAAGGCCCGAGATCTGCAAAAGATCGGCAAAGGAGCGCGGCTTTGCCTCCTCTACCATCTTCATAACAAATCGTGTACCGAACTCGGGCAAACCGTAGGTGCCAAGGTTGGCATCGATATCCTCCGGGCTGATGCCGAGAGGCTTGGTGGAAAGAAAGAGGTCGTAGACCTCCCGCGCGTTCATGGGCACGTCCATCACGCTGGTATCCGAAAAGCGCTCGATCCACTTGTATTTGGTCGGAATATCGTGTCCCAGCTCGTCAAGCTTCAGTAAGGTATCGTGCAGATACTCGAAGGTAAAGTGAGTGGTCACGATATCCGAATTAGGGTCATCCGCAGGATGCTGCACCGGGCAGAAATCGTAGATCTCATACTCCTTTGGCACAACAACGATGCCACCGGGATGCTGACCGGTCGAGCGCTTAACGCCCTCGCAATGCTTGGCCAGGCGATTCATTTCCGCACGCGGAATGGAAAGCTTCTTCTCCTCCAGATACTTCAGCACAAAGCCAAAGGCGGTCTTTTCCGCAATACCGCCGATGGTGCCCGCACGGAACACGTTCTCCGCACCGAACAGCTCCTCGGTGTATTTGTGGACCTTGCCCTGCACCTCGCCCGAGAAATTCAGGTCAATATCAGGCGATTTATCGCCAAAGAAGCCAAGGAAGGTCTCAAAGGGGATGTTGTGGCCGTCGTTGTTCAGCTTTGTACCGCATCTGGGACAATTTTTATCGGGCAGATCAAAGCCGGAGCCAATACCCTCGGGCACGTCAAACTCATTGTACTGACACTTAGGACACCAGTAATGAGGGGGCAAGGGGTTTACCTCCGAAATACCCGCCATAGAGGCAACAAAGGAGGAGCCCACAGAGCCACGGGAGCCTACCAGGTACCCCTGGCTTTCGCTGTACCAGACCAGCTTCTGCGCGATCATATAGAGCACAGCAAAGCCGTTTTTGATGATAGAGGTCAGCTCCTTATCCAGTCGCTTGCCCACGATATCGGGCAGCGGATCGCCGTACATGGATTTTGCACGCTCATAGCAGATGCGCTGCAGATCCTCCTCGGCGCCCTCCATATTCGGGGTAAAGGTCCCCTTCGGGAAGGGGCGGATATCGCTATCAATCTGATCGTTGATGGCGTTGGTGTTGGTCACCACCACCTCGTACGCCTTTTCCTCACCAAGGTAAGCGAATTCCTCCAGCATTTCCTCTGTGGTGCGGTAATACAGGTGAGAATCCTTATCCTCGTTCTTGAACTTCACGCTGACCAGTACCTTGCGGAAGATCTCGTCCTCATCCTCGGCAAAATGGGCGTCACAGGTCGCCACCACGGGAATGCCCAGCTTGTCTCCCAGCGCCACCACGCGGCGGTTAAGATTACGTAATGCCTCATCGTCCGGCATCAGCCCCTTGTCGATCATGAAGCGATTGTTGCTGATGGGTTGGATCTCCAGATAGTCGTAAAACTTGGCGATCTCCTCGATCTCGCTTTCCGGCTTGTTGTCCAGCATGGCAGTGATCAGCTCGCCTGCCTCGCAGGCAGAGCCCACGATCAAGCCCTCGCGGTGCTTTTCCAATACAGTCTTGGGCACACGGGGCACCTTGCGGAAATAATCCAGATAGCCGTAGGAGACAAGCTTATACAGATTTTTTAAACCAACCTTGTTCTTGACAAGCAGTATCTGATGGTAGGTCGGCAAGCGCAGCGGATCGGCAGAAGCGCTCATCTCGTTTTGCAGATCCTTGAAGCTACGGATCTCCATCTTCTGCATCTTTTCCTGCATGCAGAAATAGATCTTTGCGAGGATCTCAGCATCATCACAGGCTCTGTGATGGTGAAAATCCTCCAGCTTGAAGTATTTGGCCAACACGTCCAGCTTGTGGCTTTTCAGATCGGTATTCAGGTGCCGGGAAAGCGCCACCGTATCCAAATAAGGATTTTCAAATTTAATATCGTTGCGCTTCGCGGCCTCACGGATAAATCCAATATCAAAATCCGCGTTATGCGCGATCAGCAATCTGTCCCCCACAAAGGCAAGAAATTCGGGCAGCACATTGGCGATCACGGGCGCATCCTTGACCATCTCCTCAGTAATGGAGGTCAGCCGCGTGATCTCCTCGGGGATCGGCATTTCGGGGTTGACAAAGGTGTTGTAGCGCTCCAGCACTTCCCCGTTCTTCACCTTAACGGCACCGATCTCGGTGATACCGCAGGTAGTGTTGGAAAGACCGGTTGTCTCAATATCAAACACCACGAACTCATCCTCAAAGCTGCCGTTATAGGTGCCGTTGAGGGCACTGGCGGTGTCGTTCACAAAATAGGCCTCGATGCCGTAGATCACCTTCTGACCGATCTTTTCGGAGGTCAGCATCGCATCCTGATAGCCCTGCACGTTACCGTGGTCGGTAATGGCGACGGCAGGATGTCCCCACTTATTTGCCATCTTGACCGCCACATCGGGAGGGATCAGTGCATCCATATTGGACATCGTAGTATGCAGATGCAGCTCTACTCGCTTGACCGGCGCATTATCCTGGCGTGCAAGACGCTTGATCACAGCCACGTCGGTATAATAAAAGGTCACATCCTCATCTACCACATCGCGGTGAACATCGTTTTTGGCATATCCCTTCAGCGCGATATAGGCACCGTCACGTACCACGTCACCAAGCGCCTTGGCATCCTCGGGATCCAGCGAGAATTTTTTGACCATGATCGAGGTGTTACCATCGGTCAGACCAAAGTTGACGTTGATCTTATCCCCATTGCGGTTGGCCTCAGCCGTATAGCCGAACACCTCGCCCAGCACCACTACATTACGCATCGGCTTATTGACCCAGGCGATCGGAACGGGGCGAATGTCGAAATTGGCACCGATCGCATACTGCGGCTCGGAAATATCATAGGATCTGCTGCCGATACGGCAAATGCCGTTCTCGATCTCCGCGTCGCCGGGATCGCCCAAAAGCCCCATTTTTCGTACCGCATCGGGATTGCTGTTAACGAGCGTGGGCGCAGGAGCAGCGGCCTCGCTGGGGCCGGCGCTGCGTCGACTTTCCTGCATGCGGTCATATTCTACGCTGGATTGCCGTAATCTGGCATCCCATTCTGCCAGCTCCTCCTCAGTATCCTTAAAGGAATAGGCGGCTGCCAGCTCGGGTGAATGACACAACCGGACCTTGATAGAAATGCCGAATTCGCTGCGAACGATTCCCTCCATGACCTGTGGCGTTCTCCCTGCCTCCATCAGAAGGATGCCTTCGTCCACGTAGGGCATTTCCACGGTCAGCTCATTCCCCTCCAGATGAGCGCGGTAGGAATGAAAAAAGCCTCTCGCAACCGTACCAACACGCTCTGTCTCGGCGATCAATTCGCTGACATAAGACTGCGAAAACAGCTCGGCAGGATACCGCGGCAGGATGCGCACCAAATTCAGCTCATATGCCTTCTCGATCTCGCGCTCCACCTTATAGATCACGCGCTTTTCCACAAGATCGGGAAAAGCGGCGCTGACCTCGATCATTCGCCGCTCCTTGTCCGCGCGCAGACGAATGTCGGTGGCCAAACGAAGCCACCCGGCATCCCTGTCGCCCGGCTCGTATTTTGAAAAAATCTCTAAAAAGCTTTTTCCCGCCATTTTTTACCTCACTTAAATAGCGGAAAACCGCTATTATATCGTTTCTTTTCTCTTTTTGATCTCCGCGATCAAAGCGGGGATCACCTCATCCTCCGGGATCTTGCGCAGGATCTCGCCCTTGGCGATGAGCAACGCTTCGCCATCACCGCCACAGATGCCGATATCCGCCTCGCGTGCCTCACCGGGGCCGTTTACAACGCAGCCCATCAACGCCACACGCAGCGGAAGCTCCAGCAGTCCCTCACGGGCGGCTGCCTCCTCAAACTGCGCAGAAAGCGCGATCAGATCAATGCGCGTGCGACCGCAGGTGGGGCAGCTGACGATATTCATGCCCGATTGACCCTTGATCGCCAGCGCAGAAAGGATGCGCTTGGCGGCGCCGATCTCCTCAACAGGATCAGCCGTCAGCGACACGCGCAGCGTGTCACCAATGCCGTCAGCAAGCAAGGCACCAATACCAATGGCGCTCTTCACAAGCCCCGTTTCTCTGGCCCCCGCCTCGGTAACGCCCAAATGCAGCGGATACTCGCATCGCTCTGCCAACAAGCGGTTGGCGGCGATCATCGTCATGACCTCGGAGGCCTTGATCGAGATCACTGTATCGTAAAAATCAAATTTTTCAAGTAAACGCAGGTGATAAAGCGCACTTTCTACCAGCGCTTCAGCCGTAGGAGAACCGAATTTTTCCAGAATGTGCTTTTCCAGCGAGCCACCGTTCACACCAATGCGGATCGGCACTCTGCGTACACGACAAGCATCCACCACCGCCTTGACCCGATCCTCTCCTCCAATGTTGCCGGGGTTGATACGGATCTTATCCACACCGCGCTCGGCGCAGGCAATGGCGATGCGATAATCAAAATGAATATCCGCCACCAACGGAATCGAAACACCGGCCTCCTTCAAGGCAAAGATCGTGTCTGCGGCCGCCATATCGGGCACGGTCAGACGTACGATATCACAACCGGCACTCTCCAGCGCACGGATCTGTGCCAGCGTTGCCGCCACGTCGTGCGTGTCAGTATTCGTCATGGATTGAATGGCGATAGGCGCGCTTCCGCCGATCTTCTTGCTTCCAACCGCCACGGCTTTGGCCGCACGGCGAATTTCACCATAATTCATCTGATAAATAATCCTACAATATCCTTACAAGTCACAATGATCATAATGGCAAACAGGATCATCAGACCCGCAAAATTGATATATCCTTCTATTTTTTTGTTCAAAGGTCTGCGTACGATCGCCTCGATCAGCAGAAAAAGCAGCCTGCCGCCATCCAAGGCAGGAACCGGCAACAGGTTAAAGACACCGAGATTGATGGTGATGATGATAACCAGATTCAAGAAGGAGGAAAATCCATCCTTGGCAGCATCTCCCATAGCCTCGGTCACACCGATCGGTCCGGATACGGCATTCAGCCCAAAGCGACCGGTAAGCAATGCGCCCAGCTGATCAAAGATCATCTTGACGGTAGAGGTAGAACGGAAGAAGGTGTGCTTGATAACGTTGCCAAAGGTCACTTCCTCAGTATAAAGCTTGAAATCAGCAGAACCGAAGGCAATGCCCTCCGCCTCCATCCCCGGGAACACCACATCCTCCAGCAGCGTTTCCTCGCCGTTGCGGATCACCGTAAGATCCAAGGGCTCGTAGCCCTGGTTCATGATCTCATAAACAAGCTCGTTACCGGTATGGACACGCACACCGTTCACACGAACGATCTGATCCTCCACCTGCAGCACCGCGTGGCTGACAGAGCCCTCCTGAAAGGCACCGATCCTGTTGGAAAGCAGCAATGTCTTTCCTGTTTCGGGATGGGTGGTGGAAAGCACCAGGATCAGCATCAGAATGGCACCCAGCAGCACGTTCATTACAGGGCCGGCCAATACGATGGCAATACGCTTCCAAACGCTTTTTTTCTCAAAGGATGCCGAGGATTCGGATTCCTCGTCCTCGCCTACCATACTGACATAGCCACCGATCGGCATTGCGCGCAGGGAGTAGGTGGTCACCCGCTCCTCCGGCTCCTTCTCGTCCTCATCCTCCGCGGCATCGGGATCGGTAGCAGCGGGCTGCCGCAGCTCATCCTCCTCACCCCATTTTTTCTTTCCCTTCCAGGAAAAGATCTTGGGACCCATACCGATAGAAAATTCACGAATACCGACGCCAAAGGCCTTGGCCACCAGAAAATGCCCCAGCTCGTGGATGAGGACCAACAAGCCAAACACCAGCAGCGCCAGCAAAACATAAAGTGCGGTCATAGAAACTCCTCTATCAAATTCTTGTCAACGCCAGCTCTCTGGCTGCGCGATCGATGTCAAGGATCTCGGAGAGTGTGTGCGCCTCCTTGGCGTGGGATAGTGCCTGTGTGACCTCAAGAACGATCTCAAAGATACGCAAAAGCGAGATGCGACGTTCCAAAAATGCACCGACTGCCACCTCGTTGGCGGCGTTCAGCGCTGCAGGAGCAGCTCCGCCAAGCGCCAACGCACGCCGTGCGGCGGCGAGCAGCGGAAAGGTCTCCTCGTCCGGGGCGTAAAAGCTCAGCTTGCCCACGGAAAGCAGATCCAGAGGCGGAATGACCGCAGGCGTTCTCGCCGGCGAGGTCAGCGCATATTGTACGCAAAGGCGCATATCCGGCACAGACATCTGTGCCATGATGCTGTTATCAATATATTCCACCATAGAATGGATTATACTCTCGCGGTGCACCACTACATCGATGCGATCGGCGCCCACACCGAAAAGGTGTGCTGCCTCGATCACCTCGAAGCCCTTATTCATCAAGGTAGCAGAATCCACCGTGATCTTGGCGCCCATACTCCAGGTAGGATGCGCCAGCGCATCGTCAACGGTCAACCCCTGCAGTTCCGCAGTCTTCTTACCAAAAAAGGGACCGCCGGAGGCCGTCAGGATCAGCTTCTTGATCTCCTTGCCGCTGCCGGCGCGCAGGCATTGATCGATCGCACAATGCTCGCTATCCACCGGGGTGATCCTTCTCCCCTTCTCTCGCGCCTTTGCCATCACGATCTCACCTGCTACCACAAGCGATTCCTTATTGGCAAGCGCCAGATCCATGCCGGCATCCAGCACAGCCAGCGTGGGTAAAAGCCCCGCCTCGCCCAAAATAGAATTCACGGCAAAGCCGGCATTGGTTTCACAGATCATCTGTAAAATGCCTTCGCTGCCGCCGTAAACGCGAACAGCAGTGTCAGCAAGTGCCGCACGTAATTCCCGTGCGGCACTCTCATCTGACATAGCGGCAGCTTCCACGCCGAATTGGCGCGCCTGCTCTGCAACGCGCTTCCAATTTCGATTTGCGCTGATGCCCTTTACCGTAATGCCGCATTGTGCGGCAACATCCAGCGCCTGCTCACCGACAGAACCGGTGGAGCCAAGCACTAAAATCGTAGGAAATGAATACTCCATCACATCAAACCGCCGTAAAGAAAGGAATATAGGTGTTGATCAGTACCAACAGAACGGTAACTGCAATGCTGGAGTCAAAGCGATCCAAAAGACCGCCGTGCCCGGGCAGAAAGATACCAAAATCCTTGATGCCGTACTGACGCTTGATGGCAGACATCACCAGATCGCCGATCTGCGAGACTACAGAAGCCAGCAGGCCGCCGATGATTAATGCAATATAATTGGGCGCTACGTCGCCAAAGGCCGCCTTGACGATCAAACCGTACAGGCAGGCGGTAGCCACGCAAAATGCAATTCCACCGATGGCTCCCTCCACCGTTTTCTTGGGGCTGACCTGTGGGATCAGCTTGTGCTTACCGAACAAACGTCCGGTAAAATAAGCAAAGGAGTCGGTCGTCCAGGAGAAGATAAAGGGCATCAGGAACAGATATCTGCCCGCCGCAGGCAGCACCGCGCTGTTACGCAGAACCACAATGGCGGAAAAAGAGCCGATCACGTAAAGAGAGGTCATGAAGACCAGTGCGATCCTGCCGCTATCCTCTTTTCCAAAGCGGAAAACGATCACGGCAAACAGATAAATGATCAGCACCAGCACCGACAGAATGGCGATACGGATATAGTTGTCGATCTGATCGTACATCACACGCGCCAGCATAGGAAAGCAAAGCGCCGCCAGATACAGAGGAACCGCTACGAAATAATTTTTATCCAGCGCAAGGCAATGCAGCAGCTCATAGGTGCAGACAAAGGCGATCGCGGCGATCAAGAGCGGAAACACATAATGCAACGGATTGCCAAGGCCTACGGGATCCGAGAGCCAAAAGAACGGAAAAATGCCGATGATCGCAACGATCGATGTGATAACACGAACTTTCATGAATAACCTCTTTTCTAAACGCCACCGTAACGACGCTGGCGTGTGTAAAATTCCTCAAGAGCGGCATCCAGCTCAGCAGGACCGAAATCCGGCCAAAGCACGTCGGTAAAATACAGCTCAGCATAGGCAGCCTGCCAAAGCAGAAAATTGGAGATGCGCAGATCACCGCCGGTGCGGATGATCAGATCCGGATCCGGGCAGCCGGCCGTATAGAGCGCATCGGATAGCTCCTGCTCGGTTACTTGCACGGCGCCTTGGGCGATCAGAGCATTGCAAGCGTGTACGATCTCATCCCTGCCACCATAATTAAAGCCAATATTCAGGATCCGCTTGTAATGCACGCTATCCTTCTCCAGCTTCTCCATTTTTTGACGCATTTTCTCGTCAAAGGGCGTCTTATCACCCATAAAACGGAGACGAAGCGCATAACTCTCCATATTTTTTTCAAAATCCGAAAGATAGCGATCCATCAGTCTTATGATCGAGCGTACCTCTTTTTCGGGGCGCTTCCAATTTTCGGTGGAAAAGGCATAGACGGTAACCACAGGAATACCGCGCTCTCGGCAATGCTCCAACACCCTGCGGAACGCCTTCACGCCAAACTGATGCCCCTGCTCGCGGGGCAGACCGCGCTTTTTGGCCCAACGGCCGTTGCCGTCCATGATAAAAGCGATATGCCGGATCGGCTTACGCTCCTTTATTTCTGCAGCTTTCGTCATGCTTCACCTCAAAAATCGGAGAGCGGAAAGTCGCCTTTCGGTCCCTTTCCGCCGCTACCGTCAAATTGCCATTACGTCGCTCTGCTTCTTAGCAACGGCAGCATCGATCTGCTTCGTAAACTTGTCGGTCAGATCCTGTACTGCTTTTTCAGAGGACTTGCCCTCATCCTCGGTCATGTCGCCGTCCTTCTGCATCTTCTTGCAGAGGTCGTTGGCATCACGGCGGATGTTGCGGACAGCCACCTTGGCCTCCTCACCCATCTTGGTGACCTGCTTGCAAAGCTCCTTGCGGCGCTCCTCGGTGGGCTGCGGGAAAACGAGACGGAGCTTGGTGCCGTCATTGGCGGGGGTAATACCCACGTCGGAGGCAAGGATCGCCTTCTCCATTGCCTTCAGGGTAGAAGCGTCATAGGGCTTGATCTCCAGGGTTCTGGAGTCGGCCTGGCGGATGTCAGCCATATCCTTGAGAGGAGTCTGAGACCCATAGTACTCAAAGGTCACACGGTTGAGCACGGCGGCGTTTGCCTGACCGGCGCGGATGGTTGCGAAATTGTTGTCGAGGGCGACGATCGCCTTATTCATTCTTTCCTCAAAATCCTTGGTGTTCAGTTTCATGTTTCTTCTCTCTTTCTGTAAGTATTAAAGGTGCAGCTCGGTTCCGATGTGCTCGCCCATGACCACACGGTAAATGTTCTCGGGGTCACGCAGCTCGAAGGCATAGCAGCAGATGCCGTTGTCCATACAGAAGGTGGTCGCGGAAAGATCCAACGCCTTCAGCTCCTTGGCCAGCACCTCTTTGTAGGTAATATCCTTGTATCTCACGGCAGTGGGATCCTTGTGAGGATCGGCACTGTAGACACCGTCAATGTTCTTGGCCATCAGCACCGCATCGGCATCGATCTCAGCGGCGCGCAGCACAGCGGCCGTATCGGTGGAAAAGAAGGGCTGACCCAGGCCGCAGGCAAAGATCACCGTTTTTCCCTTTTCCAGGGCGCGCTTGGCATCGCGAATGTTAAAGGTATCGGCAAACTCGGGCATAGCCACGGCGCTCATCACCACGGCATCAAGGCCTGCGGCACAGAAGCGATCCTGCAGCGCCAACGCATTGATGGCGGTTGCCAGCATGCCCATGTGGTCGGCCTGGGTGCGATCCATTTCACCGCCCTGCCTGCCACGCCAGATGTTACCGGCACCAACGATGACACCGATCTCGACCCCTGCCTCGCGGCAACGAACGAGTACCTTGGCGATACTGTCGATAAAATCAAAGTTGAGGATACCGTCCCCTCCGGCAGCCAGTGCCTCACCGGAAAGCTTCAGAAGAATGCGTTTATATTTTGGAGCTTCCATCGCAATACCTCACTTATAGTATTTATATTCTTTTATATTGTACCTTATTTTTCCGTATTTGTAAAGGGCAAAACGAGAAAAAAGCGTGAATTTCTTTTGAAAATATATACAAAGTATATATTGCGACAAAAAGCGCATCCTTTCCAAGCAAAAAATAAACACCGCACGCCGAAGCGTGCGGTGTTTATGGCGGTGAAAGCAGATTACTGCTTCACACCGGAAAGTCTTGCGATCTCGGCAGCGTAGTCCTCTTCGACCTTCTCGATGCCCTCGCCCTTCTCGAACAGCTCGAAGGAAGCGATCTTGATGTCGCCGCCAAGCTCCTTAGCGGTAGCCTTGGTGTAAGCGCCAACGGACATGCTATCTTCCTTAACGTAGCCCTGCTCAACCAGGCAAACGCGCTCGTAGAACTTGCCAAGACGACCGGAAACGATCTTCTCCAGGATCTGGTCGGGCTTGTTGGCGTTCTTGGGATCGTTCTTCATCTGAGCGATCAGAACTGCCTTCTCCTCGGCAACAGCCTCAGCGGGAACATCCTCGATGTTCACGTACTGGGGAGGATTGCCTGCAGCGATCTGCAGAGCGATGTTCTTTGCGTACTCGGCAAAGCCGTCCTTGTCGGCGACGTCGGTCTCGAACTTAACGATAACGCCGGTGCTGCCCATGCCGTGGATGTAAGTGGAGGTGATGCCCTCAACGATCACGAAGCGGCGAACGGTGATGTTCTCCTTGATGATAGCGATCTGCTCAACAAGAGTCTGCTGAACAGTCAGTGCACCGCCGCAGAAGGGCAGCTCCATCAGAGCAGCCACGTTGGCGGGTTTGTTAGCAATAATGGTCTCCAGCAGACCGGTCACGAATGCCTTGAAGGCATCGCTCTTGGCTGCGAAGTCGGTCTCGGAGTTGACCTCGACCATAGCGGTCACGCCGTTCTTGGTCATGATATCAACACGACCCTCGGCAGCAACGCGGCCGGCCTTCTTCTCAGCGGTTGCCAGACCCTTCTCGCGGAGGATCTTAACAGCCTTCTCCATGTCGCCCTCAGCCTCAACGAGAGCCTTCTTGCAGTCCATCATGCCAAGACCGGTCTTAGCGCGAAGATCAGCAACCTGCTTTGCGGTAATGTTAGCCATTTTCGTTCTCTCCTTTCGTTTAATTACTCGGCGTCGGTAGCCTCGGTCTCCTCAGCGGGAGCCTCGGTAGCATCCTCACCCTGCTTGCCCTCGATCACGGCGTCAGCGATCACAGAGGAGATCAGCTTGATGGCGCGGATAGCGTCATCGTTGCCGGGGATGATGTAATCAGCATCATCGGGGTTGCAGTTGGTGTCAACGATAGCGATGACCGGAATGCCCAGCTTCTTAGCCTCAAGCACTGCGTTGTGCTCCTTGTGGGGGTCAACGATGAACACTGCAGAGGGCAGCTGCTCCATG
>SVQY01000038.1 GCA_015065135.1 Oscillospiraceae bacterium
TTTGTTTTTATGGTTTTGGTTGGCAGACCTCTTCCATTTTAACTCTGGAGGATTTCTTTTGTCTATCCCTTTTATCTAAAGATCTTCCCCTCCCCCGGCATAGCCGGGGGTTTATTTGTGGATACAATAAAAGAAGCGGGAAAACGTGTAACACGTTTTCCCGCTTCTTTTTCATTTTTCCCATTTATCAATCAGCGCGCGGATTTGCGCTGTCAACTTGGCATTTTCTTTGTTCGGTCTGCCATCCAATCGCTTGGTGAGCGCGAGCAAAGCCTCGGCTGCCGACACCAGCTCTCCGTGTATACTTGCTTTGCGTGATTTTGCTCTGGCAATATCATGCACCGTCTTACGCCGCCGTTCGGTATAAGCGATCATGATACCGCCGATCAAGTCGTATTCGGTTCCGCTGTAGGGTGTTTCGACCGCATAGCCGCGGCCCCGTAGCTCGGCGGCCAATACAGAGATCGATTCCTCGCTGCCGTGATTGAGAAAAACTATCCGCGGCTTGCGCATAAAGCCGCCCACCCACGAAAGCAATCCTCGCTGATCGGCATGACCGCTGGTACCGCGCAAGGAGCGAATTTCAGCGCGAACGGCAATCTCCTCTCCAAACAAACGCACCTGCTCTGCCCCCTCCTGCAAGGCGCGACCCAGCGTTCCTTCCGCTTGATAGCCTACAAACAGGATCAAATTCTGTGACCGCCAAAGATTGTGCTTGAGGTGGTGACGGATACGCCCCGCCTCGCACATACCACTGGCTGAAATAATGATCTTGGGCGTGGAATCCTCATTGATCCTCTTGGATTCTTCAGCGCTGACCGCCAAGCGCAGGCCGTCAAAACCGATCGGATCAATACCCGCCTGTAACAGCGCCTGTGTTTCCTTGTCAAAATAGGTGGGATCACAGTCTGCGAAAATCCGGGTTGCCTCGATGGCAAGAGGGCTATCCACATAAACCGGGAAATCGGTGTTTGTGATCAACTTTCTCTGCTTGATCTCACGGATGGCATACAGCAATTCTTGGGTGCGTCCCACCGCAAACGAAGGAATCACCACATTACCGCCCCGGGAAAGAGCCGCCTCGATATAACCGGCCAGGCTCACGATCACATCCTCGGCAGCACCGTGGTTGCGGCTACCATAGGTCGATTCCAGTACGAGATAATCCGCTTCTTCTACAAAAGCAGGGTCCTTGATGATCGGCTGATTCAAATTGCCCACATCACCGCTGAAAACAATCTTGCGCTCCGCCTCCCCTTCCCGCAACCAAATCTCGATGGCGGCGGAACCAAGCAGATGGCCAATATCGCTAAAGCGCAGATCAAGTCCCGCCGCGACCGTCACTTTTTCGTTATAATTTACGCCACGAAAAAGCTTGATCGCGCCATGAGCATCTTCAATGCTATAGGTGGGCGCGAATTGCTCTTCCCCCGCCCGTTGTGCTTTTCTGTTGCGCCAGAGAGCCTCTGTCATCTGGATATGCGCGCTGTCACGAAGCATAATATCTGAGAGCTTCACCGTTTCCTTTGTGGCATAAATCACACCGCGAAAACCGTCTTTATACAGTCTTGGCAACATGCCGGAGTGGTCAATATGGGCATGGGTTAAAAATACAGCGTCGATGTCCCCCGCCGAAACGGGCAACGGAACGTTTTGAAACACATCCATCCCCTGCTCCATGCCGCAATCAATCAAATAGTGGCGGCCGTCCAATTCCAATAGGGTGCAGCTGCCGGTAACTTCCTGCGCCGCGCCAATAAATTGCAGTTTCATATCCTACCTCCTGTTTGACTGGTTTAGCTTTATCCTCTATTTACATTATACCACAAAGCAACACAGCTTGCAACAAAAAAGCGCCAAGGCGCGCCTGCTATCGGTTAAAGGCGGATACCGAGGCTTTTTCATTGGCACAAGACAGAAAAAAGCCGACAGCTGTCGGCTTTTTTTATTTGATTTTGGTAATGTCGTAAGGAGTCGCTTGATATACAAAATAGTTGAGCCAGTTGGAATAAAACAGATTGGCACAGCTGCGCCAGCGGACAATGGGTTCCCTCTGGTCATCATCGTTCGGGAAATAGTTCTTTGGAATGGCGATCTCCAATCCCTTCCCCTTATCGCGCAGATATTCCTTTTTCAGGGTGTCGCCATCATACTCCGAGTGGCCGGTGACAAAGATCTGTCTGCCCCGCTCGGTAGAGACCACAAAAACGCCCGCCTCGTCAGAGCTGGCCAGCACACGCAGACCGTCTACGCTTTCAATATCCTCGCGGCGGTTGGCGGTATGACGGGAATGCGGCACCAAAAAAGTATCGTCAAAGCCACGGAACAAAATCGAGCGCTTGTAATCCAGCTTGTGCTCAAAAACGCCGAATAATTTTTCGGGCAGCTGAATTTTATCCACACCGTAGTGGTAATAAAGCGCCGCCTGCGCGCCCCAGCAAATATGCAGGGTGCTGGTGACATGGGTCTTGCTCCACTCCATGATCTCGCAAAGCTCCTCCCAGTATTCCACATCCTCAAATTTCAGATGCTCCACCGGCGCACCGGTGATGATCATGCCGTCAAAATTCTGATCCTTGATGTCATCAAAAACTTTATAAAAGGACAGCATGTGCTCTGCCGAGGTGTGGGTGGACTGATGCGTGGCGGTCTGGAGCAGCTCCAGCTCCACCTGTAAGGGCGTGTTGCCAATCAGGCGCGCGATCTGGGTTTCGGTGGCGATCTTTTGCGGCATCAAATTCAGCATTACAATGCGCAAGGGGCGAATATCCTGGGTCATAGCACGTGTTTCGGTTATGACAAAAATATTCTCCTCATGCAACGTCTGCGTTGCGGGCAAAAGATTGGGAATTTTGATGGGCATAGCGCCACCTCCGTTTCGAAAATGTTAAGTGTTAACTGCGTCCAACGCCTGCTTGATATCGGCGATCAGATCATCGGCGTTTTCAATGCCGCAGGAAAGTCTGACAAGATCAGCGGAAACACCAGCGGCGATCAGCTCCTCGTCGGTCATTTGTCTGTGGGTGGCGCTTGCCGGATGCAGGCAGCAGCTACGGGCATCGGCCACGTGGGTTTCAATCGCGGCGATCTTCAGATGCTTCATGAACGTCTCTGCCGCCTTTCTGCCGCCCTTGACGCCAAAGCTGACCACGCCGCAGCTGCCCCCCGGCATATACTTCTTGGCAAGGTCGTAGTACTTATCCCCTTCCAAAGAGGGATAGGTGACCCAAGCAATGCGGTCATCGGAGGCGAGGAATTTTGCCACGGCAAGGCCGTTTTCGCAATGGCGCGCCATACGCACATGCAGGCTCTCCAGCCCCAGGTTTAGCAAAAACGCGTTCTGGGGGGACTGAATCGAGCCGAAATCACGCATGAGCTGTGCGGTGGCCTTGGTGATAAAAGCGCCGGCAAGGCCGAAGCGCTCGGTATAGGTAACGCCATGATAGCTGTCATCGGGAGTGCACAGCCCCGGGAACTTATCGGGATACTTGGTCCAGTCAAACTTACCACTATCCACGATACAGCCGCCAACGGCGGCGCCGTGGCCGTCCATATACTTGGTGGTGGAATGGGTCACAATATCCGCGCCCCACTCAAAGGGACGGCAGTTGACCGGGGTGGCAAAGGTGTTGTCAATGATCAGCGGTACGCCGTGGGCGTGAGCGGCTTTTGCAAAGCGCTCAATATCCAAAACAGTCAACGCGGGGTTGGCAATCGTCTCGCCAAACACAGCCTTGGTGTTCTCGCGGAAGGCGGCGTTCAGCTCCTCCTCGGTGCAGTCGGGCGAAACGAAGGTGAAGTCGATGCCCATGCGCTTCATGGTCACCGAGAACAAATTGAAGGTGCCGCCGTAAATGGTGGAGGATGCCACCACATGATCGCCGCAGGAGGCGATATTGAAAATAGCATAGAAGTTTGCCGCCTGACCGGAGCTGGTCAGCATGGCGGCAGTGCCGCCCTCCAGCTCGCAGATCTTGTTCGCCACAAGATCATTGGTGGGATTTTGCAAGCGGGTATAGAAATAGCCGGAGGCCTCCAGGTCAAACAGCTTGCCCATATCCTCGCTGGTGGCATATTTAAAGGTTGTACTTTGATAAATCGGGATCTGGCGGGGCTCGCCGTTGCCGGGGGCATAGCCGCCCTGTACGCATTTTGTTTCGATCTTGTAGTTGGACATAATAGCACCTCACTGTGTAGGATTTGAATTATTTATAAGTATATCACATTTCTACATATTTGACAAGGGGAACAAAGCAAAAAAACGGACAGGTTCTGTCCGTTTTTTTGCAAACCATTATTTAAACCTTACTTTCCTCTTTTATGATATTCAGCAAAACTTTTTCTTCTTCACGCGTTCTTAAATGCTGTATGACAAAGTATCCCGCCAATAACGCTAACACCAATACAATCCATTCTGACACGCCTGTTAGATCCGACATATATCTATTGGACTCTACAGATACGAGCTTTTTAAACAAATCCCCAAACATTACTGCATAAATAACATCAAATATAGCATATAAAACTATCGACAGCGCAGTCTGCTTTTTCATTACCTTCTCTTTCTTACCGCTGTTGCCGGATTTACTGATTTGATTATACAATAGCATCGTGGAATCGTCTAAATTTTGTATATCTCTTACAGTTTTTGAGATCTGAGAGGCAATACTTATCACAAGAACAATGGAAAAAATGACCTCGAAAACACAAAAAAGTCCGGTTAACATCACAATCATTTTCTCACCAGAATGAATCTCGGAATCCAAAAGATTGCCCACAATGAGGGTGAAATCCTCAAAAAGCGAAAATTTTCGATTCAGCTTTCCCTCATTCAGCACTTTCTCCAAATCCTCTAAAGTTTCAAATTCTCCGGCAAGTTCGTCCAACGACTCCGGCTCATATTTACAGGTGTAAATAGGCAAAAAGATCAGCGACAAAACCAAAAGTGCGGAAAGTGCCAAAGATGCAAATTTAAAATAACAAATTTTTTTCATGTTTGGTTTATACTTTTTCCACTCTTCCTTTGGCACCACCGTTTCTGCTTTCAAATCTTCCTTGGCATCACTTAAAACTTCCTCGCGCAGCAAAAAGCCACAATTCAAGCACAAGCTCTGCCCGGGTAAAACTTCTTTTCCGCAATGATGGCAATATTTATCACCACAATAACCTTGAACGCCGCAATTGGCACATACTCCATCTTGTTCGTCTCTTTCTTTACCGCAATTCTTGCAATACATATTTTTCTCCTTTCTTGCATATCCCATATCGGGATATTTTGATTATACCAAATTGGTATAATAAAGTCAAGAGAATTTTGATTTTTTTGGAGAAAAAATGAGGCTTAAGGAATTGCGCAAGCAACGCGGCATTTCGCAGTTAAAGCTTGCTATGGATTTGAATATGAACCAAAACAGCATCAGTCGCTATGAAACAGGGGAACGCGAGGCAGACTATAACACTTTAATCCTGTTTGCTGATTATTTCAATGTCTCGATTGACTATTTACTTGGTAGGACTGACAACCCTAAAATCAGTCGTTAAAAAAGAACCGCTAGCGGTTCTTTTTTGTCTAAAATCAAACTTTTATTATCCAAAACACCCTTTACATTTACTTTGGATATGTTGTATAATGAAGCCATACACTTCCCTGCAAGGAGGCTCTAAAATGAAAGAAACCATCAAATTGGGCTATATCGGTCTTGGCAAGCGCGGGCGCGGCATGTTAAAGCGTTGCTTTGCGCAAATGGCGGATGTGGAGATCGTCTATTTGTGCGACTTATCGTGGGAAAGAATGGAAACGGGACAGCAATATCTGCTGGAGAATGGCAGAGCCCCCGCCGTTCTCACCAAGGATTATCAGGACATTTTGAAGGATCCCCGTGTGGACGCTGTCGTGCTGATGACCGGCTGGGATAACCGTCCCACCCTGGCAAAGGAGTCTATGCTGGCAGGCAAATACACCGCGATGGAGGTGGGCTGCTCCCAGACTCTGGAGGAATGCTTTGAATTGATCGAAACCTACGAAAAAACCGGCGTTCCGCTGATGATGCTGGAAAACTGTTGCTACGGACGGCGCGAGATGATGGCGCTCCATATGCGGGAGCTGGGGCTGTTCGGTGAGATCGTTCACTGTGACGGTGCCTACGCGCATTATCTCGCAGACGAGGATCTTTTTAACAATCTGGAGATCAAGGATCCTCCTCACTACCGTCTGACGCATTACATCAACGAAAACCGCGAAAATTACCCGACGCATGAATTGGGCCCCATCTCCAAGGTGCTGAACCTCAACCGCGGCAACCGTATACTAACGCTGACCTCCTTCTCCTCCAAGGCGGTAGGTCTGCGCGATCATGCCGCCGAACGCTTTGGCCCTGACAGTGCATACGCCAAAATCAACTACAAGCAGGGCGACATCGTAAACACTGTGATCACCTGCGCCGGCGGCGAAACAATTTTACTGACGCTGGACACCACCATTCCGCGCCCTTATTACAGCCGTAACTTTACCGTGCGCGGCACCAAGGGGCTTTACACCGAGGAGCGCAAGGCAGTTTTTCTCAAGGGAATGACTGAGGGAGTGGAAAACAACGAAAAGGAATTCTTTGAAAAATACGATCATCCCCTGCACCGCGAGTACGAGGAGCTTGGCACCCGCGGCGGTCACGGCGGCATGGACTGGCTTGTCTGCCGCGCCTTTGTGGAAAGCGTCAAGAACGGCACCAACACACCCATTGACGCCTACGACAGCGTGCTGTGGCTGGCCATCGGCCCCCTTTCCGCCAAGTCTATTGATGGTGGCAACATCCCTGTGGAGGTGCCGGACTTTACAAACGGCAAGTGGCAAAGCCGCGAGCCCATCGTGGAGGGAAAGTATTGCCTGGACAAGGTTTGCGAGGATAGGAATACAAAGATCTTTCACGATATTGAGTGAGAAAAGATCATATCAGCAAAACCGCGTTGACGGGCGACCGATGGTCGCCCCCTACCATCCCCAAAACCGCCACGAGCGGCTTTGGGTTCAAAGATTACACGATGGGGAGTGATGTAATGCAAGAGAAATTCCCAAAAAGAAAACCAAATCGATTAGAACACTACGATTACAGCTCCTGCGGTGCATATTTTTTAACGATCTGTACCAAGGAGCGACGCAATTATTTTTGGGAAAATGTAGGGGCGACCATTGGTCGTCCACAAGATGTGCAATTATCCGAATACGGCAAAATTGCAGATAAAGCGATAAACCGTATCCCGATTGTGTACCCCTCTGTGTTGATTGAGCAATACGCAATCATGCCGGACCACCTTCATTTATTATTACGAGTTCGTGCCGACGAATACGGACGACCAATGGTCGCCCCTACAATGTCTCGATTGGTGCAACAATTAAAGGGATATGTGACCAAACAAATCGGAGAACCTATCTGGCAAAAACTTTTCTTTGATCACGTCATTCGTAATTGGCAGGATTTTGAGGAGCATTTAAAATACACATATGAAAATCCAATGAAACGGAAGTATCCATAGAGTTGCGTTAACGGACGACCGATGGTCGCCCCTACCTTGACATCTTCAGATTACCACCGTAGGGGCGTGCATTGCACGTCCGTTTGTAACAGATCAAATCCCGATGAACGGACGACCGATGGTCGCCCCTACAATCGCGCAAAAGCCGCCCACCGGGCGGCTTTTTGCTTTATTCCATCCCCTGCTCCCTTGCAAACTCAGCACGGAGCATCTCGAGAAAGCGAGCGGCGCATTTAGGAAAGTATTTTTGGCGGTTGCGATATGCGTAGGTGGCGCGACGGTGATCCCCCACCTTTTTCAGCACTACCTTCTCAGAAAACTGCCCCTGCCAGGAGCCGGAGGGGATCAGGGCAACGCCAAGCCCCAGCTCCACGCATTTACGGATATAGTGAGGGTCGTCGCTACAAATAACAATGCGGGGCGAAAAGCCGAGACTGCCGCAGATTTCCTGCGTGATGCGGTAAAGGCTGCTACCCTTGTTGGTGCAAATAAAGGGGGCCTGCGAGAGCTCCTTGGCGGTGATCCCATCACTTTGCGCCAAAGGGTGATCCCGGTGCACTGCCAGCAATATCTCCTCCTCGATCAGCTCTTCACGTATATAATCCCCCGCGCCCGGTACTATGTCGGTAACGATCAAGTCAAAATGCTCCCGATCGGGAGAAGCCGTATATTTGGTCACAATATCCACCGCCGGATACAAGCGGCTGAATTTTTCCACCGTTTGCATCACGATGCGGCGATTGATAAAGATGGAAAGCCGGATGCTGCCGCCAGAACCGTCGTCGCTAAGCTCCTTTTGAGCATCCTCCAGCAATGCCAGAGCTTGCTTTACCTTATGATAAAACGCTCTGCCCCGCTCGCTGAGCCGAACGCGGTTAGCACTGCGATGGAACAGCTGCGCCGAAAGCTCTGTTTCCAATCGCTTCATGCTTTGTGACACCGCTGAGGGCGGCACCATATATCTCTTTGCCGTAGCCGAAAAGCTCTCACGCTCTGCCGCCTCGCAAAAGTATTGCAGCTGTAACAGTTCCATCTTCATCACCTCATGTCCATTTTAACACATTTCACCGTCACTTTCAAGTGATGGTAGCATCATTTATTTTATTGTTTACAATATAGCAGGCACTATGATACAATAAAATAAAAAAGGTGAATTTATGGATGCATTTCTGATCATGCTGCGTAACGTTCTGCTCTTTGTTACGCTGGCCTTGCCCGGCTATCTTCTGGTGCGAACAGGGGTGATGAAGCAAGAGCAATCCGGCGCGCTCTCCAAGCTCCTCATGTACGTGGGGATGCCCTTTCTGATCCTTTCCGGTACCGTCAACAATCTGACCTTCAACAAAGAAACACTGCTCACCGTTGGACTGGTTGCACTGGTGGGCATTGCCTATACCTTTGCCATGTTCTTTGCTTCCCATCCTTTGACAGTTGCGGAAAAGGAGGAAAAAGCCAAGGGCATGATGCGTTTTTGTGCCGTTTTCTCAAACAACGGATTTCTTGGTATTCCGCTTGCCATCGCGGTGTTTGGGCAAAGCTCCCCCGTATTTACCGTACTGATCATTCTCAACATCATCACCAACGTGCTGATGTACACCCTCGGCGCCTACCTGGTTTCGGGCGACAAGAACAGCATCAGCCTGAAAAAAGCGTTTTTAAACCCTGTGCTGATCGCCTTTCTCGCAGGCATCGCTCTGAACCTACTGAAAGTCAAAGAGTACGTACCGGAAATTGTCACCTATTCCACACATTTCAGCAATATCGTGACCCCCATTTCGATGACCATTCTGGGTATGAAGCTGGGTGCGGTAAATCTGCAAACGCTCTTTGGCTCATGGAAAACCTATTACACCTCGGCCCTCAAGCTGATTGCCTTCCCTGCCGTGATCGTGGCGATCCTCCTGCCCTTCAGGCTCATCCCGGGCAGTATTGTGAATGCTGATATGATCCTTGGATGTTTCGTGGCCTTTGCCATGCCCACAGCGGGGCTTGCCTCCACCTTTGCGGATAGCTTTAACGGTGATACCGAAAACGCGGTAGCCTTTACTCTTGGCACCACGCTACTCTCTATTGTGACCATTCCACTGCTATATTTGCTACTATGTCTGTGCCTGTAAGGAGGACTTATGAAAACAATTGAAAATATTTGCTACGGCAATGAAACGCTGGACCTCTATCTGCCTGACACTGCGCATTTTGATCTTTTCGTCTATTTTCACGGCGGCGGCCTGGAACAAGGAGATAAAGGGGCTGCCGCAACCAAGCTTTCTGCCCCCTATCTGGCCGCGAGCGGTGTGGCCATGGCCTCCTGTAACTATCGGATGTACCCCGACGCCAAATACCCGGATTTTGTTGAGGATGCGGCGACAGCGGTACACTGGCTCTCCCATCACATCCGTGAATACGGCAAGTGTGAGCGCATTTTTGTGGGCGGCAGCTCGGCGGGCGGGTATCTTTCGATGATGCTTTGCTTCGATAAGCGTTGGTATGCGGCGTGCGGTGACTTTCCCGTACCCGTTTGCGGCTATTTTCATGACGCGGGGCAGCCCACCTGCCACTTTAACGTCCTGCGTGAGCGAGGGATCGACCCACGCCGCGTGATCATAGATGACAGCGCGCCCCTTTATCACATCGGCGCCGAGGCGGAATATCCCCCTATGATGTTCGTGGTCTCCGACAACGATATGAAAAATCGGCTTGAGCAGACCGGGCTTGTTCTTTCCACGTTGCGGCATTTTGGGTATGACCAAAGCAAAATTCACTACCGTCTGATGCGCGGCAAGCACTGTGCCTACTGCAAAGCGGTTGACGAGCACGGTGACCCGGTGCTGGGCAAGATGATACTGGAATTTATAGAAAAAGTTTAAGCGTTCAAATTGGATTTGGCGAGACAATGAACACGCCGTACCAAAGGCTCCCTCCGAGAGGAAGCTGGCGAGCGAATGCGAGACTGAAGGAGTGAGCGCAACTGCGCAAGCTGCATTTCGCACGAACGCAAGCGCAGATTTTATCGTACACGCTCACTCCTTCCACCACTTCGTGGTCCCCCTCCCTCGCGGAGGGAGGCCACGGAATAGCCCGACTTCAACGTAAAAATGCTACCGTTTTGTGTATCTAAGCACCCCCACAAATCAAAATTTGAAGCTCTGTAATCTCCTATTACGCAACAAAACTGCTCCCACAGCTGTGGGAGCAGTTTTGTTGTATATCGAAAACCGCACGATAGTCGCATGGTTTTCGGTACGCGGGGGATACTTATTTTTTCTTCAGCTTCAGCAAATAGCAGGTATTCACAGGTAGCTCCTTTTCCCAAACAAAGCGATCACCAAAGAAGGTGATCTTATCGGTAAGGGTCAGGTCGTGGTCGTCGTCCAGCAGATAGATCTCCAGCTCGGTGCCCTGCTCGCCGCCAAAGCCGCAAAGGTCTGCGGAGAAGGTGCGGGGCGCAGCGTTGTCGTCATCATCGTAATGGCAAAGAGTGACGGCGGCCTCGTTGCCGTTTTGGGCGGCGATAGCGTAGCCGTGCTCACCGACGGTGCTGACCTTGCAGGAGGTGCCCAGTCGGTAGAGCTGATTGAACATATAGAGCGCATAGTAGCCCTTCAGGCACTTGCTGATATCGATATGATCGAACAGGCCGTTCCAGGTGGTGGGACGGGCGTCGTAATACATCAGCATATCCAAGGGGCCGTGCTGACAAAGGGTCATGGTGGCAAGATTGAAGGCGGCGCCCTTCAACTCGATCTTTTTGCGGTGGCTGTAGCGCAGTCCCTGCTTATCCCAAGCCAACACGTAATTCCATTCGTTAAGAATGCTTTCGGTCTCGGTAAAGCCGTACTTATCCAGCAGCTCACGCACGCGGTACACCTTATTGCCGATCTTTTCCGCCTCATGGGCGTAGGTGTGCCAGGAGAAAAAGTCAAGAGGCGCCTTGAGCTGGGCAAGGAACTCCTCGCCCCAATCCAGCTTACCGCAAATGGCGGGGCCGCCGATCTTCAGGTGCGGGAATTTTGCCTTCAGGTGGGTGGCGGCAACGTGATAAAACTCAAAGAACTGCGCCTTGGTGCCGCCCCACGTGCGCTTGTTATCGGAATCGTCGGGAGTCAGATCCGGCTCATTCCAGATCTCCCAATACTGAATATCCATGTGGAAGCCGTCAGCCCACCCCTCGGTATAGTGACGGATGATATGCTCGCAGATCTCCGCCCATTTCTGAAAATCCTTTGGGGGGAGCGTGCCGTATTTTTTCACCTCTTGCTCGATGCGGTGACCGAGGCGGTAAAACACCTTGGTGCCTGCCATTTCGATCATCTGCATATAGTTATCGGTGCAAACGAAATCATAGGAGGCAGGGTCGTTCACATCTGCATCGAAATCCGGAAAGATCGCCAGCACGTCCACGGTATGCTCCAAACCGTAGGGGGCGTAGAAGGAAGAATCGTGGGTACGGGCGTACGGAATGCCCGCAGCCACGAAGGCATTCAGATTAGAGGTGTCGTTCCAGCCCTGATACTGCTCGCCCACCCTGCAAACGGGGCCGTTATTGACGGCGTGCATGGGCTTGACAACGCCGATCGCTTCATTAAAATTGACAGATACGTTGATCATTTTTATTTCCTCCGTAATGTAAGTTTTATCCGATCGTGTACGTATTATTGGCATCGTCAAAATACAGCGTGCTCCCTGCATAAGGCATCTGACCGTTTTGGATCTCGTTGCTCATCGTCAGATTCGCTTCGGTTCCGTCAGCGGACATCATCACCACGTAGTCCTCATAAACGCGGATCGCGGTGGCACCCTCTATCGAGTTATTGCTGTAAGTGCGGTAATTGCCTTCCGCAGGCAAAAAGGAAGCATAGGTCATATGGGTATCATCCAGCACGAGCCAGAACATGTTGCCGGCGAGCTCAAAGGAGATCACGTTGCCGCTTCTCGTGTATTCCGCCTGACCCTGCTGATGCTCCAACACGCCGTTTTCGTACAGGGTGACGGTGCCGAACATATGTCCGACCACATCGCTTCCTGTATACGCGCTCCCCGCACCGCTGAGGGCGGCATTGATCTTGATATAGATGATCGCAGTGGCCGTTCCCTGCCCCTCGACCGTAACGTTCACCCTGATGGGGTACACGCCCACTCTGGTCGCATCCACCTCGGACATATCCAGCATTCTTTCAGTAATGGGTACCGTCACCGAAAGCTCGCCGTCCACCGCCTTGAAAAAGTGCACCGTAGCGGTTCTTTGCAGCACCTCGCCCAAAGCAGCAGCCGCGCTCGCCTCGTCCCCCTGCGTGACCTCTATATTGCTGTAAGAGGAAAGGGTCAGCTCCTGAATGTTATATAGCGACGGATGGTATACGTTGACCATTGTACTATAGGAGCCAAGCGTCGGGTGGCTGCAGGAGATCTGTACCTCCCCAACGGTATCAAAGACCTTGCCGTCGTAGCTGCTGTTAAATACCGTCAGCGGCATCTGATACTCAAACCGCGTGTTACCGCCATTGAAGGCGACCCACACGCCAACCTTCTCTGCAGGGGTATCCAGGGCAATGGGATCGATACCGTTGTAAAAAAAGCCGCTGACAGCACCGGGGTTTGCCACAGTAATCGTTGCATCAAGACTCCGACCAAGCGCCACAAGGCTGACGTGATAGCTGCCCACCGTATTGAAATCGGGCTTTTCGGAGACCCACATATCGTCAGTGATCGTTACGTAGCGATAGGTGCCGTCTGCATAAGTCGCCTTTATCTGCAGCAAGGGCGCGTATCCTACGTAAAAATTATTGTATCGCAGGGATACCGACCGCACGATCTCCTCGGGCATATCGGAGGTGGTAACGGAATGCGTACCATCCTGATAGATCAGCATGGTCTCCAGCTTTTTTGTGCCTGTCGTGGGATCGGTGATCACAGAGGTCTTTACGTCCACCACGTATTTTTCGGGAACAGCAACGATCCCCGTGTCCACACCGTCCAAAAACCAGTTTCCGTTCTCACCGACGGTCACCTTCGTACCATCGACACCGTTTTGGCCGTCCTTGCCGTTCAAACCGTCCTTACCATCGGCTCCCGCCGCCTTTACGCCGGTGTCTTCACCATCTATATACCAGTTGCCGTTTTCGCCGATGCGCACGTCGGTAGGGCTTGCGCAGGAAAACAGCAGCAGCGCCGCAAGGCACGCAAGCAGCGCGAGCATCAACGCTCTGATCGTTTTTTTCATTTATGGATCCTCCTTTCGAATCTATGGATCATATTCATTGTAACATATGTATGATATTTTTTCAATAGGCGTGTTCTTTTTTATTGCCAAGTCACGAATATTATGTTATACTGGTGACAGTACGGTGAAAGGAGCTATATTATGGATCTTTTGAACAACTACTTCGTCGCAGTGGGCGCACAAAACGAAACGCAATTCAAGCGCGCCAACGGCATCCGTTCCGACGGTACGCTACCTATGTATCGGGATGTGGACGGCAAGCTCTGGGCCATGGTGGGACACACCAATTCGGGGCATATCGGCATGTTCTGCGGCAGCTGCATCGACGATCTCACCGAGCTTTACCCCATTTCCTTCAATTTTGCGGACGGGCACGCGGATTACGCCTTCTCGGGCATCCGTTACCCCGAGGGGATCAAACCGCGCGGTGCAGTCTGGCCCTTTGGTCTTTACATCTGCCCCGGCACACACCGCTTTTTCTGCTTTTTCCACAACGAGACCGCATGGCGCGGGCGCGGCACCGGCTACGACGCCTTCGGCTACTGCGACAAGCCCGCCTTTGACTCGGATTTCCGCCACGTGGGGCTGATGCACTCGGACGACGAGGGCAAAAGCTGGGTATTTGACCGCTGGGTGCTGACGGCGGAGACCGTTTGCTTTACCGAGGCGTTCAATCCCGAGGGAGACGGCAAAAAGGGGCAGCCCATGGGCCCTATCTCCTTTGGCAGCGGCGATTTTTCGATCTTCGTGGAGCCGGAGGGCGACTATATTTATCTTTATTACAACATCATCAAGGCAAATACCGATGAGCGCCATTGGACCGATTGCGATATCTACGTGGCGCGCACCCGAAAGCGCTGCGACGGCGTGATGGGTGATTTTGTAAAGTATTACAACGGCACCTTCTGTGAGGCGGGCAATCTGGGCAAGGAAACGCCCATCGTGCTTGCCGGCTGGCACCCCCGCGTGGTGTATCTTGAAAAATACGGCAAATATCTGATGTCCTCCTCCCTCGCCCGACTCAAGCCCAACGGCGGCATGGTCAACCCCATCATGGAGGTACGGGAAAGCGAGGATATGCTCCATTGGAGCGAGCCTGTGCAGCTGACCCGTGACGGCGAGCTGTTCGGCGGTCATTACGTGGGCCTTTACGAGGGCGGCACCGAGGGGCAGACGAATCTCATCAAGGGCGACGATATGGTCATCCTGACCAACGGCAATGGCACCGACGTGACCCGCTACGAGGCAAAAATTCAATAAGAAATGGCTTCCGCCACGGCGGAAGCCATTTCTTTAGTTCCTTGTGTGCCGAATGGCCCGTTCGATATGGGCATCGGTACGATAAAACAGCAGATACAGTAAGGCAGAAGCAGCGCTATCCGCGATCCAGCCGCACAGGATCGCCGCAAACACGCCCTCCATATGCATTGACGGCACCAGTAAAAGCGTTGCCGTCAGCCGTGCGGCGCTGCCGAGCAGAGACACCCAGAATACCACGTTCATAGCGCCAAGCCCACGCAGATAGGTATGGATCAGATGTCCCAGCATATTGATGAACAAAAACGGCAGATAGAAGGTGGCGAAGCGCACCGCGTATTGGAACGCAGCACCGGCATACCCCTCCGGGAAGAAAAGCGAGGAAATGGGAGCCGCAAAGCAGCAAAACACCAGAACAACAGGTAATGTAAGCCCAAAGCAAAGCCAGAGATCCACCCAAAGGCCGCGACGGATCTTGTTCTGCTTCCCTGCCCCCACGCATTGTGCGGCGTAGCAGCCCAATACACGGGAGGCGCACCAGAAGCACTGAGAGCACATATGGATGATCCGGTTGGAGACGGTATAACCGGTGGTGGCATCGGCACCCAGACCGTTGATGGAGGGTGCTACCAGGAAGCCTACGCCGTGATAGGCCACCTTCTGCACTGCGGCAGGCAGGGTGTATCGCAACGAACGGATGACGCAGGAAAAATCAAAGCCGAAGCGAAGCTTTTCCGACGGCAGCTCGCGGAAGGCGCGCTGCAGCATGATCAGATAGATCACGGTGGCAACAACAGCCGAGAGCAACGTAGAAAGCGCCAAACCTGCCACGCCCCAATCCAACACCAAAACGGCAAGCAGATTACCGCCGATGTTGAGTACGGCGGAGATCAGCGAAACGTAAAAGGAGACAGAGGTGATGCCCAACGCCTGCAGGATATGTACCAGCATGATGTTACCGTAAATGATAAGATACCCTGCCGTATAGATGATAAAATAGATCTCGGTATCCGCGCGCAGGATCGGATCCACCTTCAAAAAATCCATGATCGGGTTTCGAAAAAGGATCGCACTGCCGCTGATCAGAAGGATCACTCCGATCATAAACAGCAGCATATGCAAAATATCGCTTTTCATACGCCCGTATTCCTTTTTGCCGAACAGCAATGCCACAAAGACCGCAAAGCCTTCTCCAAAGCCGTCAAAAAAGGCGTGAAAGATCATATCAAAGGAGCCGGTGGCATTGATGGCGCCGAGGGCGTGCTCGCTGATGAATTTGCCCGCGATCATGGCATCTACGGTGCTATACAAGCTGGAAAGCAAGGAGGAGCCGATCAGCGGCAGCGTAAACAGCAGAAAATTTTTATAGATATTCCCCGTGGTCAGGTCTCTTGTGACCTTCAATTTCACGCACCTCCTTGACATTGCTTGCCTTTTGCTCTATAATCAGTATAGCAACCTTCTCAAACCTTTTCAAGAACGTTTAAATATTTGCAAGTTTCTCAAACTTTCTCATTTTTGAGGTGTATGATGTCACAAAAATTACGGCAGGAGCAGATCCTGCACATTCTACAGGAGCGCGGCTACGTGACCGTCCGCTATCTGACGCAGGCGCTGCATTACAGCTCGGCCACCATCAACCGTGATCTGAATGCCATGCAAACGCTGGGACTGGTCAAGCGCACCTACGGCGGTGTAGAGGCATTGGACCGCAATCACTTTTTCCCCCTTCCCCAACGCCAGCTTTATATGAAAAAGGAAAAGCGTCGCAACGCCCACGCGGCGGCGGAGCTGATCCGAAACGGCGATACGGTCTTTCTGGACGGCAGCACGTCGGTGCAATACATTGCACCGTTTTTGGCGGAAAAGCGCGACCTCCGCGTGATCACCAACAATCTGCGCCTTGCCATTGAGCTTGGGGAATACGATGTTGACGTGATCTGTCTCGGCGGAGCTCTCGAGGAACGCCCACACATCGTCGGAGGGGACGATGCCGTTGAGCAGGTATTGCATTACCGTGCGGATAAAATGTTTTTCTCGATCGGCTACGTGACCGCCGACGGCAATGTCAGCAAAGGCAGCCTTTTGCACCGCGTTATGCGTAAAAATGCCCGGGAGGTCTATCTGCTCACCAACAAAAGCAAGCTGGTGGAGCATCTGGATGAGATCTTTTGCGATTTCAGTGCGCTGACAGGCGTTATATCGGATTTTGAGTTCCCGGAGGAAACCAAAAAGGCCTTTCCCGACACCGAATTTATCTGTGTGAGCGAAAAAGAGAAGTCCATCCCTTGATGGACTTCTCTTTTTTCTCTATTGAAACGCGCTGCGATCGCAATGCTTTGCTTATATTTTGCGCGCGAGAAGCAATACGCCGTCATTGCCGCCAAGCGTGACCGTTTGGCCATTCCAGCCCTTTCCGTGAACAAGCTCTGCTTGCCATCCGTCGGCTAGAGTCAATGCCGCACCTTGCTCGTTGCAATCATAGTTGATCAAGAAAATATACCGGGTTTTCTCATCCACTGCGTGCTCTGTACGGCAGATAAACCGAGAATTCAAGCAACTGACGTTTTCCGTTGCCATTCCCTTTGCGACCGTCTGATAGATCTTGTAATAAGCCGGTGCATCCGCCTCAAAAAAGGCACCGGAACGCTCAGCGACACATTCCTCTAAGGGCAAGGTACAAAGATAGGTCTTGCCTGCGCCGTAATCGTTTTCAAACAGTACGGGCTTGCCCTGCTCATCCCTTGCCAGAACGCGAGCAGTGGTAGGCTCAATATCATACACAAATTTACTGTCAAGGGGAAGCGCTTCGCCATTCAACTGCATATTGCAGCGATGCGCTCTGTCATAGCGATAATTGATGCACACACCGAAGGTTTCCGGAACCTCACGGAAAAGCCCCTTGGATAGCGACATAAACAATCCGGAGCCACCCTTCACCTTATCCAGCAGCTCGTTCCAGCGCTCCTTGGTGATCGCTTTGTATCCTTGCGGACAAGCAAGCACGTACAACGGCGCATCCGGAATAGGCGATAGCGTATAAGCAAAATCGGCGTTCAGACCGGCTTGCTTGGCCATGATATAGGCGCTTTGCAGAATATGTTCGATCTTTTCATTTTCGCGCGGGATCAGAATGCAAGCATTGCCCTGACTACGCGGCAATCCGTCCGGCACGGCATCGATAAAGCCGCGCAGATAGCGATTGACCTCGACGATCGGCTTTGGCGTGCGATCCGACTTAAAAAAGCCGTATTGGCTGCCGATATTGTTCCAGTTATAGGGTGTAAAGGCGTGGTGCCCCTGATCAAAGGCACACCACCACATCACACCGTGTGCGCCCTCCGCCATACAGGAAAGCGCCGCACCGCGATAAAATGCCGCCTCGGTCTCGTAGGAGCAATTCATGTAACCGATCGAGCCAAACTCCTGCACAAAGGTGGGAATACCGGAAATATCCTCGCCCATTCTTGCCCAGAAGGAAATATCCATAACAGGGCGCATCGTGTGGATAGGATCCTTCAGCTTCCAGAAAACGTAAGGATGCACCGTGTGCACGTCGCAATATTCCCCAACCTCCAAGGAATTCGCCTTTCCTGTGGTGATGCCACCCTTTGCAAAGCCGGAGATCACGGGGCGGGTAGGATCTGCCACACGGATCGCGTTAGCAAGCGAAGCGCACCAGAAATAGAAGGCATCCGGCTCAACGTCCTCCGCAATATGCTCCACCTCGTTGCCGAGGTCCCATCCAACGATGGCGCTCTGCTTTTTCATTCTGCCTACCAGATATTTGATATAGCGCAGCTCCCATTTGCACATCGTAGGGTTAGAGACCGCATTGTGGCTACCGGCAAATACCGGTGGATAAAAGCCACCAAAGGACATTTGACCCGTGATCAGACCAACGATCAGCTTCAACTCATGTTTCTCTGCCAAAGCGCAAAAGCGCTCAAAACGCCGGCACATCTCCTCGCTGACGCCGGCTCTGCCCGCCTCGGTATCGGGGAGCGTTTTGCCGTCCATTTGAAACTCATAAACGCCCTTGGCACAATCTCCGCCGGTCAAAGGCTGAAAATCCGACCAAAGCGGAAATACGCGCAGGATATCAATTCCCGCCTCGCGCATCACCTTCATATCCCGCCGGATCACGTCCTCGTCGAAGTGCTGCCACATCTTCGTGGCGCTTTGAGAATCCCAATAATTGATACCCGTAAAAAAGGGAGAACCAAACAACTGACTCATAGCTCCAGACCTCCGTTTTGCTTTATAATAATATTTTAACACGGCTCGCCTTTTAAAAATTGCACTTTTTTCGTGCATTACTGCGCAGGATTAGGATTTGATAAAAAAAGGGAGCGCCCCGCGTGGGCACTCCCTTTTTATTCGAATTATACGCCGCAGCACTGCAGCAGCGTGCGGTACAGAAGGAGCTCGTACTCCAAGGTATAGGGATTTTCCTTTTCTCCGCGCACCATGGCAGCGAAGGCCTGCATCATATCGTCATAGCGGCAGAAGATCTCGCTTTTTTCCTGCTTTTTGACCGATCTGCCCTGCTCATTCAGCGTGCGCTCCACACGCTCGGTAGTCATAGCATATTTGGCAGGGCCGTACGCCTGCTTTTCTTCCTCGGTCAGCCCCCGCTCCAAGGGCTTGATCTCCAGGGTCTTTTTGTCGCCCACCAACACCAACTGACGGCGGGAGGCGCCGCCGATCTCCACGCCGGACATGCGCACGAAGGAGTATCCGCTGTCATATTCCAGCATGGCAAGGCCATAATCGGGCGATGTGATGCCGTCCTTTCCGCTGGAGAAGGTCATGGGGATCACGCGCTTGGGGGCACCCTTGATCTGTAACACCAGATCCACCAGATGGCAGCCCAGGTAAAACATCATACCCGCAGGCAGAGTGTTGAACCATTCACGCACCTTGGGCGGATCATAGCGGCTCATATGTGCCTCTACGCTGAACACCTCGCCGAACTCGCCCCGCTTTACGCTCTCGATCGCATCGCGGATAAAGGGGTTATAACGGTACATATACCCAATATGAAATACCTTACCGTTTGCTCTCACGGTCTCGATCAGCTTTTCAAATGCAGCAAGATCTGCGCCGCCTGGCTTTTCCATATGGATGTGCTTACCGTGCTCCGCTGCCATTTGGGCATACTTGGTAAGATGCACCTCGTCGGTCTCCACCGTTACCGCCTCAATGGTCGGATCGTTCAGAATCTGCTCCAAGGTCAATTCGGGGTAGCCGTTAAAATGCTTGATTTTATCGGCGCAGGTTTCACGCTCGTCCTCGACCAGGGCGTAGCCTACGATCTCAAAAAGGTCGGAAAATTTCACTAACGTGTCAAAAATATCGCCGCTGTGGCTATATTGATTAAGACCGATCTGGGCAATGCGAATTTTTCTTGTCATAATAGCCTCCAATCAAATTGAACAACGGGAAAGCACCGATCCGTCACAAGCCGTCGATAAACCGCAGGTGCCTCTACGGGTGAAAAGACATCCTCCACCAGCTCTCCAAGATCAAAGCGCCCTGTGGCGCACAGCTTGATGAGGGCGTGCGCATCATCCGCGTCCGTCCACCAGCCGTGTGAGGAATCCTGTTTCGGTCTTGCCGTGGTATGGGCGCCCACCAATGTAATGCCCGGCCCGTGCACCTTGCGGTAATAATCAATGGTAAAATCAGCGTCTCTGGTGCAGCCCAACAGTGCCACGCGCCCGTAACGGCGCATGCAATCCAGCACTTGATCAAGACCTTGACCAAGACCTGTGACCTCAATGGCCACGTGTGCACCTCCTTCGGTGATCTCCTTGGCCTTTTTAGCAAAATCTCGCTCAAAGGGATCCAGTACTGCATCAGCGCCAAGCTTTAAGGCTAATTCCCTTTTGGAAGCAACGGGATCCACTGCAACAATGGGAGAGGCTCCGGCCACACGTAACAGCTTGACTGCCATCATTCCCAGCACGCCTTGTCCCATAACGATCGCCGCCTCGCCCATTTCCAGCCCGCATTTGCGAATGGCGGCCAAGGGAAAGGTGCCGATATACACCAACGCCGCAGCGGCAAAGCTGACAGAATCGGGCAAAAGGTGCACCCGCTGCTCCTTCAAGGCGCAGTACTGTGCATGGCACGAGCCGGAACACGCCACACGGTCACCGACCTTGATCTTTTTTACCAAGGCCCCCACCTCGCACACAACACCCGATGCACTGTAGCCGCAATGGCGAGGCCACGGGATCGGCTGCTCGCCGTAGGAAACGCGCACACCCTCGGTCAGATTGGCGCGCTCAGTGCCTGCGCTGATGGAGGAGCGCTCCAATTTGACCAGCACCTCGTCATCGCCAACGGTGGGAATATCGCAGTCTATTAGCTCCGCTACACCAGGTGACGTAAAAAGGATCGACTTGTTCATAGCTGTTACCTCCCGCACGACTACCACCCCCAAAGGGCTCGTCTTATCGATGTTACATGCTTATTATATCATCTTGACAAGCATGCCCACAATATGCTATACTGCAAATAGCGAATACGATTCTCTAAATATCGAGGCAAAAACAGAATGGATAATACACTTTTCTACAATTCATTTTCTTTTTGCGTGCCGTCGATCAAGCATTATAGCCACACCGATAATTCCAAAGGGATCGATTGCCATTTTCTGGCTCGTATGCTTTGCGGCAAGGCGCGCATCGTGACCGGGCCCAAGGAGGAGCTGCTTTTGGAAGCAGGCGATGTGTTTTATCTGCCTTTGGGGTTGCGTTATCACTCCTACTGGTACGGCGATCCTGCCAAGGGTGATCTGGTCACGTGGGAATCCTACCGTTTTTCGGTCTTTCCCGACAAAGACAACCGTGCTTATGTGCCGCAAAAGCTATTTCCCGATAAGGATTCCTTGGCTTTACTGGATGAAATGGCCGAAAGTAAAACGGTATCTCCCCTGTTTGTAGGCAAGCTATATCTTTTTCTCGGGAGGATGCTCCCGAGTATGAAGGAGGATGTACGCATCCCGCAGCGGGCTCTGATCGAGAAAGCCAAGCGCTATATAGAAGACAACCCAAGCTTTAAGGTGCGTGAGCTTGCGGCATTCTGCAATATGAGCGAGTCCGGACTCTATGCATTCTTAAACCGATATCTCCATTGTTCGCCGATCGACATCAAGAACAACATTTTGGCAGAAAAGGCCGTTGCGCTGCTACAATCAACCAATCTTTCCGTTGAAGAGATCAGCACAGCGCTGAATTTTTGCAATTCCACATATTTCCGAAAGGTTTTCAAAAAACAAACCGGAAAAACACCAACGGAAATCCGTAAAAACGGCTCACTGATTTAAAAAGAAAAGAACCGAAACTGCGTTTCGGTTCTTTTCTTTTTGTGTCGGCATTGAGCTATCTTTCCGGTCCGTCTCCAGACAAGTATTGTCGCCACTGCAGAGCTTAACTTCCGTGTTCGGAATGGGAACGGGTGGACCCTCTGCGTTAAAAACACCGACTGTAA
>SVQY01000039.1 GCA_015065135.1 Oscillospiraceae bacterium
TACCGTCAGCGGCACCCCCGTGGTAACCGCTGCCTCCAGCGTATTCAACATTCGCGAGGGCAACACCGTTACCCTGAACGTGAGCGGCGGTACCTATACTGCTCCTTACGCGATCCTGGTGGCTTACGGTACTGTGACCGCGAACATCACCGGCGGTACCTTTGAGGGTCTTGCACTCTACACCCACAGCGCACTCAACTGGGCGCCCACCATTGGTGACGGTGCAGTGATCAACACGACTCACAGAGATTACCACCACGCAACCTACACCGACGGCACCAACACCTACTGTGGCTCGATCGAGGCTGTTGCAGGCGCAGTTCCCGCAGGCTCCACGATCACCATCGTTGGCCAGCTGCCCTACGGCGTATTCAACGTAAACAAGAACCTGACCATCACCGGCACCGCAACTGACTCGGTTGGCGATACCTACGGTCAGACGCAGATCAAGCTTGGCGAGGGCGTGAGCATCACCTTTACCGGCGATCTCAGCTTCATCAACGCTACTGTTTACGCCAACAACAACACCATTACCACCTTCATGGGCAACGTTCAGTTCCTGAACGGCACCGCCTACGACGTATTTGAGGACGAGAACGGCAACTACACCACTACCGTCATCATCCGCGACAACGCTTACCTGCAGGGCAACTGGGTCATCGACTACGAGGGCGCAGATACCGGCGACGGCTTCACCGGCCACACCGGCGTCAAGACGCTCAAGATGTCCGGCGGCGTGATCGATGCCGTATACGGTATCGTGTTCAACGTGGACGGCGTTGAGGCAGACATCGATCTTACCGGCGGTAAGATCTGCTCTACCAACGACTCGATCTACCTGAACGCAGGTCACTACAACGGCAAGCGCCTGAACATTCTGATCGACGGTATCACCATTGAGTCCGAGGATCTGGGCATCAACACGGTAGATAGCAACACGCTGGTGGATATCACCGTCAAGAGCGGCACCATCCGCGCCGGCATGGACGGCAACGCGTCTCATACCGGTGACTACTGCATCGAGTTCTACAGCGCACCCAACGAGAAACCCTCTACGCTGACGATCCTTGGCGGTACCTTCATTGCGGATACTGCGCACGCAGCGATCCATGTAACCTCTACCGACAACGCGAACACGAAGGATGTGGCACCCATTGCCAAGATCTACGCCGGTTACTTCGAGGGTCGTACCCTCTGCGCCGCACGCGCTACCACGGGCGGCTGGCTGGAGATCTACGGTGGCTACTTCGCTTACCTGCCCGAAAAGTATACCGACAGCGGTTCTCCCGTTCGCTCCGGTACCGGCTCTGAGACCGGCCACGTAGAGATCTTTGCAGGTATGTTCTACTCCACCGGATACGGTCCGGCTATCAACTGCATAAACGATTACTCCTATCTGACGGTCCATACCCAGGGTGTTCAGGCCGTTGGCGGTCAGTACATCGCTCCCGCAAAGCCCAACTCTACGCAGCATCGTTATCCCGACGGCGATCACGAGCATGAGGGCATCATCTCCATGACCGACGGTGCAGGCGTACGTCTGTATCCCAACAGCAACGGTCTGCGCTTTGTCAGCGTTGTGACCGCTGAGGCTCTGGAGTACATCACCAACGTGCTTGGCGGTACCAACCTCCGCTTCGGTACGCTGATCGCGCCCGCAGACGAGGTTGCCAAGGCTAAGGGCTTCACGATCGAGCTGATGGATGCTGCAGGTGCGAAGTACGTTGACGTTCCTGCTGAGGACGGTCTGGTTGCCCGTGCAAACGGCGGCTACTACATCCGCGCAGCTCTGGTCAACATCCGCGAGGAGAACATTGGCCGCGAGTTCGCAGCAACCGGTTACGTGACCTACGACCTGAACGGTCAGTCCTACACCATCTACACCACTTACCGCGAGGTGAGAAATGCACGCTCCATCGAGCAGGTCGCACGTCTCGCACTCAAGGATGCGGATAAGTACACCCCCGCACAGCAGGCGATCCTGCAGCAGTTCGCTCCCACCGAGGCAGCTCCTGTGATCGACTTCTACCTGGTTGCAGGTCAGTCCAACGCAGCAGGCTCCTCTAACTGGACCGATACGATCATGAAGCTCCGTCCCGAGTACTATGAGGGCTTCTCCCACATCCTGTATTCCGGTTCTTCCAACACCATTCACCGCCTGAATACCGTAACCAAGCTTGGTTACGGTAGCGCGGGCGACACCTTCGGCATCGAGCTTGGTATGGCAGATGCGCTGTCTCAGTACTACAATGAGGAGACCGGCAGATATGCCGTGATCGTCAAGTACGCTTACGGCGGCACCAGCCTGTATGACAACATCACCGGCTCCGATGCTCCCGAGGGCAACTGGCAGCCTCCCTCCTGGATCGAGGGTATCACTCCCAAGAGCGAGGTCCTCACCGGCGGTCTGTTCCGTGCATTCGTGAACCACATTGAGAACAGCATCAACGAGTATGAGGCAATGGGCTATGACGTCAACGTTGTGGCCGCATACTGGATGCAGGGCGAGTCCGATGTAAGCAGACACGCAAACGACGGTCTGTACGACGACATCTTCAAGTGCTGGATCAACGATCTGCGCAGCAGCATCGTGGAAATGACCGGCGACGAGAAGTACAACGAGCTGCCCATCCTGGTGGGTGAGATCTCCGAGTACTTCGGCAACGCCCGTACCGATGCCGCTTACTATAAGAAGTGTCTTGACTTCGTGAAGATGCAGCGCGAGGTTATCGGCAGCTGGGATAACGTTTACGTGATCCCGCAGGGCAACGTAGCTACTGCCGATAACAACGTGACCTCTATCGACCACTCTCACTGGGGTTATCACGATCACCTGTGGAACGGTCAGATGGTCGGTAAGGCGATCATGACCCTGTTCCTCGGTCAGCCTCACGTGGTTGAGGATCCCGTAGCTGAGATCTGGCTGAATGGCGAGATGATCGGTGCTTTCGAGTCCTTCAGCGGTGCGATCAGCCTTGCTCCCGAGGGTGCAACCGTTAAGCTCCTGAAGGATCTGGAGCTCTACTCCACGCTGGTTATCGGTAATCGCAACAAGATCACCGTGGACGGTAACAACCACAGGATCGACGTGAACAGCCCCAATACGCAGGGCTATTACAGCGCGATCAAGTTCTATGCTACCGACATCACCGTGAAGGATCTGCACATTGTGAACCATACCGATAACACCTACGGTATGTACACCGAGATCGGCGCTAAGATCACCTGGATCGGCGGCTCCATCGAGGCAGAGCAGCACGCTATCGTCGTGAACTCCGCCGGCAGCGAGCTGACCATCATCGGTGGCGAGTTCAAGATCCGCAAGACCGATCTGACCTACGGCGCAGTTGTGTTCACAAAGGCAGCCGACGTGACCATTACCATCAACGGCGGCACCTTTGATGCCGGCGAGGGTACCGGTTATGCCATCTATGTGGATACTGCATCCACCAACTCTACGGTTACCGTAACCGAGGGTACGCTGATTGCAGGCTCCACCGCTTCCGCTGTAACCAAGAACAACTCTTCCTCCTCGACTCTGGTCCTGGACAATGACGTTGTGATCGGTTAAAGCCTTCTTCGCAAGGGATGGTGCCCATCCCTTGCGGATACAAAGAACACCCGTATGCGAAATTTCGCATACGGGTGTTCTTTTTTATTACAAAAGCGGCGCGAAAATGCGGATCACGGCGCGGAAAATGCGTTGTGGCCAACCGATGCGCAAACTGCACGCTTTTACACGAAAGTCCTCGCAAAAGCTTTCCTCCATATCAGCCTTCAGGGCGGAAAGGCATTCGCAGCGATACATCCAGACTCCGTTTTCCAGGTGATGCACGAGACTGCGGTAATCCAGATTGATGCTGCCGATCATACCGTAGCAGTCGTCGGCAAGATAGCATTTGGCGTGCAAAAAGCCGGGGGCGTATTCGTAAATTTTAACACCGGCAGCCATCAGACGGGGGTAAAAGCTGCGACTCATAGCAAAGACGACCTTTTTGTCGGGGATGTGGGGCAGCATGATCCGCACGTCCACGCCGCGCAAGGCGGCGTTCTCAATGCTGACGCAAAGGTCATTGTCGATGATCAGATAGGGGGTGTAGATCCACACGTAGCGGTTGGCGTGTGCCAGCAGGTTTTGGATCACGCTTTTGCCCACGCGCCGCTCGTACAAGGGGCGCGGACCATCTCCGAAGGGGATGAGGTATCCCTCCTTGCTGCCGGCCGTATAGGTGGGGAAGTAATCGTTTGCGGTGGGGTCAAACTCCTTCACGTTGAGACCGTAATCGATCAGAAAAAGGCGGGTCAGCTCCTGGACCGCCTCTCCCTCCAGGCGCAGGGCGGCATCCTTCCAATAGCCGAAGCGCACGATCTCATTGACGTATTCATCCGCCAGATTGATGCCTCCCGTGTAGCCCACCTTGCCGTCGATCACCAGGATCTTGCGGTGATTGCGGTTGTTGAATTCGCTATCCGCGTTGCCGCGCAGGCGCGAAAAGGGAGAGGCGTGGATGCCGAGCTTTTGTAGCCGTTTGGCATAGTTCCCGGGCAGGGTGGACATACACCCAATATCATCGTAAAGCATACGAATTTCAACACCGTTATCGGATTTTTGCTTCAAGATCGATAATATGGAGTCCCAAAACCTGCCTTCCTCTACGATGAAATACTCCAGCAGAATAAAGCGCTCGGCGCTTTGTAGATCGCGCAGCAGCTGCGGCCACATCGCTTCACCCGAGGGAAAATAGGTCTGTGCGGTACCTGTATATACTCTGCTGCCCGAAATGCGGCAGAGCATCCTGGCGTCGGCGGCTACGGTAGGCTGCTCGCGCTCCAGCGCATCTGTGACCGTGGGATCCTGCTCCGGGCGGGTGCTATCGCGCAGCTCGCGCAGGCGGCGCACGTATCGGGGCTTTAACTTGCGTGAATAAAAGAGAAAATAGAGCATAAAGCCGACTATGGGCAGCACCAGCACGAAAAACAGCCAAGGTACCTTGTACTCCGGATTGTCATCCGAGGCGATGATCCGCACCACGCACACGATCTGGGTCAACAGTGCTGCCAGATAAAAATATGGGATATAGTAGCAGCACGCCACCACCACGCCGATGATCGTCGCCACCTCAAAAATGGTCAGCAGCACCGCCAGAATGTAGCGGAACGGAATATAGTTGACCTGTCGGCGTATGACTTTCTTTCCCACCCGATAGGTGGCGACTGTTTTTTTCAAACAACCATCTCCTTTGTGAAAAAGACGGGTCCCTTGAAAAGGACCCGTTTTGCTTTACTGCTTGGTCGCCTTTGTGGCCGTAATGCGCGTCTCGGCCCTCGTAATGGCATAGCGTTATCTGTCTTTGCTGCTTCTCGGTGTCTTTTTTATCGGCAAATGCCTTCCAAAAAACGCTTTCGGCTCCATCGTTTGGCTCTCCTTTAAAGTATAGTATGCTTTTTTGTGTTTTAATCAGCTGTGGTGTGATGTTTTGCCGAAGCTCCGGTGACCGACAAGCGAAGCTCGATCATCCGTGCCTGTTATGAGCGATGGATGCCATCCGACAGATATAAATATGCTGTTGTGAGGCGCTTACTTTGACAAGCGAATGTAAAAAAATGAAAAAGGGGGTTTACAAAATCGCTCTTTTTGTGTATAATATAAAATAAGAAAATCTTTGATCGGGAGAAGACCCTGTGAGGTCGTAGCAGAGAGCGTTGACTTGGCTGAAAGCAACGCACGGCCAATGGGGAGATGTGCACCCGTGAGATGCGGTGGGGAAGTAAGTATCCATCGACGTAGCCCGCGTTAAGGGAGATCTGTTTATCACAATGACAGAGAGAGGGGGAGACCCCTGAAGCAGAGTGGAACCGCGGTTTGACCGCCTCTGCGCCAACGGGCGCGGGGGCATTTTTTGTTTCAGGGCGACAAGTGTATGAAGAATATGGAATTTTGGCTGGAGAAGGCAGACCTTGCCGTAATGGGGCTCCATCTGGCTGCTCACGAGGGCAAAAAGCTGTATCGGCGCTCCAAAAAGCTGGCTGAGGAGGTCATGTACGATGTAGCCGCCTTCCGTCAGCGCGACCCTGCGGCGCAAAGCGATCTGGAGGTTCTGCTGCTGTATTCGGGCCTGCACGCCCGTACGGCGCACCGATTGTCCCACGCGCTGCACGTGAGAGGATATACCATCGCGGCCCGTGCTGTCAGCCAGGGCGCTAAGATGGTGACCGGTATTGAGATCCACCCCGGCGCCAAGATCGGCAGAGGCCTGGTCATTGACCACGGCTCCGGCGTGGTGATCGGCGAGACGGCCGAGATCGGCGATAACTGCACGCTCTATCAGGGCGTAACGCTGGGCGGCACGGGCAAGGACCTCGGCAAGCGCCATCCTACGCTTGGTAACAACGTGATGGTGGGCGCAGGCGCCAAGATCCTTGGCCCTATGACCATTGGCGATAACGCCAAGATCGCCGCAGGTGCGGTGGTGCTGCACGAGATCCCTGCGGATAGCACCGCGGTGGGCATTCCCGCACGCGTGGTGCGCGTGGGCGGTGAGCGCGTGGCCAACGACCTGGATCAGATCCACATTCCCGACCCTGTAAATCAAGAGCTGCTGGCGCTGCGCTCTACCGTTGATGCGTTGCTGAAAAAGGTGGAAAGGCTGGAGAAGGCCAATCGGAAAAAGACTACCGCCACCGGTGCTGCGGCACGCAAGACCACATCCAAGAAAAAGACCGAAAAGACAGAATAAGAGGATACCGTTATGCTGAAATTGTATAATTCCGCAACCCACAAGAGAGAAGATTTCGTACCCCATGAGCCCGGCAAGGTGAGCATGTACACCTGCGGCCCCACCGTTTATCATTTTGCCCATATCGGCAACCTGCGTACCTATATTATGGAGGATATGCTGGACCGTTACCTCCGCTACAGCGGCTATGAGGTAAAGCGCGTGATGAACATCACCGACGTGGGACATCTTTCCAGCGATGGCGACACCGGCGAGGATAAGATGCTGAAGGGCGCCAAGCGCGAAAAAAAGACGGTCATGGAGATCGCGCAGTATTACACCGACTGCTTCTTTGCCGATTGTGAAAAGCTGCATATCCGCCGCCCCGACGTGATCGAGCCTGCTACCCAATGCATTGACGATTTCATCAAGGTCATCACCGCGCTGATCGAGAAGGGCTTTGCCTATGAGGCGGGCGGTAACATCTATTTCGATACCTCCAAGCTGAAGCAGTACTATATTTTTAATGATTTTAACTCCGAGGATCTGGCTGTCGGCGTCCGCGAGGGCGTAGAGGAGGACGGAAACAAGCGCAACAAGGCTGATTTTGTGCTGTGGTTCACCAAGTCCAAGTTTGAGGATCAGGAGCTGAAGTGGGAGAGCCCTTGGGGCGTTGGTTACCCCGGCTGGCACATCGAGTGCTCCTGCATCAGTATGAAGCATCTGGGCGAGTACCTGGATATCCATTGCGGCGGTATCGATAATGCCTTCCCCCACCACACCAACGAGATCGCCCAGAGCGAGGCCTACGTGGGTCACGCCTGGTGCAAATATTGGATGCACGTGCTGCATCTGAACACCGATAGCGGTAAGATGTCCAAATCCAAGGGCGAGTTCCTGACTGTCTCTTTGCTGGAGGAAAAGGGCTACGATCCCGTGGTCTACCGCTTCTTCTGCCTCCAGTCCCACTATCGCAGATCGCTGGTGTTCTCCTGGGAGAATCTGGACAACGCCACCGTGGCTTATCGCAAGCTGATCGCCCGTATCGCCGCACAGAAGGTAAAGGAGGGCGAGCAGATAGAGGAGGAAAAGCTGGCCGCGCTGAAGGCCAAGTTCGTGGCTGCGCTGGATAATGACCTGAACACCTCGCTTGCTATCACCGCCATCTATGACGTGCTGAAGGCGGACGCCAATGCTACTACCAAGCGCGCCGCCATTGCAGATTTTGATACGGTGCTTTGCATCGATCTGCTGAAGAATGCCGATGCTTTCGCTGAGGAGGAGGCCAAAAAGGCGGCAGCTGCCGCCAACACCGTGCGCGTGTACTCCGATGATCCCGAGATCCGTGCCATCGAGGAGGCCATCGACGCCAGAGCCGCTGCCAAGAAGGCGAAAAACTATGCCGAGGCGGACCGCATCCGTGCCGAGCTGCTGGCAAAGGGTATCGTGCTGACCGATACCCCGAACGGAACCACCTTCGAGCGCAAATAAAGAAGAATCCGCTGATGGCCTATAGGTCGTCGGCGGATTTTTCTTACAACAATATTGCCAAATTGTGTTACAAGTAGGGGAAATTTGTATGATAATTTGTGCAAAAGGTGTTGCAATTTTGAAAAGGGCGTGATATAATGAGATTACCCCAATAAATTCTTTTTAGGAGGACAAAAGATGAAAAAGTTTGCACGCATTCTGTGCCTGACCCTGGTTGCTGTCATGCTGGTTGCTACTCTTGCTTCCTGCGCAGCTCCTAACAAGGATCCCAAGAAGGCTAAGGCCGCTCTGGAAGAGGAAGGCTACGTTGTTATTCTGAACGACACCGCTCTTCTGCTCCCTGATGATGTTGAGGCTACCCTGAGCGCTACCAATGGCGATGATTACATCCGTATCACCTATTATAAGGAGAGCGGTGATGCCAAGGACGCTTGGAAGGATGCTGAGGACGAGATCAAGGAAATGAAGGAAAAGGACGAGGATCTCATCATTAAGAAGTCCGGCAAGATGATCTGGGTTGGCACCAAGGCTGCTGTTAAGGCTGCTGGCTGATCGTTTATATTGCGAAAATGAATAAAACACCCGGGCGGAAACGCCCGGGTGTTTTATTTTGCCCGATGTGAGGTTTCGGTCCTTCAAAGAGCCGATTTGCGATCGGTTTTCTTTGAAAATGGAAAATGGTAGATTTTATAAGCGAATAAGTTGGAAATTAATATTTTACATTTGGAAAATAAATAAAAATAATTAGAAATTCTGCTTTTCTCCGTCTTCGAACGACGGAATGGGCTTGATCTCCAGATCCTCGATCATTCGGCGGTGGAGTGCCGCAATATCCTCCTCGTCCTTGGTGCCCGGCAGACGAAAGACCTGCCACGGAGAGGTGAGCGTACCTTCGAGCGCTCTTTGCACAAGGGGATGCTGCTTGAGGTCCATTGCCTCCAGATCCGGTACGGAGGTCAGAAACTGACATACGCAGCATTCCGGCTGCTCCGGATTGCGCATGGCAAAAAAGATGCGTCTGTATTCCTCGGCAAGCGTGTTCAGTGTCGCGAATTCCGGAATGGAGGCCTCCGCTTCTGCATCAAAGCGGGTGGCACACAGTGTTCCTACGGTGGCATCGTACCAGCCGCGCACCTCAACGCTTCGGTGCGGTGAGAGGCGGCGTGCTGCCATCAGGACCGCGAGCAGGGTGGGGATCACCATTTCAAAGGAGTACAGATCCGGGTAGCGGTAGGACATATCCGAAAGATCATATTGCACCGCGCAGCCGCAAAGCTTTGCCAGCTCTTGTATGCGAACAGCCAGCACCGCAACCTCTGCATCATATTCCCGACCCAGAATCGCATCGTAGAAAAAGGGCTGATGGAGATGACTGACCCAACGGGAGATCCGGTCTCCGCCGTTGGCAGAAATGGGGGCGTTACGGGAGAGCGCGGTGGTTGAAAAGGTCAACCGGTTGTGGGAATCCAATCGTCCGTCATAGCCGGCAGGGCGGCTGAGGTAGGTGCGCAGGTCGCCCTCCGGCACCGCGATCAGCAGCATCCGTGACGCGGCGTAGGGCGCGCAGACCGCCAGCATAGGCCGCTCTCCGGCAAAGAATAGCAGAGAATTTTCATTGACGCCGTTGGTCATTCGCCGCAGCGTGGCAAGCTCGGCTTGGGTGATGGGGAAATGCTCAAAAAAGAGATCGCCAACGGCAGGCGTGGGACCGCTTAGGCGGTCAGCCGGGCGCATACCGAGGATCTGATACCGATCACTCAGCAGGTAAAGGCTTTCGCAAAATGCGGTGTCTCTACCGTCAATACCGCCTACGCGATCGGCGGAGGGAAAGGCGAGCATAGATACCGCTCCTTTCATTTTTTTCTATTATATCATATTTTTCGTTTTTCGGCAAATGTAATTGACAAAGGCACTGGCCTTGCGCTATAATGAGGGCAGCATAATCGGATAAGGAGGGCTGCATATGAGCAGAACACGTATTTTGATCGCATCGGATATTCATTGGTGCCATCTGGAGTGGTACGGTGTCAGCAATGAGGAGCGTATGGAGCGCTTTGTGCGCCACGTGGAGGAGGAATATCAAAAGGATCCCTTCGAGGCACTGCTGCTGCTTGGCGACTACTCGTTGGACCACTGGAAGTGGGGCATCAAGGGCTGCTGGCTGAGCGAGGGGCGCAGCAACACCAAGCTGTTTGCAGATCGCGTGCTTTCCCGACTGAAGGCGCTGGGCGTGCCGATGGCGGTGATCGGCGGCAATCACGAGCAGTACGGCAACGTGCTGTGGAAGGAGCTGACCGGCTTTACGCGCACCGATGCGGTGACGGTGGGAGATTACCTCTTTATCCTGCCCGATACCTTTGGCGCGGACCTGGATCCCACAGAGCATAGCGACGGTACCTACAGCGGCGTGGATATGGATTTCATCCGTGCGCAGATGGCGCGCTATCCCGATAAAAAGGTGATCCTTTGTGCCCATCATTTTGAGCCGGCCCGTGAGTGCGAGGACTTCAAGAAGCTGGTGTGCGAGGATGATCGCGTGCTTTGCCTGTTTGGCGGTCACGTGCATCGCTCCAATGTGGTGGAGCTTGGTGAGGAATGGGGCAACAAGGCGCTGCTCTACACCGGCAATTACTCCTACAACGGTGGCGGAAAGCCGCCTCAGGAATCCATGTGGGGCTTTCGCGATCTGATCCTCACCGAGGATACGTTGACCTCCCGCTATATCACGCCCGCCAACACCATCACGGTGAAGGAAGAGCGGATCGAGCATCCATACGGCTATCAGGACGAATATACCAGAAAATTCTGATTTCTCACCCCGTCAAAGGGCATATTGCCTCTTTGTCGGGGTGTTTTTTTGCCCGACGAGTGGCTTTTTACAGATTTTTTTGAACATTGATAAAAAATTGATCACAGAATGGTTTTTTGTGGTATAATAGGGCAGAAAGGACGTGATGAGATGTCAATGCTGACCAAAAAGGCTCTGCTCAAGGCGTTTGGCACGGTACTGGAGCGCAAGCCCTTTAAAAAGATCACTGTGGGCGATCTGACCGAGGAGTGCGGCATCAGCCGCATGACCTTTTATTATCATTTCAAGGACATCTATGATATGCTGAAGTGGGCGTTGGAGCACGCCCTGCGAGATAGCTTCCCCAATGCCAGCGCCGATTTTGAGGGGGATTGGAAGCGCGGCTTTTACAAGGTGTTCGATTTTGCGATGCAGCATAAATACTACGCGCTGAAGATCCTGCCCGAAATGGGCCAAAGCGATATGTTCCGCTACCTTCACGATGTTGTGTACCGCTTTGCCTACAACGCGATCCTGCTTTATGCAGGCAATCGACGGATCGCAGATGGCGATCTTGTCTTTTTGGCCGAAAATTGCACGTATTGCGTGACCGGCTCGTTGCTCAAATGGGCGCAAGCCGGTATGAATGAAACGCCCGAGGATATGATCCGACGTTTCACGGTATTGTTTGAGGCTATGGTGCGCGGAGCGCTGGAGCGCTTCGATCAAGAAGCGGCTTCTGTATAAACAAATGCCCGGATTTGATCAAAAATATTACAAGTGAAAAAAATTGTCTATTGTGCTTCTCCTTGTGTTTTTGTTATAATGAAGACAAGGGAATATCCCGAAAAAGAAAGGAGAGCATAATCATGAAAAGACGAATTCTTTCTGCTTTGTTGGCTGCTTGCTTGCTGTTGAGTGCCGCTTTGCTGGTGGCGTGCAACAACGAGCCCCCCGAAAAAGAGACTACCCGTATGACAGTGGATATCAATCCGAGTATTGAATTCATGATCGACGACCAGGGCAAGGTCGTATCGGTCACCGCGCTGAACGATGACGGTAGCGTGTTGATCGCCGGCGAGGCCTTTGTGGGCAAGACCCCCGAGGAGGCCACCGAGCTGTTGCTCTCTCTTGCCGAGGAGACCGGCTATCTGGTAAGCGGCGAGGCGGAAAACCATGTGAAGATCTCGGTTTCCGGCGATAGTGATTACGCGCGGGAGCTGACCGAGAGCGTGAAGCAGAAGGCGAGTGCCGTGCTGCAGCAGCTGGATCTGCAGGGTGTTGTAGAGACGGTGGAGGCGCTGAATACCGAGGCGCTGCGCGAGCTGGCCGCCACGACCTCGATCTACACCGAGGAGGAGCTGGCCGAGATGAACGATGCTCAGCTGTATGACGTGATCGCGGCAGGCCGCATCGAGACCGCACAGCTGTTGACCGCTGAGATGCGCGAGGCATATTTTGCCGCCAAGGAGCACGAGATCTCCTTTGCCAAGAGCGAGGCGACCGCCAACGTGATCAAGGAGATGGGCGGCATCTACAGCATGATCCATTCCACCTATAAGACTGCGCTGGATGCCTACGGTGAGGCGATCACCGCGCTGGAGGAGTTCCGCTATGATACGCTGGTATCTCCGGAGTCGGATTATCAGCAGGCCATGGTCGCGCTGCGCGAGGCCAAGGCCGATCTGCTCAAGCAGAAGAGCTATGTTGCTTCTCTGGAGGTGAACGGCGAGACCTACGCCTCCGCCACCCTTACGCTGCAGCTGAGCGAGCAGCAGTACGAGGCAGCATTGGCTGCTTGCGAGGCACTGGGCACCCAGGCCGATCTTGTGATCAGCACCATGATCGCGCAGATGAAGCAGGCCGAGACTGCATTGATCCAGCTGGAGGCCACGCTCTTTACCGATGACATTGAGGCCAAGCTGCAGGAGAAGGCTGAGGCGCTGGAGGCAGAGCTGAACACCGCAAAGGATGCCTTCTTTGCCGGTTTTGAGGATGCGCACAAGGATGACATCCTGGCGATGGAGCAGGCGCTGAAGGATCAGAAGGCCACTCTGATCGCCAACATCGAGGGTCAGCAAAGCGCCGCTTGAAAAGCATAAAAAACACCGCTGCCGTTGTGTTCTACAGAACACAACGGCAGCGGCTTTTTTGCGTAAATTCCAAACACGGTATCAAAAAATCAGTATTTTTTCCAGGTGGCGGGAGAGAACAGGACGAGCATCGGGAAGAGCTCCAGACGGCCGGCCAGCATATCAAAGGAAAGCACCAGCTTGGAAAAGTTTGAGAAAAAGGCATAGTTGCAGGTTGGACCAACGGCAGAAAGGCCCGGGCCGATGTTGCCTATGGTGGCTGCCACTGCGGTGAAATTGGTAGTAAAATCGTAATTGTCAAATGAAATCGCGAGCCAGGATATTGCAAAAATCATCACGAAGCAGGCAAAGAAATTAACGGTAGAGCGAACAACGTCCGATTCTATGGCCTTGCCGTCCATTGAGATTTTTTTGATTTGCTTAGGATGAATGGCTGTACGTATCTCGCGGAAGATGGTTTTGAAGATGATCATAATACGTGATATTTTTATGCCGCCGCCCGTGCTGCCCGCGCAAGCACCGATGAACATCAAAAGCACCAGAACGGTGCGAGAAAGCTGTGGCCACAGGTCAAAATCTGTCGTTGCAAAGCCCGTGGTGGAGATAATGGTAGACACCGCAAAGAATGCATGGCGAAGCGCCTCTCCAAGAGAGCCGAACATATGGCGAATGTTCCATGTGATCGCAGCCACAGCTCCGGCAACGATCAGCAGAAAGGTGCGGATCTCTGCGTTAAAAGCGTCTTTGAGTTTTCCCTTGAGTATCAAAAAATAAGAATTAAAGTTGAGGGAAAAGAGCAGCATGAATATGCCAATAACGATTTGCAGATAAGGGGAGTATCCTCCAATACTATCATTTTTGATGCCGAAGCCGCCTGTGCCGGCTGTGGCAAAGGAGGTGTTGAGCGCATCAAAGATCGACATACCGCCGCAAAGCAACAAAATGAACTGAAGCAATGTCAAGGCGAAATAAATGGTGTAAAGCAGCAATGCCGTGGTGCGCACACGGGGAACCAGCTTGCTCACAGAGGGGCCGGGGCTCTCAGCCTTCATAATATGCATATTGCGTCCGCCGCTGAGGGGCAGGAAAGCCATGATAAAGACCAGCACACCCATGCCGCCCACCCAGTGTGTGAAGGAGCGCCAGAGCAGAATGCACTTTGGCAGTGCTTCCACGGCGGTGAAAATAGAAGCTCCGGTGGTGGTAAATCCGGAAACGGTCTCAAAAAACGCGTCCACGTAGGAGGTGGTGACCCCCGAGAGGACAAAGGGCAACGCCCCGAACAGACTGAGTACGATCCAGCTGAGAGAGACGATCACAAATCCATCACGGGAATGCAGATCGGTATTCTTCGGCTTTTTGAAAATGAGCAGCGCGCTGACCAGCAGACAGATGCCGATGGTCATCAGAAAGGCGTAGCCCGCGGTCTCCATAAAGACCAGCGCTGCGATCGAGGGGATCAGCAGAAAAGCCGACTCAAACAGAAGGATCCAGCCCAGAATATAGGTGATCATTCTATAGTTCATAGCGACCTCACTTCAGCACGTCGGTGATATCGTGCAGCGGCATCAGCTCGGAAACGATCACCACGTGGTCGCCGGCCTCTATGGTATCGTGACCGCGGGGGATGATGACCTTTCGGCCGCGCAGGATCGAGGCGATCAGCACGTTATCCTTGAATTGCAGCTGCGAGAGAGGCTGGCCGATGATGGCAGAGCCCTCCTTGACGATGAATTCGGAGGCCTCGACCTGACCTTGAATGATATTGTAAAGGGTCTCTACATTGCTGCCGATGGTGTTTTTCATCGCACGCACATAGCGCACGATCTGATCGGAGGCAATGTTTTTGGGGTAGATGATCGAGTCCAGATCCAGATGTGTCACCACGTCGGAAAAGTCAACGCGGTTGATCTTGGTCACCAGCTTGCCCTTGCCCACGCGCTTGGCAAACAGCGAGAGCAGAATGTTCTCCTCATCCATATTGGTCAGCGCCACAAAGGCACCTGCGGTCTTGAGGCCCTCCTCGATGAGGATCTCCTGATCGCTGGCATTGCTGTGAATGATGGTGGCCTCGGGGAAGCGCGCACAGAGATCATCACAGACCGGCTTTTCTTTTTCAATGATCTTGACGGCAATGCCCTCCTTGAGCAGCATCTCGCACAGATAATGTGCGGTCCTGCCGCCGCCGGCGATCATGACGTCGGAGACCGAATGAGTGCGGTAGTCGATCTTGTCGAAGAAGGCGGCAGCGCCTCTCGGCGAGGCGATGAGCGAAATGACGTCGCGCCCCTCGAATACCAGATCACCCTTGGCGATAAAGGCCTGCTCGTCGCGTTCCACGGTGCAGATCAGCACGTTGCAGCGCAGCTTGGTTGCCATTTCGCGCACCGACATGCCCACCAGGGGGCTTGTCTCCGGCAGGCGGAACTTGACCAGCTCCACGCGGCCACCCGCGAAGGTATCGATCTTCATTGCCGAAGGGAAGCGCAGCACGCGCGCGATCTCGGCTGCCGCTGCGTATTGAGGATTGATGACCATTGCCAGCTCCAGCTCATTTTGCAGGTAGGCGGTCTCGGTGCTGTATTCCGGCTGCTTGACACGGGCGATGGTGTGGCAGTTGCTTGCCTTTTTGGCCACGATGCAGCAGAGCAGATTCAGCTCGTCCGAGCCGGTAACCGCGATCAGCAGATCGGCATTGGCAATGCCTGCGTCCTCCAGTACCGAGTGAGTGGCACCGTTGCCTACAACGCCCATCACATCAAAACGGGTAGAGACCTCCTTCACCTTTTGCGGCGAAATATCCACGACCGTGATATTGTTGCCCTGCTCGCCCAGCTCCTCGGCCAGATTCTGACCGATCTTACCGCAGCCGACAATGATGATATTCATACCGGGTTCCGGCTTTACACGGGAAATTTTCATACCATCATCCTTTCTGAAAAAGCTTGTTTCTTGCCTTGTGGGGGCAGATGGAGGGTGGCACCGCGCAGGAAAATCCCTGCGTGCGGGCCGATATATTTCTATTATACCACATTCTGGCAAAAAAGGCCATAGCTTTTTGCTTTTTTCGTTTTTTAAAATTTTGAGAAAAAGCATAGGCGAAATCCAAAAAAGGTGTTGACAAATCCGCAATGTTTTGGTACAATAATACTGAACAATTCCCAAAATGTCGTGAAAGGAACTGTGGAGCAATGAAAAAGAGCATCCTTTGTTTGCTGATGGCACTCTGCCTGTGCCTGTGTATGATTCTCGCTTCCTGCAAGCCCAAGCCAGCACCCCAAGAAGGTCCCAAGGAGCAGGAGAAGGTGGGTGACGTTCACCAGACCCCCGATACCTCTGCAAGCGTTGATCCGAGCATGCCCAACGAGCAGGTCGGTAACGACACGACCCGTTATTAATGGTTGAAGCATAAAAACCCGCCCACGTGGCGGGTTTTTTGCATATTCTCTCTCTTTTCGGGCAAGATAAGGATACCAACTTAAGGAGGAGAAGATATGGCACAGATCACAGAAAAGGAGCTTTCCGCTCTGGGCGACCTGATGACGATGGAGAGCGTGCTTGGCGCAAAGTGCTGCGCGCTGGCGACGGAGACGGACGATGCGGAGCTGCGTGACATCTATACGCAGATGGCGGGGCGCCATCAACGGCATTTTGATCAGCTTTACGGAAATTTGAAGTGAGGATGATGAAGGATGGAAAATTGTACGTTTGCCCCTAAGGATCGGATGAACGATCTTTTGCAGAGTGAAAAATATCTGGCCGGCTGCTACAACGGCTTTTTGCTGGAGAGCGCCACCCCCGAGGTGGTGCAGTGCATGACCGGTCTGCTCAGCGATACCCACCATATGCAGCGACAGCTGTTTGAGGAGATGAACAGCCGCGGCTGGTATCCCGTTACCAAGGCAGAGGATCTGAAGATCGACGGTGCCAAGCAGAAATTTTCTGCTATGGCAAACAAATAAAACTGCGAACGGTAGCAAAAAAGCGCCCACGTGGGCGCTTTTTTGCTTATTCTGCGTCTTCCTTCTTTTCCTCGGGAGCGGCTTCCTCAGCGGGAGTCTCTGCGGCTTCGGCAGCCTCCTCGGCGGTCTCCTCAGCAGGCTCTTTGTTCTTTTCCTTGACCTTGCGGTTCTCTTCCTTCAGAACGGCAATGCGGTCAAAGAGACCGTCGATCTCGGCCACTACCTGCATCTTCTGCTCCTCCAGATCCTCGTCGGTGTGCAGATCGCGGTATACGATGCGGCCCAGCTCCTCGTAGAGCTCATCCATCTTCATTTCCAGGTTCTTGATCTTGATGGAATTGGAGGCGGAGTCAAAGGCTTCCTCGGTCTTATTGGTGATCTTTTTTACAGTGCGCTTGGTAGCGTCAACAAAACGGTTGAATGCAGACATATGTTGAAAGCTCCTTTCCAAAGATTTACAATATCAGTATAGCGCAAAAGTGTGAAAATGTAAAGAACTTTTTGTGATGTTACATAAAAAAGCCAAAAGAGGGAAGAATGGGTGTGGGGGTGATGAGTATGAATATGGATAAAAAGACCTATGCCCGATACGTGGAGGCGCGTGCGCCGCGCTCGCCGCTGATCAAAAACTGCGTGCACGCCTTTCTGGTCGGGGGCGGCATCTGCCTTGTGGCGGAGGGGATCATTCAGCTGCTGACGGGGGTAGCGAAGCTGTCACGGGATGCGGCCTCTGCGTGGGCTGCCATCATTCTGGTGGGCGTTGCGGTGCTGCTGACCGCGCTTGGTGTGTTTGACCGCATCGCGCAGTTCGCCGGCGGCGGCACGCTGCTGCCGATCACCGGATTTGCCAACGCGGTAGCCTCGCCTGCCATTGACAGTCGCTCCGAGGGGCTGGTGCTGGGTGTGGGCGCCAAGATCTTTACCGTGGCAGGTCCTGTTCTGCTTTACGGTACGGCGGCGGGTGTGATCTATGGGATCATTTACTGGATCTGCACCTTGATCTTTCGCTAAAGGGGCTGAAAAAAGCCCCTTTTCGCGTATCAAAAACGCTTTTGCTCTTGACATTATGGGCGTGGCGTGCTATAATAATATGCGTTTCAAAATAGAGGGATGTCGCCAAGCGGTAAGGCACCAGACTTTGACTCTGGTATTCGTCGGTTCGAATCCGGCCATCCCTGCCAACAGAAAGCCCCACGGCAACCGCCGTGGGGCTTTCTGTTGGCAGGGATGGCTTCTCGAACCGCGTCGCCGTCCGGCGGCGACGTCGGGCAAGTTGCCGGAGGCAACTTAGCGCCAAGCGCGCAGCGCTTGGCAGACGAATAGGCGGCAACGCGCTCTCCCTCAGTCGCCTACGGCGCCAGCTCCCTCTCGGAGGGAGCCTTTAATACTGCGAAACGGTTGAAATGTTTACAAAATTATGCTATAATTATGGTACACCGATTTAAGAAAGAAGGTGAGATATGGAGTATATTGTTCGCGGATTAAGTTTTTTAATTATACCAATCATTGTCAGTGGCGTTCTTGCTTTTTTGAGGCAACCTAAAAAGGCAGAAAAAGGAAAAGTATATCTACCAAAATTCTTTGTAATATTAGGCTTAATAACCTCTACTATTTTTCTCATTCCTACCCTCATTACAGCTTTTTTGGATGAGCCAATTTGGGTGCCGATACTTTTCTTTGCTTTTTCACTTCTCGGTGCAAGTTTTATTATTGCCTTTGTAAATTGCAGAGTTTCTTACGACGAAGACGGATTTGTTGCTAAAAACTTTTTTGGTGTCAAAAGAAAATTCACCTATGATCAAGTAACGGCGATCAAAGAAAACATGCACGAGGATTATATTTGCATTGGAAAGCGCAAGGTGATGATTGATGAAGTTTCGGTTGGTGGAATAGAATTTATCGCATATGTAAGAAAAAGATACCGTACGATTCATAAGGGACAAGCGCTTCCCAAAATACACAAAACAAAACACGATATTTTTAATGGGAACGTTGATGATGTATTTGGCTTTATGTTCGCATACATTATGATCGGCGTAGTTATTGTTGCTTTTGCCATTTTCTTGGTGTGGCATATTTACGGTAACCCCTGCACTGTAGATAATACGATCGAACAGGAAGTTTCTTTTACATCCTGTATTGCTAAGGATGATGAAATCGTCTTGACCTCTACTGATAATAAGCTCTATAAAATCAGATTTATAGGTGAAGGATTTAATTCCGATGAAATAAAATCTGTTTGTGATGGCAAAACACTGCTCACAACATATTCCAAAGAAGTTACGCCAGACGACGAGGATGACTACTATTCAATAAAAGCAATTCTTAATGGGGATGCCTATCTTTTGAGCTTTGATGAAACAAACCGTTGGCATCAAGAAGAATACTGGCCATTACTTTTCTTCCCGATTGTTTTTGCGATTGTGTGGGGAGCATACGTTGCCGGATCAATTATAGTAGGACGCAATCCTAAGAGATTTAGTAAAAAAATTATTAAGTTGTTCTTCAAGGATGGTTATGTAAAATATTGATTACATAGGTTGTCATTACAAGCATGGCGTTAAAAGCCAGATAGAACGCGGAAACTTTTAACTCCCATCATCGCCAAGGGGGTAGTCTACCCTCTGCAAAATCTGTGTGCATCTAAATCGGACACACGTCACAGAAAAAAGCACTTGCCGAGGCAAGTGCTTTTTTCAATGAAGCGCGCTAACGCGCATGAAGCGAGTTGCGCAGCAACTCGTGAAGCAGGGCTTCGCCCTATGAAGCGTGCATTCGGCACACGGAAAGGCTACCGCGCGCTTCGCTTCATGGCGGCAACGCCGTCGCTTCATACAAGCCGCAGGCTTGTGCTTCATATTCGCGAAGCGAATGCTTCATTTTTTCGGCTCTGAAGTTTTTCGGAATTTTGTAGATGCATTTCGGGCATTTCGGGTCTGTAGACAGATTCGAACCGGCGAAACGGTTGAAATGTTTACAAAATTGTGGTATAATAAAGCAAAGAAAGGCGGTGAATATATGAATTGGCAAGAGTTTTATGCAAAAATTCAAGAGCATTATCACATAGAAGATGAAAATACCGTAACAAAAATACCTTTTGAAAACATAATTGATGTTAATACTGACGAGCTTGTTTATAAAGACAACGATGGACAGATATCTCAAATTGACCTCGCTGATTGTGTTAAAAATTTTTCTTCGGTTTTAGGTGAAGAATTAAGAAACCACTCTGGAAATGTCATAATGGCTGTAGGTGGGAGATGCTTTTCAAAGCCTACTGCTTTTTACGAATTTTTTACAGAAGGTCACCATACAAGATTCTACATAAAACGAAAGAATATACCATTACAAAAATTTTTAGAAAAGATCGGCATGAACGTAGATTCAAAAGCCTTTTCGGAGTTTTATTCGCTTCAGAAAAAACTGAATTCTTTTGGGTATTCAGCTATTGATCTAAGATAAATTATATGATGCGAGCGAGGAGCCTGCATTGGTGCATATTTGTTTTTTAAAATATTTTTTGTGAAACGATTGCGTTTTCAAAAAAATGTGATACAATAAAAATTGATCAAGCTATAAAAGGAGCGTGTTGCCATGAAAAATGTTCTGAAGCGATTGCTTTCCCTGGCCCTGGTCGCCATCCTGATCGTTGCCTTGGTCGCATGCAACGATGGGGCAGATGACCAAAACGGTGAGGAGCCAACGGAAAAAACGGTCTGGCTGGTCTATACAAGAACAGACGAAGAGGGCAACGTGTACACGTATGATTATAACGAATACGGAAACGAGATCCGGTGTACACAAAAGGATCCGACAGGAACGGTGGTCGCCACGTGGATCAATGAATATGACGAAAATCAAAACCTGACAAAAACAAGCGTCGATACCGGTAAGGGAGAGCCCTTTGTGCAGCAGATCCTGACCTATGATGAAAACGGCAGGCTCAAGACAATGCAAACGTTTACAGCATATGGCGAGGCTCTTTGCCGGTATCAGTACGATGCGCAAAACAGATTGGTTGCCGAGCGCCGTGACGGCAAGGACATCAACGTCTACATTTATGAGGCAGACGGAAGCTATAAGATTCAGGACGCTCAAAATGAGGGCAACTACAGTCTGTATGACAAGAACGGAAACATTCAGGAGTCGCAGGATTACAATGTGCGAACGGTGTATATCTACAATGATAAGGGGGTTCTGGTAGAGACCGTTACGTATGTGGGCGAAAGCGTGTCTTCCAGGGTCGTTCGCGAGCTTGATGCAAACGGCAATGTGGCAAAAAGCTTTTACGTGACCGCATCGGGGAACAGGACCCTGCTCAGCGAATACGAATACAGGCAGTATACCGTTAAAACAAAATAATATTGCGCCGAAAGAGCATCCGTGTGGGTGCTCTTTTCGTTTTGCCGGTGGGGTGGCGCGAGGTGCTTTTCATCACAAAGTGCAAAGAGTATCGTTTTTTTCTATTGACTTTCCACTTTGATGAAGGTACAATGAAAGCAACTACGATAAAAGCGAGGAGCTGTTTATGACGACCGTTCGGGTGAATTTTGAAAAAACAGTAGGCAAGATCAAGCCCATGCACGCGGTAAACAACGGTCCCACCAAGGGGCCGCGGATGTTTCCGCTTTCCGGCAATTTTGATGCCTACAAGGAGGCGGGCATCCCCTTTGCCCGCAATCACGATGCCGCCTTCTGTGCCTCTTACGGCGGTGAGCATACCGTGGATATCAACGCGATCTTTCCGAATTTCGATGCCGATCCGTATGATCCCGCATCCTATGATTTTGCCTGCACCGATGAATACACCAGAACGATCATGGAGGCAGGTACTGAGGTCTTTTATCGCCTTGGCAACAAGATCGATCACCGTGTCAAGAAATATGATTCTATCCCGCCGAAGGATTATCACAAGTGGGCGGTGATCTGCGAGCATATCATACGCCACTATAACTACGGTTGGGCGGAAGGCTTTGCCTGGAATATCCGCTACTGGGAGATCTGGAACGAGCCGGAAAACGGCAGGGAATGCTGGGATGCCCCTTTTGAGGATTTCTTGCCGCTGTTTGAGATCACCGCAAAGCATCTGAAGGGTCTTTTCCCCGAGCTGAAGATCGGCGGTCCTGCCTTTGCCACCGGCGGCGTGGATAAAAAGACCGAAATGTTCCTGGAGTATATGAAAAAGCATGAGGTGCCGCTGGATTTCTTCTCCTGGCACACCTACCGCTCCGAGACCGACCAATACGTAAAGCGCATCCTGCGGGTGCGGGAGCAGCTGGACGCCTTCGGCTATACCGAGACCGAGAGCATTCTCAACGAGTGGAATTACATCATAAACTGGAAGGACGGCTTGTTGGCGTCCAAAAAAGCCATTCTCGGTATGAAGGGAACCGCCTTTGTGTCGGCAG
>SVQY01000040.1 GCA_015065135.1 Oscillospiraceae bacterium
ACCTTGCCGGTGATGGCGCTCGTCTACAAAGCCGACCTCCTCGGAGCGGCTATCGGCCGATACGTTGCGGTTGTCACCCAACACAAAGAGGTGACCCTCCGGCACCTGCGTCAGATACACGGTCTGTCCCATAGCCTTTTCCTTCCAGATGCCATTGGTGAAATAGGCGTAATCACTTTCATCCAGCGCTTCGCCGGCATCAAAGCTCTCATCATCCGAAACGTATACCTTGCCCCCCACAAAATCGATCATCACGTATTGACCGCCGGTGGCGATCACGCGCTTAACGATCGGCTCGTTGAAGCGGTCGTTCGTCTCGCTGGTCTGGTGAAAGACCACGATGTCACCTTGCTTGGGCGTGTAAAAGAGATCGGAGACCACCAATCGCTCGCCGTCAAGCAGGGTATTGTTCATAGAAGGACCGCTGACAACGCAAAGACGCAGAAAGAAGGTCATCAGCAGTATCACCGCCAGGGCCGCAAACACGAACATTTCCACGTATTCAAAAAGCGCGGCGGCACCCGTCAGCTTTGGCTGCTTTTGCTCCTGACTTTTCATCATGAGTACTCCTTTTTTATTATTTGGTCAGCAGCTCCATGAGTTGATATCCGTTTGCTACGTAATTGTTCATCGCAGCGGCGCTTTCCTCGGAGAACTCAGCCACGCCCTCGTGCGCTTCCTTGGAAGAATAGATCATAAAGGGCACCGGCAGTATGGTGTGGGTGCGCAGACGGATGGGCGTGGGATGATCGGGCAGCACCATGATCTTGAAATCCTCGCCGCTCTCGCGCAGATAAGAAAGAACGGGGGAGAGGATCAGCTGATCGATCTTTTCCACGGCCATGACCTTGTTTTCCAGCTCGGCGCGATGGCCACATTCATCGGGGCCCTCCACGTGTACGTAAACATATTCGTATCCATCCTTGAATGCCTGGATGGCGGCACTTGCCTTGCCCTCGTAGTTGGTGTGGCAATTGCCGGTGGCACCCTCCACGTCGATCGAGCGCATACCGGCGCAAAGGCCAATACCCTTAATAAGGTCAACAGCAGAGATCACGGCACCCTTCAATCCCCACTTTTCATCAAAGGAGGGCAGCTGCGGCTTTTTGCCGGGGCTCCAGAGCCAGGCGGAATTAGCAGGTTTCAGACCGCGTGCGCGGCGTGCGTCGTTGATAGGATGATGGTTGAGGATATCAAAGCTGCGACGCATCAGATCATAAAACTCTGCGCCACCGTTTTCCTTCTTCGGTAGATAATCGCCGATCCGCTGACCTAAAATATCGTGGGGGCGGTTGAAATCATACTTATCGTTGCCATTTTTCCAGATGAGGCAATGGCGGTAGCTGATGCCGGTGTGGAAGGTCTTGATCTCATCGCCCATTTCGGCCTGCAGAGCCTTGATCAGCTCGTCTGCCTCGGCAGTGGAGATCTCGTCGGCGCTGTGATCCAGAATGATCTTATCATCATAATCCTCGCCGTTATCCGAAAGCGTGACCACGTTGCAGCGGTAAGCGGTCTCGTCGGGCTGCATCTCAATACCGATGCTGACGGCCTCCAGCGGAGAACGACCCTTGGAAAACTCCTTGGGATCGTAGGAAAGGATGGCAAGATTTGCCGTGTCGCTTTCCGGCACCATACCCTGGGGCACATTAGAAACGGTGCCAACCAGAGCCTCCTTGGCAAGCGCATTCATACAGGGCTTGCAGGCCTTTTTCATAGGTGTAACGCCACCGAGTGCCTCGATAGGCTCATCGGCCATGCCGTCGGGGATCAATACAAAATACTTCATAACAAAAACCTCGCTAACAGAAAAGAAAATATAAATATAAATTCATAGTTTAGTATAACATAAAATATTAAAAAGAGCAACAGTAGAAAACCAATTTTGCGAAAAATTTATCATTGAAACAAGAAAAGACCGATCCGGCAATGCCAAATCGGTCTTTTTGATGAAAAAATTACTGCAGGCCGTCAACCATACGGTGTGCCCAAGCCAGTGCAGCGGCCTTCTCGTCGTCCTTGATGGCGTTGAGGAAGGGAAGAAAGCTGCTCTTTACGTAGAATACCTCGTCCATGACCTTGGTGCCGGCTTCGGCGAGAATATCCTTTACAGCCTTGGCACCGGCCTCGGTACCGTCGATCACGAGAGCAACGTTCTGTGCACGGGCCTTGGTCAGCTCACGGCAGAACAGACGCACCTTGTTTTCCATATCGCCCTTGGTGGCGATCATCAAAACAACGAGACGCTCGTTGTTGCAGGAATATGCAGGGGGAATAACGTCGGTAGCGTTGATATCCAGTCCAAACTCCTGATGGATCATCGGTGCAAGCGCAGCCAGCTTGCCTTTTCCGGTGTGCAGAACACGCATTTTAATAGCCATTGAAATGACCTCCAAATTCATTTTTGATCCGCTTTTTTCGGCAAGAACGCACGTGCAGATCATTACCTCATTATTATAGCATAGCAGGGTAGTACAAAGCAAATCCTTTTTGGGGAAACCGATTATTTTTGTAGGAATCAACAATTTGGATGTTTGTTTTTTATACAAAATGTAAAACTCACTTCCTTAAAGTTGACTTGTCAACTTTAGGGCGTGATATCAAAAATCTCTTGCGAAAAGGAGTGATCGACCAATGGTGAGCGTGAAGCCGATGGTATGAAGCGGCAGTTGTTTTGCTGTTGCTCACGGCGAATTTTTTTGACTATAAGTATAAGATATGCAACAAGATCAAAATTTTAACGTGGTCGAAAGATCCATACAATATCTGCAATGAAAATTTTTGTTTGAAATGAAGGACGGTCCGTTGAAGACAAAAATTTTTAACGTGACCGAAAGATCGTGCGAATATCTGCTATGAAAATTTTTGCTTGAAACGAAGGATAGTCCGTTGAAGACAAAAATTTTTAACGTGACCGAAAGATCGTGCGAATATCTGCAATGAAAATTTTTGCTTGAAACGAAGGATAGTCCGTTGAAGACAAAAATTTTTAACGTGACCGAAAGATCGTGCGAATATCTGCAATGAAAATTTTTGCTTGAAACGAAGGACAGTCTGTTGAAGATAAAAATTTTTAACGTGGTCAAAAAATCCGAAGCGCGGCCAGGATAAAAATTTTTGAAAGAAACGATGATCCGACCGTTGAAAATAAAAATATAGACCGCCTCACGCAGCATCGATCCGTCTGATCCATAAAAAGCCGATCGGACATCCCCAAATGGTGATTTCGAGCAAAAGCGCGGCAAAACCGCCTTTGCAGCTCCTTTTCGATCCCCTCTTTTATACAAAATTTGCATTTTGTATAAAAGAGCGTCTGTGCGTTTAGGATATACGTACACGCTCCCCTCTGCTCTCTCTTGGCTTTTGCAGGGGGCGGTTGGTATTTTTGCTTTTTTATTTTGCGCCCTTTTGATACTTTTTCCGCGTTGCCTCGCCGCCGCGCAGGTGTCGCTCCTGCTTGTTTTTGAGCAAGACTGCGCAGACTCTCTCAAAGAGCTGACGGTTGATCGGCCGCAACTCCTGCGTTACATCCTTATGTACCGTACTTTTGCTCACGCCAAAATAACGCGCCGCTTCTCTCACGGTAGCTCCGTGCTCTACAATATAATTGCCCAGCAGCTCACACCGCCGCGGCTGACTGAAATATGCCATCTTTCTCTCTTTTCTGTTGAAATCCGTCAACCAATATGATATAATAGGAACGAAAAGCTCATTCCCCTATTACAATATGCCGTCGTTGACCGCAAAAGAACAAAAGGTATGGATTTATGATAAAAGAAGAAAGTCGTCAGGTCTCCTCCAACGTGATGGAGGGTATGACCTCTGTTTCGGCGCTGCTTGCCGCCAAGGCAGCCGGCGTGAACGATCGTCCAATCCTGGAGATCCGCTTTGACCGCGCCAAACGCGCAAAAAAAGCGCGGGAATTCTCTTTTCTGGAGAGAAAATGCAAGGAATTGGAGATCCCGTTGTCTTTAACCGATAGCGCCGAGCTGGAGGCGCTTTGCATTGGCAATACCCACGGCGGTATCGTGGCGCTTTGCGGCGACCGCACCATCCCTGCCCCGACGGCGGAAAGTCTGCCCGAAAGCGGCTTTCTCTGCCTACTGGAGGGCATTGAGGATCCGTATAACTTCGGCTATGCCCTGCGCTCTTTGTATGCCGCGGGCTGTGACGGCATCCTGCTTGGCGAGCGCAACTGGATGAGCGCCGCAGGCGTGGTCGCGCGTGCCTCCGCAGGTGCTTCCGAGCACTTCCCTTTATGGATGGGAGATCCCGTTGCCGCCGTGCGCACCCTGAAGGAAATGGGCTATCGCATTGTCTGTGCCGGCATACGTGATTCTGTCGGGCTTTACGAGGCAGATCTCAAAAAGCCGCTGCTGCTGGTGGTAGGTGGAGAAAAACGAGGTATCTCCGCTGAAATGCTCTCCCTTGCCGATGAGATCGTGCGCATTGATTACGGGCGGGATTTCCGCGGCTCCCTTTCCGCCGCCTCGGCTGCCACGGTAATGGCGTTTGAGATCCTGCGGCAGAATTCCTGAATAGCAAAAGCGTCTATCTTTCGACATAAAATGACCTATATACGGAGGTGCAATCATGAAAAAATTCGCTTTTATCGGTGCCGGCAGCATCGTTTTCACCCGTAACGTGGTTCGCGATCTGCTGACCTTTCCCGCCTTCGAGGATGCGCACCTGGCGCTGATGGATATCGATCCCACCCGTTTGGAGTACGCCAAGCGTGCCTGCGAAAAGATCATCCGCGAGTTTGAGGTCTCTGCCACGGTCACAACCACCATGGATCGCCGCGAGGCGCTACAAGGTGCAGACGGCGTGGTCTGCACTATATTCAACGGTGGTCTTGAGGTCTGGCGTCGGGATCTTGAGATCCCTCAAAAATACGGCGTCAGCATGAATATCGGTGACACCCGAAGCGTTTCGGGCATCTTCCGCGCCGCGCGCCACATTCCGCTTTTCATAGAAATTTGCCGCGAGATCGAGGAGCTTTGCCCCAACACCGTATTTCTGAACTATACCAACCCCATGACTATGCTCTGCCGCGCTATGCAGCTGCACACCAAGGTCAATGTGACCGGTCTTTGCCACTCGGTACAGGGCACTGCCGCTATGCTGGCAAGATGGCTTGACGTGCCTTATAATGAGGTCAGATACACCTGCGCCGGTGTCAATCATCAGGCGTTTTACACCGAATTTTCTCATAACGGCAAGGATCTCTACCCTGCTCTGCGCGAAAAGCTTGCCGACCCACGCTATTACGATAAGGAGCGGGTGCGCAACGAAATGTTCCTGCGCCTCGGTTATTACGTGACCGAATCCTCAGGTCATAATTCCGAGTACAACGCCTGGTTCCGCAAACGCCCCGATCTGCTGCAGAAATATTGCTCGGATCACGAGGGCAGCTACTGGAACCCCGGCGAGGAGCTTTATTCCATCGGTCTGTATACCGACAAGGCGAAAAACTTTGTCAAGACCATGCAGGATTGGATCGATACGCCTCTGGATAAAAACGCGCCTCGCAGCAATGAGTATGCCGCCGAGATCTTCAATGCCCTCCTTGGTGACGGCAAGCCCATTGAGTTCAACGGCAACGTGATCAACGACGGCTGCATTCCCAACCTCCCTGCCGACGCCTGCGTGGAGATCCCCGTTTACGCCTCCAAGCACGGCTTGCGCAAGTGCTATGTGGGTAAGCTGCCCGACGAGATCGCCATTCTGGTCAACCAGACCGCCATGATGGAAAATCTTGCCGTGGATGCCATTATGGAAAAGAACAGGCAAAAGCTGATCCGTGCCGTGATGATGGATCCGCTCAGCTCCGCCGTGCTTTCTTTGGAGGAGATCGAGAATATGTGCAACGAGTTGTTTGAAGCGAACAAGGACTATCTTGGCGATTGGAAATAACAAAAAATCGGCTACAGTCAAGTAGCCGATTTTTGCTTTAAGTCATTTTCACAGGCTGCAGACGTCCGTCCTTCACATCCAGACGGTCAATGCACAGCCTGCGATGGTGAGGGTTGGTATCTCCAATGGTGCGGCGGTGATAAGCCACGTACCACTGTCCTTTGAAGCAGAATGCGCTGTTGTGACCGGGGCCGTCAGCGATCTCCGCGGCCTTCAGTACATCGGTATAGTAGGTAAATCCCACAATGGGATCGTCGGCCACACCCGCCTTGACGCAGTAGGTGCCGTCAGTCCAATTGCCCGAGGAATACATCAAATGATATTTCCCGTCAATCTTCATCACGTAGGGCGCTTCGACGTAGCCTTCGGGCGTGATCTCGCGGGCGATGCCGCCCCAAGCGGGCTCGGGCATGGGCTCAAAGCCGTCCATTTGCTCGTTCATCTTGCAGACCATCATGTGCCGCCATCCACCGTAATAGAGGTAAACGGTGCCGTCGCCATCCTTGAAAAGATGCGCGTCGATGGGCTGTGCGTTGTTATAAATGGCATTGATCAGAGGTCTGCCATCGGCAAATACGTTTTTGAAGGGGCCCTTGGGGTCGTCACAAACGCCGATATACAGGCCGCCGATCTCCTCCTCGCTGTGGATATCGTTGGCGGCAAAAATGATGTAGTACTTCCCTGCCTTTTCCACCACGGTGGGCGCCCAGATAGCTTTGACAGCGCCGTGATAGGTAGACATATCAAGAATGTTGCGGTAGATCTCAAAATGCTCCAGATCCTTGGTGGTGACCAGATCAAGATTTGTCTGCTCCTGATAGGGCAGCGAATTGGTCACGTAAATATAGACCGTGTCGCCGTACACGCGTGATTCGGGATCAGCATACCAGTTGCTTGCAACAGGATTTTTCATAGCATCTCTCCTTGTAAACTGAATAGGCAAACAAAGGACGGAGAAGCTCTCCGTCCTTTGTCTTGTATTATTCGGTGGTGTAGTTGTCGAAATAGCCCTGGATATAGACAATGGGTGTTCCCTTGTCGCCCGAGCCGGAGGTCAGGTCACACAGAGAGCCGATCAGGTCGGTCAGGCGTCTGGGCGTGGTGCCCATCTGTCCCTCCTGCTTGGTATCCTTGTGAGAGATCTTGTCCTCAATGGCAGCGCGCAGCTCCTCGCCGGAAAGGTTGGCGAAGTCGTTGTCTGCCAGATATTTCAGCTTCAGCTCGTTGGGGGTTCCCTCCAGGCCCTTGGTGTAGGCGGGAGAAACGACCGGATCGGCCAGCTCCCAGATCTTGCCAACGGGATCCTTGAAGGCACCGTCGCCGTAGACCATGACCTCGATGAGCTTGCCGGTCTCCTTCAGAACGCGGTCCTGAATATCCTCTACCAGCTTCTGGCAATCGCGGGGGAAAAGCTTGACCTTATCGTCAGTGGCCTTGTTGGAGCCCAGCAGGCCGTAACGATCGTTGTAGCCGCTGCCGTCAACAGGAGCAGACATGATGTCATCCATGCCATACACGTTCTTGGCGCCTGCAGCCTTCAGAATGCGCTTGGTGCGCGCTCTGGTGTGAATATCGCAGCAAAGCACATTGTCGGTATGCTTCAGGATCGCACGGGGATCGTTTGCAAAGATGATCTCGCAATCGGCACCCTCTGCGCGGATCAGCTGCTCGTAGTACTCTACGTAGTCCACACCGGTAAAGGTGTGCTTTTCGTAGCCAAAGCACTCGCGGTAGCGCTTGATATCCAGCACGTCGCTGTAGGGGTTTACACCTGCGGCATCGATGGCATCCAGGCTGACCAGATGGTTGCCAACCTCGTCAGAGGGATAAGAAAGCATAACAACGACCTTCTTTGCACCTCTTGCAATACCGGTCAGGCAAACGGAAAAGCGGTTACGGGAAAGGATCGGGAATACAATACCGACCGTTTCGCCGCCAAACTTGTTGCGGACGTCGGTCGCGATATTGTCAATGGTAACGTAGTTTTCCTGTGCGCGTGCAACGATCGACTCGGTCATTGCAACGATGTCGCGGTTTCTGATCTCATAGCCGCCATCCTTGGCAGCCTCAACAATACAGTTGGTGACGATCTCCACCAAATCATCGCCGCCACGAATAATGGGGGCGCGAATACCACGGGATACAGTACCGATCATACGGCTCATAAAATGACCACTCCTTTTTTTGACTGCTCGCTTCGCAAGCAGGGGTAAGATGATTTTACCACTCTAATATTATACCAAAGGGAAGGCAATTTGTAAAGTCATTTCCGCAAAAAAATGCCTATATCTGAAATTTTGTGGAAGATGTAAAAAAAACAGACTCACAAGCAAAAAAATCCGTAATTTTGTAAAAAAAGAAAGAGCAAGGCGGTTTTGCCCTGCTCTTTTCCGAATTTTATGCTTCTTTTGCCATTGCCGCACCGATAAGAGGGGCAAGTTCCCCCAAAGCTGCTCGCGCCAATACGGGATAATGAGAAGCGGCGTAGCAATGCGCCTTGATATATGCGATCAAGGCGGATAAAAACGACTCCTCGCAGCTGAGTCCGCCACTGAAAAGCACGGCATCGGGCGAGAGCAGATTGACCGCCCCCACCAGCACCCTACCAAGCTGCTCTATGGCGCTATCAATGGCGAGCTGTGCTTGGCTATTTCCGACTTTTGCTGCAAGGAACAGGTCCTTTGCGTCCTTCCCTTCTCCAAGCAGCTCCTGTGCGGTCAGATCCAGACCGCCGCCCGCGGCATATTTTTCCACGCAGCCGCGTTTGCCGCAGCCGCAGGGTCTGCCGTTTTCTACCACGGGCACGTGTCCCAGCTCCCCCGCTGTTCCCAATGCGCCGTGATAAAGCCTGCCGCCGATCACCAGACCCGTGCCGATGCCGGTGCCGAGCGTCATACAGATCAGGGTATTCGCGCCTTGTCCCCTGCCGCACCTGTACTCACCCCATGCCGCCGCACGGGAATCCTGCAGCATCCGCACGGGCCCATGGAGCGCTGCGGAGAGCAGATCGGCAAAATTCTCCGACAACACCGAGATGTTGGGAGCCTTCAGAATGCGTCGCCCATCGGCGCTGACGGTGCCGGGGATGCCCACACCGCAAAACTCTATTTCATTGATGTTCACGCCCTTTTCGTCGCAGAGGGCGTCCACCGCCGTCCTGATATCGATGACAACATCCGTTATCTTGCTGACCGCCAGACGCTTATGCGCCACAAGAGAAACGTGATCCGTCACCTGCACAAGGCCCACACAGATTTTTGTTCCGCCCACGTCGATGCCCAGTCGGTAGCTCACAGTCTGCCCTCCTCGATAGCGGTGATCATATCTACGCGCGCAGCGTGACGTCCCCCCTCAAATTCCGCCGCCAGAAAAGCGTCCACGATGGTTTCAGCGGTAGCGATCCCTACGACTCTTGCGCCAAAGGCGATGATGTTCGCGTTATTGTGACGTCTTGTGAGCGCGGCGGAATACGCCTCCGAGCAAACGGCGGCACGGATGCCCTTCACCTTGTTGGCGGCAAGAGAGATGCCGATGCCCGTACCGCAGATCAGAATGCCGAGATCACATTCTCCGCTCGCTACGGCCTCCGCTACCGCCTTGCCGTAAAGCGGATAATCTGCTCTCTCGGTGCTGTCGGTACCGAAATTGACAAGCGTATAGCCCTTCTGTTCCAGATAATCCACAATATGCTTCTTCATATCCACCGCAACGTGGTCGTTTCCGATCGCAATTTTCATTTTTTCGTCCTTTACTCAATAATATAAGGTTCAAATTCCCGACCGCTCATATCGATCACCGCCTTGAGATATTTGCCGAATTTATTCGGCAGATCCGCTTGCGCCGCGTCGAACATGGAGCGCGGATAGACCTTGGTGGGCACGTGCTTATAGTTCCAAGCACCGCTTGCCATCAGCCTGATGGCGTTTTTGCAGCCCTCTATGGTCATGTGAGTTTCCCGGGGATGCGTGCTGAGACAATCGATCGCCTTCACATTCAGCTGCTGCACATCCACCAAGCGCTTTTCGCCGGTGTGATAGGCACCGATGGCAAGCTGACCGCATTGGCGTGTCATCTGAATGGCAAGATCAAGCGATTCGTTGGTCTCGCCCCATTCCATAACCAGTGAAAATCCGCCCGGCTCGCCGTCAAAATTGAGTCCGCCGCCGGGAACATAACGGTAATTTGCCGGCAGATCCTTGACCAAATATGCCTCGTCAGCGCCATATTGCAAAGCGTTCTTGACTGACTCGGGGTTGATGTCAACCGCCACGACGTAAGCACCGCGCAGTTTGAGCAGTCCGATGGCACCACAGCCCATATAGCCGCAGCCGACAACGGCGACGCGCTCGCCGATCATGCCGATCCGCACCTTGCTCACGGCGCTCATCAAGCAAGCGAGCGGCTCCAGCACGCCCTCGGTATCCGAGATGCAGTCCGGCAGCTTGAATACGCGTTTTTCGGCGGCAACGGCATATTCAGCGTTGCCGGAAAACAGTCCGCTGACACGGTCTCCCACCTTGACCGCTTTCACGGCGGCACCGACCTCTGTCACAACACCCACCGGCTCGTGGCCGAAGGAGCGCTCCTTTGTGGCAGTCATCCAATCATAATGCTCGGACATACAAACGCCACAGTAGGTGAGCTTGATTTTTACCTGATCGTCTGCAGTGATCACTTTTTCGGGCACCTCGACCCATTCGGTCCGCATCGGCGCACGACTAACTAATTTTTTCATCTGCTTGCCCTCCTTTGAAAGGTTATTTCCTTTATATTTATCCTATCACGGATGTCGGAAAACAAGTAGCACAAAAACGATAAAAAGGTGGACAAAAACGACTTATATACCGAATAACAATAAAAGGAGCGGATCGACCGCTCCTTTTATTGCGTGTTATGCTTCAAACGTGGCGGAAAAGCTCTCATGAGGACGTAAGGTGACATAAAGATCACCTGCTTTTTTATCAATACTCCAATGCCGCATAGATGAGGTTGCGGAGTCTCGGATGCACGATGGGCTCCTTGCTGTTTAACATATGCTGCAGATAGACGATGGAAAGCTCTCGCTCGGGATCGGCGTGGACGTAAGCGCCTGCGGCACCGCCCCAGCCGAAATCACCGAGGGTAGTCAGCGACCCACCCTTGGCGGGGCTTACAAAGGTGCGCACACCAAAGCCGTAGCCGTAGCCGCGGAAGGCATCCCAGTTGAAATCGGGTCTGGTTTTCTCGTCCAGGCAGTCGGAGCGCATCAGATCAATGGCTCGCTCGGAAAGGATCCGGTTGCCGTTAGGTGCCACGCCCTTGTGCGTCAGGGTCTCGGCAAAGAGGATATAGTCATCCACGCAGGAGATGCAGCCCGCACCGCCGCTTTCAAAGTTGGGACCGAAGATGTGGTCGTTGCGAAGGCCGTATTCCACCGCTTTTCCCTGCTCTGCATCGAATTTGTACTGCATCGCCATACGGGGGATCAGATCATCGGTTAGATGATAGTAGGAGTTCTTCATACCGATGGGATCGAAGATATTCTTCTTCACAAAATCACCGAAGGGCTCCCCTGCCACAACCTCCACGATGCGCGCCATCACGTCATGAGAGAAGCCGTACATCCAATGCTCACCGGGATGGAAGTTGAGCGGCCTTGCGGCAAATGCCTTGATGATATCGGCGGTGGAGGGTGCGCCGTTATGCTCCTCCATACAGGCAAGGATCTCGGGCGCCTTCGTGTTATAGGCAATGCCGGAGGTCATGGTCAACAGATGCCAGATACGCAGGGTATGCTTGGCAGGCACCGTAGAGCTTGCGCCGCGCGCGTCCATCACCTTTACACGAGGGGCGCTGTATTCGGGCAGATATTTGGCAACAGGCTCCTGCAACAGGATCTTACCCCGCTCCAGCAGCTGCATGGCGGCCACCATGGTGAGCAGCTTCGAGGCGGAGTACATGAAATAAAGCGCGTCGCGGCGGATGGGCTCACCCGTTTTCAGATCCTGATAGCCTGCGCTGTGGCGGTAGATCTCATTGCCCTTTTGATAGATGATAATATCGCGAGAGGGGATGCCCTCCAGATCATAAAGGTTGTCGATGTACTCGGTCAGATATTGAAAATTCATGCTCAAACTCCTTTATACATAGTGCTTTCCAAGGTGGAAACGGGCTTTTGATCGGTTCCCTCAAAAATCGTCTCAAACAGCATATCGGCAAACAGCTCGTGCATTTCGGGGATGGGATGGTTGATGCGATTGATCAAGAGCTTTGTTATGTCCTCGGTCTTGCTGCGCTCCTTCCAGACCGCGTAGCAATCGCACACGGTGACACCCTTCTCTTTTGCCAGCTTGACGGCGCTTTCCATATACAGATCCATCCTGCCGCCGTTTTGCATCTCGGCGGTCTTGTGGGCGTATTCCCACCAGCGCTGCTCGGTATCCTCCGCCACGCTTGTATTAAGCATATTGGGGGTCATAAAGATCACGTCCGCGCCCGAGGCGAGGGAGCGGTCAAAGATCTCGGCAAGCGCGCCGAGATAGCTCTCCAGCGAGCCGTTTACGTCGTTGAGACCAAAGCAGACGATGATCAGATCCGGCTCGTGCTTCAGCACCTGCTTTTCCAAGCGGGAAACCGATTTGGCGGCTGTGGTGCCGCCAATGGCGGCGTTGATCACGTTGACCGGCACGTAATCCCGCACGGCGTTCAGCTTTTGCCGCAGGCGGTTCCAGTAAACAGTTTCATAATTGTTTTCGCCCAGCAACGAGCCGTGAGTCACGCTGTCACCAAACGCCACGATGGTAATGGGGCCATGCTCCTCCAGCCCTGCGCGATCCATATAGATCTTGTCTTTGATATGCATTTTTTCACCTCTCAAGGCAATATTTTCATATTAAACTTATTATAACCCCTTCGGCGGAGACCGTCAAGCGGTTATTTTGAGAAAACGCGCGATTTTGACCCCAAAATGCGTGATTTTGAAAGATAAGGGCTCTTTAAACCCCGATTTTGCTTCTTTTTGACTCAATTTGCGGTACAAACACACGCCAAACGATTTGACATTTTGCCACTTTGAAGTTATAATGTAAACAACAAATTTTGAAAGGAGATCACACCCGAAACATGGACACAGACAGTTGTAGCCCTTGTATAGAAGAACCCCCTTTATGCTTTCAGAATAACGTGTGTGGACATAACCATCGGCTGTTGGAATGAGCCTTTTCGGTTATGCCCTTTTTTGCGCCTGTTTTTGAATTTTTAAAGGAGAAATACTTATTATGAAAATATTTTGGATGATACTTTTGCAGGTTGTGCTGATCGCGCTGAATGCGGTCTTTGCCTGCGCTGAGATCGCTGTTATCAGCACGAACACAGTCAAGCTGGAGCAGCTTGCCGAAAAAGGCGACAAGCGCGCCAAGCGCCTGTTGAAGCTGACAAATCAGCCTGCCCGTTTTCTGGCCACTATTCAGGTAGCCATTACCCTTTCCGGCTTTCTCGGCTCCGCATTTGCGGCGGATAACTTTGCCGAGCCGATCTTTAACTGGCTGAACAGTATTCACGTGACCTGGATCCCCGAGGCGGTGATCGTGATCTTGATCACCATCGTGCTTTCCTTCTTCACCTTGATCTTTGGCGAGCTTGTGCCCAAGCGCCTGGCACAGCGTAAGGCCGAGACTCTGGCGCTGGCTCTTTCCGGCTTGATCTATGGCATCGCCAAGCTGTTTGCCCCTATCGTGCTTCTGCTGACCGTCAGCACCAATCTGATCCTGCGACTGTTTCGCATCGACCCCAACGCCGTTGACGAGGAGGTCAGCGAGGAGGATATTCAACTGACCGTTGAGGCTGCCACCAAGCAGGGTGCCATTGAAGAGGACGAGAAGGAGATGATCCAGAACATCTTTGAGTTTGATGATCTTACCGCAGGCGAGATCGTGACTCACCGCACCGAGCTTGCCTTGCTGTGGATGGAGGAAAGCAACGAGGAATGGGAGGCGACCATCAAAGCAAATCGCTTTACCCTTTACCCTGTTTGCGCTGAGAGCGTGGATAACGTGGTAGGCATTCTGAATGCCAAGGATTACTTCCGTCTCGGCTGCGAGAAAAGCCGTGAGGAGATCCTGCAGGCTGCGGTCCGCCCCGCTTATTTCGTGCCCGACGGCGTAAAAGCAGATCTGCTCTTCCGTAATATGAAAAAGGAGCGCGTTTCGCTTGCCGTAGTCATTGACGAGCACGGCGGCGTGCTGGGTATCGTGACCATGAACGACCTGATCACCTGCCTTTTGGGCGATCTGACCGACGAGGAGACGCCCGTGCAGCAGGAGCTGGAGATCGAGCCTCTGGAGGACGGCTCCTGGCGCGTGCTCGGCTGTGTTTCTCTGGACGATCTGGAAAAGGAGCTGAACATCGAGATCCCTCACGAGGATTGCGATACCATCGGTGGTCTGGCTCTGGCAAGACTTGGTTCGATCCCTGCTGACGGCAACGGTTTTACCGTTGAGACCGATGAGCTGATCATCGAGGTGGATAGTGTGCAGGATCTGCAGGTAGAAAGTGCCATTGTGCGCAAGATCGTCCCTGCCGAGAACAAAAACAACGCCGAAGAGATCGACGAACAATAACAATAATAAATGCAGCGCCGCCCCGAAACACGGGGCGGCGCTGTGTGGTTTTGTTGCCGACCGATCCGCCAAAAAACAAACGCACCATATTTACACATTTGCTTGTTGTTGCTATAATTGATTTACAGTGTTAAGGTGTGAAAGGAAGTGAAATGATGACAAATAGCGATGATCGCCAAGCATCGCGCGATAAGGAAAGGACCTCAGCGCCGTCCGTCTATCAAAAAAAGTTGGTTTTACAGGCGGCAAGTCGATCTGATCCCAGTATGTTCCCCGTCGATGTCAATAAGTTCCTTAAAATTGCAGTCATTCTGACGGGTCATGGCATGCATCGTTTTTTGGGTCAGGATATCCCTTGCAAGTCGGGCGATATTTATATTATTCCGCCCAACACGCAAAATGACTTTTTTTGTATTGAGAAAAGCGAGCCGCTGACCGTTCGTTATCTGCTTTTTAACGTGGGCGATTGGTTTGACGGCGACGTGGCCGTTTTGGGTGCACCGCATTATTGCTACGGCGTTTTTCACGACAATGCCGCGATCGCTTATGCGATGCTGAATGCCGAAACGCTGCTGCAGGTTACCGATCTTTTGGATAGCATAGCATGGGAGATCGACAATTGCAGAGTGGAGTGGCAAGATGCGGTACGTGCATATTTGACATTGCTTTTGATCACCGTAGGCCGCTACGTCAGCAACACCATACAAAACATTCCGAAATTGCATGCAAAGGAATGGCGTACGGTTATGTCGGCACTACATACCGTAAACGATCATTTTTTTGACAGCGAGCTGACACTGCGATCTGTTGCGGATGCCCTATATATCAGCGAATCGCATCTCAGTCGCTTGGTCAAAAGACTGACCGGAAAATCCTTTTCCGAATATTTGAAAGGGCTTCGTCTTCATCATGCTTGCAAGCTATTGCAAGAAAGCGCTCTGACCGTTGAGGAGATCGTGCGGCAATGCGGCTTGCGTGACCTTCCCTCTTTTTATGCGGGCTTTCACGCTCATACGGGCATGACCCCCAGTCAATTCCGCGCCTCACACACCAAAAAGCAAAACGAATGTCATCCAAAAGGAGAACGAATTATGATTATTTTGAGTGAAATATCCGAAAACCTGCAAAAAGGCAAGTCCAAGCTTGTGAAAGAAATGGTGCAGCAGGCGCTGGACGAGGGCAGCAATCCCGAGCAGATCCTGAACGAGGGCCTGCTTGCCGGTATGAGCATTATTGGCGAAAAATTCAAAAACAACGAGGTTTATGTGCCCGAGGTCTTGGTTGCAGCCCGCGCCATGAATATGGGCGTGCAGGTGCTGAAGCCTCACTTGATGGCACAGGGTGTCAAGGCCACGGGCAAGGTCTGTATCGGCACCGTTCAGGGCGACCTGCACGACATCGGTAAGAACCTGGTGAAGATGATGATGGAGGGCAAGGGTCTGGAGGTCATTGATCTTGGTACCGACGTGCCCGCCGAGACCTTTGTGCAGACTGCTATCGAGCAGAGCTGCCGGGTCATCTGCTGCTCCGCCCTTCTCACGACCACTATGGGAGTTATGGGCGACGTAGTTAAGGCTGCCGAGGCTGCGGGTATCCGCGACAAGGTTAAGATAATGGTAGGCGGTGCTCCCGTTACCGATGAATACTGTAAGAAAATAGGTGCAGACTGCTATACCGTTGATGCGGCAAGTGCGGCAGATGCGGCAGTTGAACTTTGTCGATAAAAAACGTTGATAACGGAGCATCTGATAGTGGGTAACAGAGGTAACTACGAAAAGGAGTGTAGCGTTTATGATACAATCAATTAATTATTTAGCACCGTTGCTTGACGAAATGGCGATCAAATGGCCTCATAATCGAATCGTGAATATTGTATGTCACGGGCACAGTGTACCGGCGGGTTATTTTGCTACGCCTTATGTGAATACCTTTTCTGCGTATCCTCATTTGTTGCACCGTATGATCAAGGAGCGATTTCCGTTTGCTGTAATCAATGTTATTGTGACTGCCATTGGCGGTGAGACTTCCGTAAATGGAATGGAACGCTTTCAGAGAGATGCTCTTACTCACAGACCTGACGTTCTAACAATTGATTATGGATTGAATGACCGTTCGGTAGGTCTTGAGGAGTCGAAGGTAGCATGGGAAAGTATGATCGATGAAGCATTAAACGAGAATGTAAAGGTCATTCTTTGCACTCCAACTTGGGACAATAACTATTATCTAAAAAACGAGCGTTGGGAGCAATTATGCAAACATGCTGAACAGATACGTGACTTGGCTGATAAATACAGTGTTGGTTTAGCAGATAGCTTTGAAGCATTTAACCGTAATATTATGGTAAATAGCGACTTGTCAAAGTATTTGTCACACATTAACCATCCTACACAAGCAGGTCATGAGCTTGTTGCGGAGGAAATTGCTAAATATTTTATTGCAAGATAAAAAGGTGATATTATGAAATCAAATATGAAACAATGGGTAGAGTCCCTCAAAGGAACGGGCGCGAAAAAGCCCATACCCGTGCTGTCCTTTCCCTGCGTTTCCCTGCTTGGCGTCACCGTCCGCGAGCTGCTCTCGGATAGTGACCTGCAAGCAAAGGGCATGAAAGCGGTTGCCGATAGAGTGGATGCGGCGGCATCGGTCAGCTTTATGGATCTTTCGGTGGAGGCGGAGTGCTTCGGCGCCATCGTCACCGTTTCCGACGATGAGGTGCCCTCTATCAAGGGGCGTTTTGTAAACGATGCCGCAGAAGCCGAGGCGCTGACCGTGCCCCCGATCGGCAGCGGCAGAACGCAAATTTACGTAGATGCCATCCGAAAGGCAACGGAGCTGATCACCGACCGCCCCGTGTTGGCCGGCATGATCGGTCCCTTTTCGCTTTCGGCACGGCTGTTGGACGTTTCGGAAATTATGATGGATTGCTACGATGACCCCGATATGGTGCACACCGTATTGGAAAAGGCAACGGCGTTTCTGATCAGCTACGCCAAAGCCTTCAAGGTGGCGGGTGCTGACGGCATTATGATGGCAGAGCCCGTGGCGGGGCTGCTTTCTCCTGCATTGGAGGCTGCGTTTTCTGCGCCATACGTGAAGCGGATCGTGGATGCCGTGCAGGACGATCAATTCCTTTTGATCTATCACAACTGCGGCGACAATGTGCCTATGATGCTGGACTCGATCCTTTCCACCGGCGCGGCGGCCTATCATTTTGGAAATGCCGTTGACATGGAGCGAGATATTCTCTCAAAAATTCCCGCCGACACGGTGGTGATGGGCAATATTGACCCCGCAGGAGTGCTTCGTATGGGTACCCCCACGAGTGTGAGAAAGGCGACGAACGACTTGATGGATGCTTGTGCGAAATATCCGAATTTTGTGCCTTCCTCGGGGTGTGACATTCCCCCGCAGACTCCGTGGGAGAATATTGATGCCTTTTTTGAAGCGGTGAGGTGGTATGAATAATGACAAGGCTACTGTTTTACTGAACGGAAAAGCTGTTTCTGTCGCGCGCGGCGCAACACTTTCCGCCGTCATCGGCTTGGACGTTCCCTGTGGTGGACACGGCAGATGCGGAAAATGCAAGGTGATCGCAACGGGTTCCCTTTCCCCCGTGAGCGATACGGAGCGCGCCCACCTGACCGAGCAGGAGCTGAAAGACAACGTGCGCCTGGCCTGCCACACGGTTGTGCTGGGCGATTGCACCGTGGCCGCTTATCAAGAGGTCAAAGCTCCCAATATCGTGATCGGTGATGCGGACTTCACGCGGCCCGATTCCCCCGTTTTCGGGCGGTTTGCCGTGGCGTTGGATATTGGCACCACCACCCTTGCCGCAAGGCTTTATGCCCCTGCGGGCGAGGTGCTTGCCACCTGCGGTCGGCTCAATCCTCAGGGGCGCTTCGGTGCCGACGTGATCTCGCGCATCGAGGCTTCGATGAACGGCAGCACCAAGCTCCTATCAGACTTGATCTGCACCGCTGTTGACGACATGGTACAAGAGCTTGCCGCCGCCTGCGGTATCGATGCCGCGGAGATCGATGCCCTATGCATCACAGGCAATACTGCAATGCTATATTTGCTCACGGCAAGAGACCCCACGGCACTTTCGCGCGCGCCCTTTGTGGCAGATCGCCTCTTTGGAGAGCAAATTGCCGCCGAGGTGATCGGGCTTTCGGCGCTTGCCCCCGATACCCCCGTATTGCTTCCCCCTTGCATTTCTGCGTTTGTTGGCGCGGACACAGTCTGTGCCCTGCTTTCCACCTCGCTTTGCGAAGGCCCCGAAAGCGCCCTAATGGTGGACATCGGCACCAACGGTGAGATCGCTCTTTGGCACAAGGACAAGCTGACCGTCTGCTCCACTGCCGCAGGCCCTGCCTTTGAGGGCGCGGGCATTTCCATGGGTATGCGGGGCGAGCTTGGCGCCATTGACCGTGTCAACCTTTACGGTGACAAGCTGATCGCCCACGTGATCGGCGAGGTCCCTCCCAAGGGTATTTGCGGCAGCGGCTTGATCGATGCGGTGGCCTGCCTTCTGGAGCTGGAGCTTGTGGACGAGACCGGTTATATGGAACATGAACAAGAGATCATTGCCGGCCCCGTCAGACTTTCTGCCGAGGACATTCGTATGCTGCAGCTGGCCAAAAGCGCCATCTGCGCCGGTGTGACCACCGCTCTGAAATTGGAAAATATCACCCCCGAGCAACTGAAAAGCATTTTTGTGGCAGGCGGCTTTGGCCGCTATCTCAGCCCCGAAAGCGCCGCGCGCATCGGGCTTTTGCCACGCGTGCTGTGCAAAAAAATGAAGACCGTGGGCAACGCCGCCCTTGACGGCGCGGCCATGCTGCTCCTGCGCCGTGATGCCCTTGCGAAAGCGCAACGCCTTGCGAAAAGCGCCACCGTGCTGGAGCTTTCCACCTCTGCCGCATTTGCCGATCATTATATGTCAGGGATGCTGCTGGAGGAGCGTTGACCCGGAGGAAGCCTTGATAAAAAAAGAACCGCCGAAGCGGTTCTTTTTTTATCATCACATCAGGCTGCGGTAAAGCGCTGCGATGTCTGCCTCGGTGCACTCGCGGGGGTTACCGGGGCGGCAAGCATCGGCATAAGCGTCTGCGGCGAGAGCGGGAATATCCTCCTCCTTCAGAACACCCTTCAGGGAGCACTGAATGCCCACGTCCTCAGCCAGCTGCTGAACAGCGTCAACGGCTGCCTTGCGGTACTCAGCCTGGGTCATAGCATCAACGCCCTTCACGCCCATAGCGCGTGCGATCTCGCGGTACTTCTCGCCGGTATATTCGGCATTGTAAGCCATAACGGTGGGCAACAGGGTGGCGCAAGCCTTGCCGTGAGGCATATCGTAGTAAGCCGAGAGGGTGTGAGCCATAGAATGGTCAACACCGAGACCTACGTTGGAGAAGCCCATGCCGGCCACGTACTGACCGAGTGCCATGCCTTCTCTACCCTCCTTGGTGTTCTCAACGGCGCCGCGCAGGCTCTTGGCGATGATCTCGATCGCCTTGATGTGGAACATATCGGAAAGCTCCCAAGCGCCCTTGGTGATATAGCCCTCAATGGCGTGGGTCAATGCATCCATACCGGTAGCGGCGGTCAGACCCTTGGGCATAGAAGCCATCATATCGGGATCAACAACGGCCACAACGGGAATATCGTGTACGTCAACGCAAACGAACTTGCGCTTCTTCTCCACGTCGGTAATGACGTAGTTGATGGTCACCTCTGCGGCGGTGCCGGCAGTGGTGGGAACGGCGATGATCGGCACAGAGGGGTTCTTGGTGGGGGCAACGCCCTCCAGAGAACGAACGTCCTCAAACTCGGGGTTGGCAATGATGATGCCGATGGCCTTGGAGGTATCCATAGAGGAGCCGCCGCCGATGGCAACGATGCAATCAGCGCCTGCAGCCTTGAAGGCGGCAACGCCGTTCTGCACGTTCTCAATGGTGGGATTGGCCTTGATGTCAGAGTATACGGTGTAAGGGATCTTGGCGGCATCCAGCAGATCAGTCACCTTGGCGGTCACGCCAAACTTGATCAGATCGGGGTCGGAGGCAACGAATGCCTTCTTAAAGCCGCGGTTCTTGATCTCATCCGGTACAACGGCGATGGCGCCTGCACCGTGATAGGAGGTCTCGTTGAGTACAAAACGATTCATGGGTGATACCTTCCTTTTTATATTATTTTGAATTTTAAAAGCACTTGCTTTACTGACGGGTAGCGAGCACGGTCTCCTCGTACTTTTGCACCTCGGCAAACCAGCTCTGGTCTGCGGGCACGCCGCAACGGTTGCAGAACTCCTCCCAAACGATGCACTCGGGATAGGACTTCAGCTCCTCACCAAGCACGAACAGCTCGGTGAACTTGCCCTCATCCTGCAGCTGCTTCATGGTGGCGTGAGGGGTCAGCAGAGCGCCCAGAAGCGCGCGCTGCATATTGCGCATACCAATGACCCAGGCGGCCACGCGGTTGATGCTGGCATCAAAGTAGTCCAGCGCCAGTGCCACGTCGTTCATGCGGCCGGAGGCGACCAGCTCCTTGGCGATCTCGCGGGTCTCGTCATCCAGACGAACCACGTGGTCACTATCCCAGCGCACGCCACGGGTCACATGGAGCGCTACATTCTTATGAAAGAGAAACATGGAGGAAAGCTTATCCGAAACGACCTCGGTGGGATGGTAGTGGCCGTTATCCATCAGCGGAACCAGACCGTTCTTTGCCACGTAGTTCATCGTGAACTCGGCAGAGCCGACGGTATAGGACTCTACGCCGATGCCGAACACCTTAGACTCCAGACATACCAGAACCTTGCTCTTGTCGTAAGGAATGGCCAGGATCTCGTCCAGAGAAGCGGCAAAGCGCGCTCTCGGACCCATACGGTCGGCAGGAATATCCTTGTAGCCGTCGGGGATCCAGATATTCATGACACAAGGAATACCCAGCTCGTTGGCGAAATATTCGGAAATACGGATGCAGGCCTTACCGTGCTCGATCCAGAAGCGGCGGACCTTTTCATCGGGCGAGGAGAGGGTGAGCCCCGATGCAGCCATGGGGTGGGAGAAGAAGGTGGGATTGAAATCAATGCCCATGCCCCGCTCCTTGGCGTAAGCGACCCAGGGGGCAAAATGCTTGGGCTCCAGCTTGTCACGATCGGCAAACTCGCCCTTTTCAAAGATCGCATAGCAGGCATGGAGGTTGAGCTTGTGCTTACCGCCGATCAGCGACAGCGCCTTATCCATATCTGCCATCAGCTCGGCAGGCGTGGTGGCTCTGCCGGGATAGTTGCCGGTGGTCTGAATGCCGCCGGAAAGCGCCTCCTTGCTATCAAAGCCGCGGACATCATCGCCCTGCCAGCAATGCATGGAGATCGCGTAATTTTTCAAGGTCTCGATGGCTGCGTCGGTA
>SVQY01000002.1 GCA_015065135.1 Oscillospiraceae bacterium
CGAAATGTGCCAGCGCATCCATACCGAGGCCTGCCGCACGGCACGTCTGTACAACGGATGATGGGTGCTCTGAAATTCGGAGATGTCACGCTGCCCCACGGCCTGATGCTGGCCCCTATGGCCGGCGTGACCGACGCCTCCTTCCGCATTCTCTGCCGACGGGCCGGCGCGGAATATACCGTAAGCGAGATGGTCTCTGCCAAGGCACTCTGCTTTGAGCAAAAGAGCAAGCGCGCGCAAAGCGCGCGCACCGCGCCTCTTGCCGCCGTGACCGCCGAGGAGGCACCGATGGCGGTACAGCTGTTCGGCAATGAGCCGGAGTATATGCGCGAGGCCGCCGCGCTATTGGAAAGCGGTCAATACCTGGGCTGCTCCACCGAGCTGCCCCCTGCCGCCATCGATATCAATATGGGCTGCCCCGTTCCAAAGGTCGCCGGCAACGGTGAGGGCAGCGCACTGATGAAGGATCCCGCACGCGCCGCCGCCATCGTGGCGGCCGTCAAGTGCGCCGTCAAGCTGCCCGTAACGGTAAAAATTCGTGCCGGATGGGATGAAAATAGCAAAAACGCCCCCGAATTCGCCAAGCAAATGGAGGCAGCAGGTGCCGATCTGATCGTGGTACACGGTCGCACGCGCCAGCAGTTTTACGCCCCCTCCAGCGACAATCGCATCATTGCTGCCGTCAAAAGGGCGGTTGCCGTGCCGGTGGTGGGCAACGGCGATCTCTTTTCCGCCGCAGACGTAAAAAGGATGTACGACGAGACCGGCTGCGATGGCGTCATGATCGCCCGCGGTGCTATGGGCAACCCCTTTCTGTTTACCGAGATCATCGCGACCGAGGAGGGCCTCCCCTATGAACGCCCCACGGACGAGGAACGCCTGGCATTGGCGCTTTGTCACGCCGCCGACATGGTAGCGCGAAAGGGTGAGCGAGTGGGACTTGCCGAGGCACGCAAGCATATGCTATGGTATTGTAAGGGCTTGCGCGGAGCGGCACCTGCACGAGAGGCCCTGACCCACGCAGAAACGCTCGCGCAGATCCGCACGATCTTTGATCAATTATTGGAGAGAAGCAAATGAGCATCACCGTACAGATCGCTGACCCCGCGCTTGCCCGTATGTGCATGCTGGAGGCTAAGCGCCACGGCTTTTGTGAGGGGCGCGACCCCGCGCTGATCCTGGTCGATCTGGATCATTTTGACCCGCCGACCAACGAATCAGAGGCGCTGATCATCGGTCTTTCAGCCGATCCAAGCACTCTTCCCATCACGCGTTCAAGCGGCGTATACGATGTGCTCTCGCTGCCCTTTTCGGTACGGGAATTTGAAGAAATCCTATACCGTTATCAAAAAAACAAGAAAAAATGCGTCATTACGCAGGAAAACGACCGCTGGCTGATCAATGGCAGAGCTCTGCCCCTCAGCCAAGGAGAGGCGCGCCTTTTTGCACTGCTTTACCGTAACCGTGACCGCTTGGTCAGTGATACGGAGCTGCAGACGGCACTCGGCGATAGCGCCACGCGCACCAACACAGTAGCGGTCTATCTCTACCGCCTTCGCCGCAAGCTGAAGGACACCGGTGTACAGATCCGCACCGTTCGCCAAAAGGGCTGCCAATGGATCGAAGAAACGAGGTAATGCATATGAAACTCCGCATCATTTCTCTGCTACTGATCCTGCTGCTATTGCTGCCGTTGGTGATCGGCTGCCGCCAAACGCCACCGCCGGCCAACGAGGGTGGCGTTCCGCCCACAGAAGGCGCTGCCCCCGAGGAGCCGACCGATGACAAAGATCTCTCCGCCGACGATCATCTGGAGCAAAAGGGATACCCCCTGGGCTTTTCCATCTCTCTGATCGGTCTGGATGGCTATGGCTTCAACACCGCCGATGGACTGATCTCCTACGGCACGGAAAGCAAGAGCTTTGATTTTTCCGATTATCTTAAAATCCTTTATTACGAAATGACCGAACGCAACGTTTACGCCATCTGTGAATCGGGTGGTGATCTGACCTATCAGACGCTGGCCGGTGAGCCGCCTGCGGAAATGAGCGAAGGCTATCGGCTGACCTTTACCGATAACGGTGTGACCTACACTATCAGGACCGATCGGGCGGCGCTGGAAGCCTTTGGCACGCGCTCCGACGTTTCCAACTTCAACGGCTTGCTCCTCAGCTTTTCCGGCTTTGCCAGAACCCGTTACGAATAAAAACGCCCCTATCGCCCTGCTGGATTCCGGCGCGGGCGGCATCGGCGTTTTGCGAGAAGTTCAAAAGCTGCTCCCACGGGAGCAGCTTCTTTATTTCGGCGACAGTCTGCACGCACCGTACGGTGAAAAAAGCACGGCAGAAATCCGCCGGCTTGTATTGACAGCCGCTGACCGTCTGCTTGCCCGGGCAAAGGCCCTGGTGCTGGCCTGCAATACCGCCACGGCGGTAGCGGCAGAGCAGCTTCGGCGCCGCTATCCGGACCGCCCCATTATCGGCATGGAGCCCGCGCTGCGCCCCGCCCTTTCCGTGGGGGCGCACCCCACGGTTCTGGTGCTGGCCACCGCCGCCACGTTAGGTCAGGAAAAATTTGCACGCTTGCGGCAAAAATGCGAGAAATCCGCTACCGTTTGGGCACTTTCTGCCCCGGGCATCGTGCGATTGGTGGAGCAGGGGCTTGCCGATTCCCCACAAATGGATGCCTACTTGAGCACGCTTTTCGCCACTCTGCCTACCCTGCCCGATGCGGTTGTGCTTGGCTGCACACATTTTCCCTTCGCCCAAAAATCCTTGCGGCGCGTGCTTGGTGATCTGCCGTTTTTTGACGGTGCCGTCGGCACGGCCAAAGAGCTGCGCCGCCGTCTTGCGGCACAGCATCTTCTGGCACCGAAGGATGCTGCCGGCAGCATAATGCTGCGCACCAGCGATCCCCGTTCCCTTCCTCTTTTTCTGCGGTTGTATCAACAATAAAGAGCACGCCTGCGGCAGCATTGCCGCAGGCGTGCTCTTTATTTGTTCCGCGATCGCATCTTGGATCCGAAGCGGTCTGCTTTATTCCGGGAAAAAGGTGTTCTCTACCACAAGGCAAAGCGTGTGGTAGATGGGCAGGTGATACTCCTGCACCTGATAAGTCTCCTTGGCGGGGGCGCGCAGCACAAAATCGCACACGTCAGCCAGCTTTCCGCCATTTTCGCCGGTGAGCAGCGCCACCTTCATGCCCTTGGCGTGAGCAGCGGTAGCAGCGAGCAGTAGGTTTTCTGCATTGCCCGAGGTGGAGATCACGATCAGAATATCCTCCTTGTTACCAAAGCCCCAGACCTGCTGTGCAAAGACAGCATTGGGATCGCAGTCATTGGAAAAGGCAGTGGAAAGAGCAGCGTGCTGGGTCAGCGCGATAGCAGGAAGCCCCTGCTGCAGCACCCGGCCAAGATGCGCGCCGCGCACGGGATCGGCAGCGGCCAGCGCGGCCTTGCTCTCCTCATTCAAAGGGCGGCGGCGGCAGAAGCCCTTCATCAGCTCGCCCACGATATGCTCGGCATCGGCGGCAGAGCCGCCGTTACCTGCGATCATCACTTTACCCCCCTGACGGTATGCGTTACAGATGGTTTCGGTCAGGTTTTCCAGCTCGCGGCGCAGGGGCGCCAGCGCGGGATAGCGATCGACCAGAAGCTGCATCATATCTGCGTTTGTCATAATCATTCTCTCCGTTTTCAGATTTTTTGAGTTTTGACCATAGCCTCAAGGCAGGTCTCCTCACCATGTCTGGTGCGGATGTAAAAAACACCGTCATCGGCAACGGCACGCTCCACCGTCAGGGTGTCGCCGTACGCAGCCTCCTTGCGATACGCCAGCGACACGCCGATCACGCGCGTGTGCGCAGGATCGGGCAAAAAATCGCATAGCATATCCGGGTATTTGGTGTTATTCATATGCATATTGTAGTCAATATCCGAGAAAGCGATGGTGCGATGTCCCACCGTTTCAAAGGTCAGGTCGGATGGCACGCGAAAGCGCAGCGGCATTTCCAGCTGCAGCTCCGGCTCATCGCCAAAGGACATAGGAAAATCTCCGGAGCGCACCAGAGATTTATCGGCCACACGCACCAGTGCCCATTGTGACATAGCACGTGCCACCACCTTACCGCGGCGCTTGATCTCCCATCCGCGTGGGAAGGTGTAGCCACGGCTCTCACAGGTAAAGGTCTCAACGAAAATATCCTCGTAGGCGTGGATCGGCTCCTTCATCTCAATGGCAATGCGCGAGAGGATGAAGCCAACGCCCTCCTCGTCACGAATCTTGTCAAGCGGGCGATCCGCCGCCTCGAACTGGCGGTTGCCGGTCTCCTGCATGAACATCAGCACGCCGGAGGGATGCACCTCTCTGTTGGCATCGGTATCGTGCCAACGCACGTTATATTTTTCAACATATTTCATATGTAAAGCCCTTATTCCGGATGCAAAAGGCACGCCTTTGGCGCCGACGTAGAAACCCTACTTCAAGCCTTCAAGGGCGTGCCCAAAGCGCGCTAACGCGCTTGTTCTTTGCTAAATGTGTCGATTAAAGAGAGTTCTCGGAGCCCAGAACGTTCACGATCTTGTGCTTGACCATCTTCTTGACCTCGTCACGGGCAACCTTCAGGTAGCCGCGAGGATCGAAGCCTGCAGGATCGCCCACCAGGGTGCGACGAATGCCTGCGGTCATAGCCAGACGGATGTCGGAGTCGATGTTGATCTTACAAACAGCCATGGAAGCGGCCTTGCGGAGCTGCTCCTCGGGAATGCCCACTGCGTCAGGCAGCTGGCCGCCCAGCTCGTTGATCTCCTTTACGTACTCCTGGGGCACAGAGGATGCGCCATGGAGAACGATCGGGAAGCCGGGAATTCTCTTCTCGATCTCGGCCAGAATGTCGAAACGGAGAGGAGGAGGAACCAGAATACCGTCAGCATTGCGGGTGCACTGCTTAGCGGTGAACTTGTAAGCGCCGTGAGAGGTGCCGATGGAGATCGCGAGGGAGTCGACACCGGTGCGGTTAACGAAGTCCTCAACCTCCTCGGGACGGGTGTAGGAGGAGTGCTCGGCAACAACCTCATCCTCAACGCCGGCCAGCACGCCCAGCTCGCCCTCAACAACAACGCCGCGAGCATGCGCATACTCAACGACCTTCTTGGTCAGAGCAATGTTATCCTCGTAGTCGTGGTGAGAGCCGTCGATCATAACGGAGGTGAAGCCGCCGTCGATGCAGGACTTGCAGATCTCAAAGTCTGCGCCGTGGTCCAGATGCAGAGCGAGATCGATGCCGCTGTCAGCAACAGCAGCCTTAGCGAGAGCCATCAGGTACTCGTGCTTTGCGTACTTGCGTGCGCCTGCGGAAACCTGCAGGACCACAGGGGACTTTGCCTCTGCGGCAGCCTCGGTGATAGCCTGGATGATCTCCATGTTGTTGATGTTGAAAGCGCCGATGGCGTAGTGGCCTTCGTATGCCTTCTTGAACATTTCCTTGGTAGTAACAAGAGCCATTTTAATGTTCTCCTTTGCAAAGTGAATTTTTATCACCTATTATTTTACATAAAAAGCAGAAAAAAATCAAGGGGTTCGGAAAAATTCCCCAAAAAATACAGAACTTGCCGTCGCAAGCGCAGCGAAATAATGCATTTGCACGGAAAAAGGGGGCTAAAGCCCCCATTTTCAACCGACGCTCTCGGGCACGGCCGGTGTCTTGGCTGTGCTTGCCACCGCCTGCGCGGGCACCGCATTTTCCTGCTGCGACCTCGCCCCGTGAGGCAACAGCCCCAGACTCACGGCGATGGCGGTGTCGATCTCGCGCATGATATCCTCGTCCAGGTGCCCCATCCGCTCCCGCAGCCGCCGCTTATCCAGCGTACGCAGCTGCTCCAGCAGCACCACCGAATTCTTGGAAAGCCCTGCCCGCTCTGCATATACATCTATATGCGTCGGCAGCTTGGCCTTGCCCATACGGGATGTGATGGCGGCAGCAATAACGGTGGGGCTGTATTTGTTGCCCACGTCATTCTGTATGATCAGCACCGGGCGCATTCCGCCCTGCTCGGACCCCACCACAGGGCTGAGATCCGCATAATAAATATCTCCTCGCTTGACTGAGATCACGGCTATTCCCTCCCGGAAAACTATGTTTAGTCCTATTTTTGCCTTTTTACAAGAGCTTAATCACAGGAACTTTTTTCCGCTGCTATCATTCTATGAGAAACTGCCGACAAATGTCGAAAAAGGAGCCGGAACGTGCTGCACCGCCAAGTACCTGCGCGATATGGTCGAGGGCCGGTAGATCTCTAAAAAAACATGGACCGATGCAGGAAAATCTGCACTGTTTCGCGTTTTTTGCATTTAAAATCCTTTTTGAATATACCTCGTTTTTTCTTCTTGTAATTTATAAAGTTATGTGATATAATGATATGTTGTGAAGTCTTTTGCCTGAAAGGAGTCCCTCAGATGGATTATTTCTTTGGATTGGATCATCCTGCTAAAATCGAGGATCTTACCCTGCTCACTACCTTCAGCGATCCGGTTTCTTTGTCGATCGCAGAGGAGCTGCTTTCGGATGCCGGCATCCCTTTTCTCAAAAAGGAGCGCGGTGCCGGCGGTGCCGTCCGCATCATCGCGGGCTTTCAGCTGTTTGCCACAGATCTTTTTGTGCGCCCCGAGGACGAGGATAAGGCTCACGATGCACTAATCCCCCTCTCCGAGCCGGCAGAATTCGTCAGCGAGGACGAGAACGATACTGAAAATAGCGAGGCTTGAACATGAAGGAGATCATACTTTGCAAATACGGCGAGATCGTGCTGAAGGGCGCGAACCGCAAATATTTTGAGGATACGTTGGTCAAGGAAATGCGTTACCGTGCATCAAATTTCGGTAAATTCAGCATTACCAACATCCAAAGCACCATGACCATCGAGCCCCAAGACGACTTCTGCGATCTGGATGGGATGTTCGAGTCGGCAAAGCGCCTTTTCGGCATTGCCGCCGTCAGCCGCGCCGCCGTTGCGGAGAAAAGCATGGAGGACATTATGGCTATTACCAAGTCCTACATTCCCGCCTTTCTGGAGGGCAAACGCACCTTCAAGGTGGAGGCAAAGCGCTCGGACAAGACCTTTCCCCTCTCCTCTCCGGAGATCTCCCGCGAGGTGGGCGGAGCCATTCTGTCCGCCATGCCCCGTATGCGTGTTGACGTGCACCACCCGGACGTGACAGTACGTGTGGAGGTGCGCGAGCGCGCCGCATATATCCACGCAGGCCAGGAGCTTGGCGCGGGCGGCTTGCCCGTGGGCACCAACGGAAAGGGGCTTTTGCTGCTCTCCGGCGGCATCGACTCCCCCGTGGCCGGCTGGATGATGGCCAAACGCGGCGTGCGACTGGAGGCCGTTTATTTTGAATCGATCCCCTACACCAGCGAGCAGGCACGGCAGAAGGTGCTGGATCTTGCCGCGCTGGTCGCCAGATGGTCGGGCAGCATCATGGTTCACGTGGTGTCTCTCACCAAGATCCAGGAGGAGCTGGTGCGCAACTGCGACGAGGACTACTTCACGCTGCTGCTGCGCCGCTACATGATGCAGATCGCCAACATGGTGGCGGAAAAACAGGGCTGCCAGGCACTGATCACCGGCGAGAGCCTGGGTCAGGTGGCATCTCAGACCATGCACGCACTGAATGTGACCAACGCCATTGCCAAATATCCTGTGTTCCGCCCCGTGATCGGCATGGATAAGGAGGAGATCGTACAGATCGCCCGTCGCATCGACACCTTTGAGACCTCCATCCTTCCCTTTGAGGATTGCTGCACCGTCTTTACCCCCCGCCACCCCAAGACCAAGCCCGTTTTGGAAAAGGTGGAGGAGCAGGAGCGCAAGCTGCCCTTTGACGAGCTCTGCCGCGAGGCCTTTGAAGGCGCTCAGGCCTTCTACATCAAAGCAAAATTTTAAAAAGGAAGTGCATATAATATGACAAAGATCGATATTTTCTCCGGATTTCTCGGCGCCGGCAAGACCACACTGATCAAAAAGCTGATCGCAGAGGCCTATCACGGCGAAAAGCTGGTGCTGATCGAAAACGAGTTTGGCGAGATCGGCATTGACGGCGGCTTTCTGCAGGAAGCAGGCATCAATATTACAGAAATGAACTCCGGCTGCATCTGCTGCTCTCTGGTGGGTGACTTCGGTCGCGCCCTTGTGCAGGTGCTGGAGGAGTACGCTCCCGACCGCATTCTGATCGAGCCCTCCGGCGTGGGCAAGCTTTCCGACGTGATCCGCGCCGTGGAGAAGGTTGGCTCGGACAAGCTGGTCCTTTCTTCCTTTGTGACGGTGGTGGATGCGGCAAAGTGTAAGATGTATATGAAAAACTTCGGTGAGTTCTTTAACGATCAGGTGGAAAGTGCCGGCACCATCGTGCTGTCCCACACCGGCAAGCTTTCCGAGGAGAAGATTGCCACCGCCGTTGCCCTGCTCCGCGAGCATAACCAGAATGCGGTGATCGTGACCACCGACTGGAACGAGCTTTCCGGCGAACAGCTGCTGGGCGCCATGGAGCGCACCGACACCCTTGCCGCCGAGATGGACAAGCTGAAGGCGGAGGAGGCCTGCCCCGTTTGCGGCGGTCATCACCATCATCACGACCATGAGCATGAGCATCATCATGAGCACGGCGAGCATTGCCATCACGACCACGAGCATGAGCATCATCATGAGCACGGCGAGCATTGCCATCACGACCACGAGCACGAGCATCATCATGAGCACGGCGAGCATTGCCATCACGACCACGAGCACGAGCATCATCATGAGCACGGCGAGCATTGCACCTGCGGCTGCCACGATCACGATCATCACCACCATCACGCCGACGAGGTGTTCGTCAGCTGCGGTGCCGAGACCACCAAGGTCTTTGATGCCGAGGAGCTGACCGCCGCCCTGAACACCCTTTGCACCGAGACAAAGTACGGCATGGTCCTGCGCGCCAAGGGCATTGTGGCGGGCAAGGACGGACAGTGGATCCACTTTGACTACGTGCCCGGCGAGCCGGACGTGCGCTTTGGCAAGGCAGGCATCATCGGTCGCCTTTGCGTGATCGGCTCCGGCCTTGACGTAGCAGCACTTTCCGCCCTGCTTGGTGTTGAGCTGAAATAAGGAGCGGATCATGGCAAACAAACCCCAATATCCCGTTTATCTCTTTACCGGCTTTCTGGAGAGCGGTAAAACAAAAATGATCCAGGAGATCCTGGAGGACCCCGACTTCAACGATGGCTGCAAGATCCTGCTGATCGTCTGTGAGGAGGGTGTGGAGGAGTACGATCCCACCCGTTTTTACGGTCAGAACGTGAAGCAGATGGTCATTGAGCGCCCCGAGGATCTGACCCTTGAGCTGCTCTACGATTACACCGCCCACCACGTGGTGGATCGTGTAATGATCGAGTATAACGGCATGTGGCAGATCGACAAGCTCTTTGAGGCACTGCCCGAGGATTGGTATGTATTCCAGCAGCTGCTGATCGCGGATGCCTCCACCATTCTGCAATATAACGCCAATATGCGCTCTCTTGTGTTTGACAAGCTGCAGGGCGCGGAAACGGTGATCTTCAACCGTGGTGAGAATGCGGATAAGGAAGCGCTCCACAAGCTGGTGCGCGGTGTCAGCCGTCGCGCGACCATCGCCTATGAGACCCCCGAGGGGGAGCTGGAATACGATGAGATCGAGGATCCCCTGCCCTTTGACGTGAACGCCCCCGTGGTCACCATCGCCGATGAGGACTATGCACTTTTCTACCGCGATCTGGCAGATGAGATGCCAAACTGGGGTGGCAAGACCGTAAAATTCCGCGGCATGGTGGCAAGAGATCGCCAGCTTGGCAAAAAAGCCATCGTGGTCGGCCGTCACGTGATGACCTGCTGCGCCGATGATATCGCCTTCAGCGGTCTTGTCTGCAATTTCGAAAAGGACACCGCCCTGAAGACCGGCGAGTGGGTGATGATCACCGCCAAGATCCGTATTGAGGAGCATCTGCTCTACGGCTCTGCAGGCCCCGTGCTTTACGCCACCGACGTGGCAAGCACCTCCGAGCCAAAGCAGCCCGTTGCTACGTTTTATTAAAAAATCCGCAAAAAAAGATCCGCACGAACGAAATGTTCGTGCGGATCTTTTTTTGCGCGTGAATTTTTTGATCGCCTCTCCGCAAAGGATCACGGACGTGGGCAGATCGCAAAAAACGCGATTTTGCATACCGTTACCGCCCTTTTTGATTTTTGGGAGGCGTTTTCTTCTTCTTTTTCGCAGCCGAAAATCCAAAGGCGCCGATCCGCTTGCCAAGGGCAAAATATTCTCCGTGAGCATAGGCGCAAAGGTCGGCGCGCTCCAGATGGAGCTTGCCCCCGGCGTCCATCAGCCCTTCCTCGGCGTAAACACCGACGATATCCGCCATAAAGACGTCATGGGTCCCCTCCGAGCGGACCTCGGTCACCTTGCAGCAAAGAGACAGGGGGCACTCCCCGATGATGGGTACGGAGACCTCCTCCACCTCCACCGGTGTGAGGTGACATTTCTCCCACTTGTTGACCTTGGCACCGGTATACATACCGCAGTAATCAGCCGCTTTGACCAGCGCTGCAGGTGTTAAATTCAGCACAAATTCGCCGCCCTCCTTGATCAGCCCATAGGAATGCCGCCGCGGGCGCACCGCTATATAGGTCTTGGGCGGCACGGTATTGAGAATGCCGGTCCACGCTACCGTCAGGATATTGGCGGTCTCGCCGCTGCCGCAGCTGACCATAACAGGCGGCAGAGGCGCCAACAGCGCTCCTCCCTTTAATTTGATCTTACTCATATCCGTATCCTTTTCAAAAAATTCGTAAAAAGCTGCACACATACTGTTTTTGCGTTTTCTTGTACATTCAAAACCCGCGAGCTGCCGCAAAAAGTGCCTTAACGGTATCAGAAAACGATGCGTTTTACGCTTTTGCAGCGTCCCGTCACCGCATCCAGGTCAAAAAGCGCACCGCACGCCCTGACTTCACCGATCGCCACCGAAAAGCGGCGCGGCATATGTGTCCGGCTCTTGATAATGACCTCCTCGGCACGCACGCCGAGAATACCGTCGATGGGACCGGTCATACCCAGATCGGTGATATATCCCGTGCCGTTCGGCAGGATCTGCTCATCAGCGGTCTGCACGTGAGTGTGCGTACCGAATATCACGCCGATCCTTCCGTCGAAATAACGCGCCAGTGCCAGCTTTTCCGAGGTGGCCTCGGCATGAATATCCAATATCGCCACGTCGTATTTGCCGCGATGATCATCCAGCGCACGCTCTACCGAGGCAAAGGGATTGTTCAAAGCATCCATAAAGGCGCAGCCGGAAACATTCAGCACCAGCACCTTCCAGCCATCCGCCGAGGTCACGATACGCGCGCCCTCTCCCGGGCACTCCGCAGGATAATTCAAGGGGCGCAGCAGCGTTTTTTTATTGTCCAGATAGTCGTAAATATCCCTGCGGTCAAATACGTGGTTGCCCGAGGTCAGAATATCGGCTCCGTAGTCGATAAGCGCATCCGCCGCTGCCGGAGATATCCCCTTGACATCGCACACGTTCTCGCCATTCACGATCACCAGATCCGCCCCCAGCGCACGGCGCTCGGCGGGCAGCTTTTCTGCCAGATAACGTAGTGTCTGCTCGCCCACAACGTCTCCCAATGCTAAAACCTTCATTTTTCTCCATCACTTTCTATGTGGCTCTGCCACCGGCACAAGTATAACACATCGCGGCCAAAAAAGCAACGCATGCCTTCTTTTTCGCCTTTCTTTTTGGCAATTTCTCCAATTGTTTGCCGCTTGTTTGTGCGAAAATGCCGATTTTGCGAAAAACTCTTTACAATTCACTCTCCTTTTGTTATAATATTAATACTAATATGCATCCGTGCGTATGCGCGTGCATATACGGGCAAAAAGGAGACTATTATGAAACGGTTTCTTGCGCTTCTCTTGGCCCTTCTTCTGGTCATACCCGTCTTCGCCTCGTGCAAGAATGTCGGGCGATTGACGATCATTGAGGATGGCACGTGTAATATTGTATACGATTCCGATACCGTTTCCAACGTGGCACTCTCCACTCTGTGTGATGCCATCGAGGAGGAAACGGGCGTTGCGCCGGATCCCTCCCGCTCGGGTGACGTTTCCAAGGGAACCATTCTGGTGGGCAATGTATCGATCGACGACTACCGATCCCCCATCGCCTCGCTGCGCTATCAGGATTATTTCGTCGGCATTGACGGTGATTGCTACCTGATCGGCGGCATCACAGAGGAGACCACCGAGGAGGCCATCAAGTACTTTATTGAAAACGTGCTTCCCGAGATCAAGGACGGCGCAAAGCTGACCGTTCGCGCCAAAGACAACGCCCTTGTTGAGGCAGAATACCGTATGGAGGGTCTGACCATCGGCGGCGCTGCTATGAGCGACTTCAGCATCATCACGCCGAAATCCCCCACCGTAAATGAATTCCGCACCGCGGTGCTGCTGCGCCAGCAGATCACCAACATGACCGGTTATCTCCCCGCCATCCTTACCGATGAGGAGGATTGCCCCACCGAAGGCAAGATCCTGATCGGCACAACGCTTTGCGGTGACACCCTGCCAAGCGAGCACGCATACGCCATCACCGTGAGCGGCAAGACCGTGAAGGTGGCAGCGGCCACGATGCTCGGCCACGAGGCAGCACAGAAGGCGCTGCAAAATCAGATGTTCAACCCCCGCAACGAAACGTTGCAGATAAACGATAGCTTTTCGCTCTCGGGCGACGGTGCCGAGAACGCCTCCGCTCCTCTGGAGACCGACGGCGACCTGCGCGTGATGTTCAGCAACATCCACGGTTATCCCACCACCGATGACGGCCCCACGCCGGTCAAGGAAGCGAGCCAGCAGCTCGCTGAGCTCTATCTCACCTACCTCCCCGACGTTCTGGGCACTCAGGAATTCTCCCCCAACAGCTACAACGCGAAGCTGGATCAGATGATCGCCTCCGAATACACCGCAGTGGCGGTAAGCACCGGCGGCAATTATAAGACCTACACCGCACTCTTTTACCGCAAGAGCACGATGGAGCTGCTGAAAAGCGGCTACTTCGGCTTTGACACTCTGACCTACGGCGAGTACCCTGAGCTGATGGGCTCCTTCTCCAAGGAAACACTGAAAAGCGCCTCCAAGGATCAATCCAAGGGCGTGACCTGGGGCATCTTCCGTGTCAAGGCGACCGGCAAGCTCGTGCTGGTCGGATCCACCCACCTTTGGTGGAAGGGCGGAGATGTTAACGAAGCCGCACGAAGGATCCAGATCAAAGCGCTGCGCGAGCACCTGTCGGAGCAGGCAGCCGCATTTGCCACCGAAAACGGCATCAACGCGGCCATCCCGATCCTGGTGGGTGGCGACTATAACACCAGTTTGAACCGCAACGGAACGGCACTGTCGGTCATGGAGACTGCCGGCAACAGCTACAGCAACGCAAACACACTCGCAAAAGTCAAGCTGACTACCACAACGCATCACGGCTACGCGACCTTTGACGAAGTGCTCGGCATCTATACAGATCCCAAATACGGCACCACCAATGCCGCTTCTGCCATTGACCACATCTACGTCAGCAACGCCGGCGCCGCGGCTCTCACCGTTAACCGCGTTGGCATCCTTTCGGATCTCTACGCGCATCTTTCCTCGGACCACAATCCCATTTATACCGATATATCCTTTACCGCAGCATCCCCCACGCTCACCCCATAAGCAAGCCTGTTTTTCAAATTCAAACGCAAAAGGAGAAAAACGATGAAACTCACCAGAATTCTTGCACTCTGTCTGGCACTGCTCATGTGCCTTGCTGCTTTTGCAGCCTGCAATCAGCCCGACCCCGATGAGGGAGAGGAAGCCGGCGCTGAGACTCCCGCCATCACCGAGCATCTGCTGATCGACGAGGGCATCACCGAATACGTTATCGTCCGTGACTACAAGGCAAGCAACGCTATTCTTGCGGCTGTAAACGAGGTCGTGGAATCGATCAAGGCCAACATCGGCGCCGATGTGATCATCAAGGAGTGCTTCTCCGACCTGGAGAACGAGCCTTTGGATGTTGTGACCGCTAAGGAGATTCTGATCGGCAACACCAACCGCCCCGAGAGCGCAGAGGCCGTTAAGGGCATGCGCAGTAAGGACTACACCATCAGCATGCACGGCGAAAAGCTTGTTATTGCAGGCGGTGGCGAGGCCGGTACGCTGACCGCGATCACCAAGTTTATGAACGATATCGTTGCGGAGCAGGGCGACCGCTTTGCTGTACGTAGCGGCGAATTCCAGAATCTGGTGATGAACGAGAAGACCACCTTCAATTATGTGGGCACCTACTCCTACAGCCAGGCTTCTCTCGGCGGCATCAGCATCAATAGCTTCAATATGATCTACCCCAAGAACTCTGATGATTGCAAGAATTTCGCCAACGAGCTTTCTGCCTACATCTCCCGTGAGACCGGCTACGACCTTAACGTTTACAAGGACACTCGTTACACCTGCTGCTACGAGATCCTGATCGGCGAAACCCTGCGCACCGAGGAGGGTCTGATGGACTCTCTGGCTGATGACGAATACTACATCAAATACGTAAAGCTGGACAAATGCAGTTATGAGGATTGCGACGGTGCCGGCGCACAGCTGATCATCTGCTACGGTGAGGATGCAAGAGCCGCTGCTCTTGAGGCCTTTATGAAGCAGATCATGCCCGTTACCGCAGAGCCTACCACCTTTGATATGGCCGTAGACTTTGTACTGACCAACAAGGCACAATAAGCAAAGCACAAGTGCAGCCCTCTCTTTTGTGAGAGGACTGCACTTTTTTCGAAGAAAGGAAAAAACAATGAGAAAAAGATTGCTCCCTGCCCTTTGCATCCTGCTGCTACTGCCGCTGCTTCTGACCGCCTGTCGGCAGATCGAGGACACCAACGGCCCCGACGACATTTCGCTCTGTACGCTGACTGAGGAGGAGATCCTGGATAAGTCTCCCTCCTATTCGGCAGTCAGCTCGATCACCTCCACCCAGAACGGTAAGCGCACGCTGCGCATCAAAAAGCTCAGTGGCGTGTATGCGCTTGACAGCCACCTTGCCTCGGGCAACACCCTGACCATTACCCTTTCCACCACCCTGCACGAGGGCAATTTGCGCATCGTGGTGCTATGTGACGGCAATTACGTGGCCGATATACCCGTAGGGCAAAACGAGACATTAACGCTGCAAAATGCCGACGGGCACCGCTATCAGGTCCGCCTGGCTGCGGAGAGCGCCAAGCTGGATGCCACATTGACTTTTACCGATAACTAACGCAAAAAAAGAGCCGCAAATGCGGCTCTTTTTTATTACTTACACCGTGATCACGCCAACGCCCTCAAGAATGGCGAACACCAGGATCACCAAAAGGCAGACCGGCGCAATATAGCGGATGATCACCGAGAACATCCCCTTCAGGCGGAATCTGCCCGAAAGCGAGATCTCGTCAATGACCACGGAGGGCTTTAATATAAAGGAAACAAAAATACAGGTGCAAAGTGCGATGATCGGCATCATCACGCTATTGGTGACAAAGTCAAAGAAATCCAGAATGGCGAATTTGCCAAATACAAGAATATCATCCCAAGCACTATAGCCAAGGCAAGAAAGCACACCCAACAGGATGCTGATGCCGAAAACGATCAGGCAGGAGACCCGTCGGCTCAGCTTCCACTTATCCTGCACAGTGGAAACCACCGTTTCCATCAGCGAGATAGAGGAGGTCAACGCCGCCAGCAGTACCATCAGGAAGAATACCGTGCCGATAAAGGCACCGCCAAACATATTGTCAAACACCTTGGGCAGCACACCGAACATCAGGCCGGGGCCCTTGGTCAACTGCGAGGGATCGTAAGCAACACAGGCAGGCACGATCATCAGACCCGCGAGAAACGCGATACCGGTATCAAAGATCTCGATCTGATGTGCGGAATTTTCAATACTGATATCCTTCTTCATATAGGAGCCAAAGGTGATCATAATGCCCATGGCCAGCGACATCGAGTAGAATAGCTGACCCATGGCAGCCACCACCGTCATATAGGTGAACTTGGAAAAGTCGGGCTTGAGGTAGTATACAACACCCTCCCACACATTGTCGGTGGTGCAGAAGGAGTAGATCACGATGAAGATCATCAGCACGACCAGCACAGGCATCATGACCTTGCTGACCTTTTCAACGCCCTTTTGCACGCCGAACAGCACGATCAGCGCCGTAGCGCCCATAAAGAGCGCAAACCAGCCGATCGGTTCCCAGACGTTGGAGATATACATACCGAAGTATGTGCTTTCTCCAATATTGGTCGCCATCTCGGTCATATGGCCGGTCATAAAGCCGAAGGCATATTTGGTGACCCAGCCGCCGATCACCGAATAGTACGGCAGGATCAGCATCGGCACGACGGCGCCCAGCACACCGATGAAGGTGAAGCGCTTGTCCAACGCCCGGAAGGCACCGATGGGGCTCTGCCCCGTTTTGCGCCCGATAGCGATCTCCGCCACCATCAGCGTAAAGCCAAAGGTGACCGAAAGCAGAATATAGACCAGCAGGAAGATGCCGCCACCGTATTTCGCCGCCAGGTATGGAAAGCGCCAGATGTTACCAAGGCCGACGGCAGAGCCTGCGGCTGCCAACACAAAGCCGATCTTGCCGGTAAAGGATCCTCTGTTCCCCCCACCCGCATCCACGGAAATCTTTTTTTCTGTACTCACGTGAAGTCTCCGATCTTTTTGATTTGTATCATATTTATATTAGTATACCACATCTTGTCGCTTTTTGCAACACCGAGGAAAAATCTGTTTAAAAGAGCTCCCCTCCCTTTACATCGCCTCCGGGCTGTGATATAATGAGAGCAAAGCATCAAAAAGGGGTGTGTACTTTGCTTTTTTCCATGTATTCCGGCTTTTTCGCCCTGGTCAGAAAATACGGCATCGAGCAAGCCGCAAAAACAGCCGCTGCGCTTGGTTTTTCCTCGGTAGAGCTGTTTGATAAGGCGGGCAAGGAATCGTTTTCACCGACCCTTCCCAATGTGCAAGCGGCAGCAAGGGCGCGGGAGGTCCTGCACCAACACGGGCTCTCTGTTTCCTGCTACTCGGTGGCGACCACGCTTGTGGCACCCGACAGCACCTTGCAAAAAAACGCCAAGGCAATCGATGAGCTGAAGGCATATGCCGATATGACGGCTGCCCTGGGCGCGCCCTATCTGCACCATACGCTTGTTTTAAAGATGCCCCTTCCCGCCGATGCGCCGCGCTTTGACGAGATCCTGGAGCCGGTAGCAGAGGCTGCCGCAGAGGTGGCACATTACTGCGAGGGGCTGGGATTGACCTGCCTGTATGAGGATCAGGGCATGTACTTCAACGGGGTGGAAAATTTCGGCCGCTTTTTTGCCGAGATGCAGAAAAGATGCCCCAACGTGGGCGTTTGCGGTGACATGGGCAACACGTTATTCGTGGATGAATCCCCCGTTCCCTTCTTCCGCGCCTTTGCACCGCACATCAAGCACGTACACGTAAAGGATTACCGTATGATCGTGGATCAGCAAAGCAACACCGCCTCTCTTTGCAGCAAAGGTGGGACCTTGCTGAAGGACACCGTCATCGGACAGGGAGAGATCGACATCCCGGGCTGCCTGCAGATCCTGCGGGAGCATAACTACAAGGGTGCCTTTGCCTTAGAGGATCCTTTTTGCGAGAATTATGCCGACAGCGTCCGCGCGGCATTTTCGCTGGTAGAAAAGCATTTTTGAAAAGCACCGCAGCCAAACAGAAAAGCCACCCACGAGGGCGAGGGTAACAGTGCTAGGACGGCGGCGTTGCCGCCTATTCGTCCACAAGCCCCAAGGGGCTTGTAAGAAGAAACGCCTTGGCGGCTGAACGCCGCCATCGCAAAGCGAACGGCGTTCTTCTAACCTAGCCGCGCTTCGCGCTGCTAGGCGAAGCCTGCACCGCAGCCAAACAGAAAAGCCACCCACGAGGGGTGGCTTTTCTGTTTGGCTGCGGTGCTAGGATTCGAACCTAGGAAATGACGGAGTCAGAGTCCGTTGCCTTACCACTTGGCGACACCGCAATATTGAACAAGGGGTATTATAACAGAATTGGAAGCGATTGTCAAGACCTTTTTGAAAAAAATTTTAGGCAAAGGAAAAACTCCTTTTCACAAGGGATAGTATGCTACGTTTTTCTTTTTTTATACCGCATAAAAAAGCAAAGAAGTGAAAGTCGAGTTGTGTCGTGAGATTTTTTGGCAAAAGTTCTTGCAAAGTAACCGTCACTGTGTTATAATACTGATGTTGCAAAATGACCCGGGCCCGTAGCTCAGCTGGGAGAGCGCTGCGTTCGCAACGCAGAGGTCGAGGGTTCGATCCCCTTCGGGTCCACCAGTAGCAACGTTTCATAATATCTACCCGTGGCACAGCTGGATAGCGCGTCAGACTCCGACTCTGAAGGTCGAAGGTTCGAATCCTTTCGGGTAGGCCAAATCAAAAGGGCTCCGCCAAAAGCGGAGCCCTTTTGATTTGGCCTACTCTTTGGAAAGAAGCTTGCGCTTTGCCGGCAAAGCGCGAAGGTTCGGTTTCCCCGCGCAGAGCGACGCCCGCTTGCGAGGCGGCGGCAAGCGTGGGAATTTTCGCGCGTCGCGCGAATACCCTTTCGGGTAGGCCAAAAAACGACAATCTTCGACAGAAGGATGTCGTTTTTACTTTTTCACTCTTCACTTTTCACTAAAGCCTCTTGTCGTTTTTTGGTAACGGGCATTGCAAAGATACGAGAACATTTCGGTGTTTCTCGTATCTTTTTTGTATAGTTGCAGATTTTCATCTTGTTCTCTGCTTTCAAAGCGGCGTGGGCCTCGGCACTTTTTATGACTGTCGGTTCTTGATTTCTGCCTACCCGATATACCGTCGTATCGCACGCAAAACCAAGGCAGAGCTAACACCCGAAATTCTTCGCTTGTCCGAAGAAATCATGAAATCCTAAAAAATTCAGGATTAACAAAACGCAAACATTTCACAAAACAATTAAAAACAAACGCTTGGTATGATACAGTCACAAAATCAAAAAAACAAAACAGAGAGGTAATTTATAATGAACAAGAACGATCAGCAGTTTATGGCACAGAAGATCCGCACGCAGTATATGGAAAAGACCCCCTCGGAGCTTGACGCGCTTCGCGAGCTTGACGCAAAGGTAAAGCGCCCCGCAAACGTATTTGCATACGTATTCGGAAGCTTTTCCGCCATCATCATGGGGGCCGGTATGAGCCTTGTGATGACAGATATCGGCGCGACCATCGGCATCACCAGCGCACTTGTCCCCGGAATTGCAATCGGTGTTGTAGGGCTTGGTATGGCGCTTCTCACCTATCCTATTTATAAAGGTATTCTAAACGCCCGCAAGAAAAAGTACGGTGCCGAAATTCTCAGTCTCAGCGACAAGATTATGAACAAGCAATAAGGAGGAGATAAATTACTATGGGAATTAAGGCATTTTTTAAGAAGGCATTCGGTGACATGAAGGAAAGCACCAAGGCGCAGCACGAGGTCGACAAGGCAAACTTTGCCGCGGCAAAGGCAGAGGCAAAAGCAAATTGGGAAGAAGCAAAGATGTCTCCCTCGCAAAGACAGGCAAAAATGCAGGCTGAGCGTGATGCTCAGATTGCGGCGGCGAACGAGCGCAAAGCGGCAGCAGATGCTCGCATTGATGCAGCAAAGAAAAAATAAAAAGCATAAACAACATAAGCGAGACGTAAAAATGCGGCTCGCTTGTGTTGCGTTTATAGATAAACTAAGGAGTAAAAACTGAACGCTATTGAAATCAGAAATCTTTCAAAAAGCTTTCGCGGAACGTATGCAGCAAGATCCTCTTAGCACAAAAGTATTTCAGGCATTGGCGTTGTTCAAACCAAGTCCCCAAAAGCCAAAGCATATCGAGAAATTTTCGGAAAAGGCGAAAACACAAACAAAACTTTAACATTTCTATGCTATAATAAATTTCATAGATGAGAATATAGTCTTTGGAGGATGGAAATATGTTCAAAATTTTAATTGTAGAGGACGACAGAGATCTGAACCGCAGCGTTTGCTCTTTTCTGAACAATAGCGGATATGATGCAGTCGGTTGTCTTGATGCGGAAAGTGCCTACGATGAAATGTATAAGACCACCTTCGACTGTATCGTTTCGGATATTATGATGCCGCACATTGACGGCTTTGAGTTTGCTAAGACCGTGCGCTCACTCAATAACGACATTCCCATTCTTTTTATGACCGCCCGCGACGATTTCGCGTCCAAGCAGAGAGGCTTCCGCATCGGTATCGACGATTATATGACCAAGCCCATCGACCTTGACGAGCTATTTTTGCGCATCGGCGCGCTTTTGCGTCGTTCCAAGATCGCATCGAGCCGTCGCCTTGAGGTCGGCAATTTCGTGATGGATGCCGATGAGCGTACCGCTATGCTCGGTGACGAGGAAATTTCTCTTACGCAAAGAGAATTTGATTTGCTTTATAAGCTCTTGTCCTATCCGAAAAAGACCTTCACGCGCACACAGCTGATGGACGAGTTTTGGGATGTGGATACGCAAACAAGCACGAGAACGGTTGACGTGTATATGACCAAGCTCCGCGCAAAGCTCTCGGAGTGCGACTCCTTTGAGATTCAGACCGTTCACGGGCTTGGATACAAGGCGGTGATCAAATGAAAAAAGGTAATACAACGAAAACCGTCCTTGGCACAATCAGTAATTTCTTCGTCTTTTTTTTACTTGCCGCCTTCGTAACCACTTGCTGTATTATGTTGTTTATCAACATATTGCAAGGCTCTATTGGTCGTGATTTCACACAGGAGGAAATCACGGTTGCCGCCAAAATTACGATGCTCAACGTAATACTTTTGAGTATAGGTATGGCAATTGTTGATTATGTTCGCCGTAAGTTCACGGTAGAACGCCCCGTAAAGCGAATTACCGATGCGACCTCTAAAATGATAGAGGGAGATTTCAGCGTTCGCATTGAGCCTATCTCAAAATTTGCTACCGATGATAGCTTTAATGAAATAATCGAATGTATCAATAAGATGGCATCGGAGCTTTCAAGCGTGGAAACCCTGCGCACCGATTTTATTGCCAATGTGTCCCATGAGATGAAAACGCCTCTTGCAGTGATGCAGAACTACGGAACGCTCTTGCAAACTCCCGACCTTCCCGAAGAAAAAAGAGTGGAATACGCAAAGGCAATTACCGATGCCTCGCGCCGTCTTGCCGATATGATGACGAATATTCTCAAGCTCAATCGGTTAGAGAATCAGCAGATCTATCCGAATCTCACCACCTTCGACCTCGGCGAGCAGCTTTGTGAGAGCCTCTTGCAATACGAAAGCACGTGGGAGCGAAAGAATATTGAAATTGAAACCGATATTGCCGAGAGTGTGCACGTCTCTGCCGATGCGGAGCTTCTCTCGCTCGTGTGGAACAACCTTTTTTCCAATGCCTTCAAGTTTACCGAGGAGGGCGGCAAGGTCACGCTTACGCTTATGGCAGACGAGAAGTACGCTACCGTAAAAGTAACCGACACGGGATGCGGAATGAGTGCAGAGGTTGGCGCGCATATCTTTGAAAAGTTCTATCAAGGTGACACCTCGCACGCAACGCAAGGAAACGGACTCGGATTGCCTCTTGTAAAAAGAGTGGTTGATATTATGCAGGGCGAGATCGGCGTGGAAAGTGCGATCGGTGTCGGCACTACGTTTACTGTTAAGATCAGGAGGACTGAGTATGGATTGGAAGAAACTCGGTAAAGCTCTGCTGTTTCCGCATATTGCTATCATGATCCTGCTTGTTCCGATTTCCACCGCTCTTCTCGTTTGTTCAATGATGTTTGTCGGAACGGAGTCGGTTATTGCAATAATATCCTACGTTCTTGCTGCCTACACCTTGACGGTGTGGTGCTTCAAGATTCCGTACCTGATCAAGTTCTTCAAAACCTTCAAGGATGAAAATAAATATGCAAGAAGATGGCAAGACGATACCCGCCTGCGTGTAAACGTATCGCTCTACGGCTCGCTTGCGTGGAACGCATTGTACGGGATCTTTCAGCTGTGGCTTGGATTTTACCATCATACCTTTTGGTTCTACTCACTTGGCGCGTACTATATCTGCCTCGGCGTGATGCGCTTCTTTTTGGTCAGACACACGAGCAAATACACACCCGGAGAAAAAATGCAGACAGAGCTTGTGAAATACCGTGCCTGCGGCATCGTGTTTCTTATGATGAACCTCGCGATCGCTTTAATAATCTTCTTTATGGTCTATTGGAACAGAACCTTCCAGCATCATATGATCACGGCAATTGCGATGGCGGCGTACACATTTACGGCGCTAACTACTGCTATTGTCAATGTCATAAAATATAGAAAGTATAACAGTCCCGTCTTTTCTGCATCCAAGGCGATCAGCTTGGCGGCGGCACTTGTATCGATGCTGACACTTGAATCCACGATGCTTACCACATTCGGTGACGGAACGATGACGGCTACTACACAGAAATGGATGCTCGGCGCAACCGGTGGTGCTATCTCGCTTTTGATAGTCGCAACGGCAATTTATATGATAGTAGTCGGTACGAAGAAACTCAAACAATTAAAAGCAGAGGATGAAAATGGATAATAACAATCAAAAAAACGGCGGATTTACCTATACCTACTCCGCCAAGGAGCAGGCGGAGCTGAAGCGCATCCGCGAAAAATATACCGCACCGACCGCAGTCGAGGACAAGATGGCTCGCCTGCGCCGACTTGATGCAAGCGTAACGAATACGGCGCAAGCGGTCGCAATTGTATTTGGTATCATAGGTGCGCTCATACTTGGCTTTGGAATGAGTCTTATTATGACCGATTTTTCTGAAGCTCTTGGTATTGGAGAAACTATGGCACTGGTTATTGGTGTTCCTGTCGGCATCGTCGGCGGTATCCTTGCAAGCCTTGCCTATCCCATCTATAGCGCCATTGTAAAGGCAAAGCGCAAAAAGCTTGCTCCCGAGATCATTCGTCTGACCGACGAGCTGATGAAATGAGATACTAATACGAAGATGAAGAATAAATACACGGGTTCAGATCCTGAATGCAAAACAAAAAATATCTTTTTCGCAGCCTTTATACAATAAGGAAAGCCGCTATGCGGCATCCTTGCATACGACTTTACTTTTTTGTCGGGATGTGCTATAATCAATACGAAAAAGGGCTCTCGTCCAAGCCTCAACTGCTTTATGGAGGAATTTATTATGATCCATTCCGATTGGCACATTCACAGTGAGCATTCCTACGATGCCCACACCCCTCTTGCCACCATCGCCGAGAATGCCAAGGCGCAGGGCTTGCGCCTGGTGGGCATTACCGACCACGCCAACTACAACGACGAGAAATTTCTCGGGGATCTGAAAAGCTCGGTCGCAGGCGTGACCGAGGCACAAAAGACCTATCCGATCCTGGTGCTGGGCGTGGAGCTGACCCCCATTGCCAAGCCCGAGTTTGACTATATCGCCGGGACAGGCACAAGAGAGGGCTATCTGCCCCCTGCGCAGGACACCCCCTACGAGATCGAGCTTGCCGCCTCCAAGGCGGAGCTGCAAAAAATGGGCGTGCGCTATGCCATCGGTGCCTCCCATTGGCGGGTGGACGTGCCGAAATCGGCGCAAAACTCCACCGATATGGATGCTTGCATCAAGGAGTGGTACCGTCAGCAGCTGTGGCTGGCCTGCGATGAGCGCGTGACCATTCTCGGTCACCCCTGGTACCACGGCAAGGGGCTCTGGTATGAGGATTTCTCGGTCATCTCCCACTCTATGAACACGGATATTGCCGCCGCGCTGAAGGAAAACGGCAAGTATGTGGAATGCAACTCCCACTTCTTCCACACCGCGCAGGCCACCGAGAAATTCCGCTGCCAATATGCGGAATTTTTGCGCGAGCTGTTTGAAATGGGCATCCCCGTCACCTACGGCTCGGATGCGCACAACGGCTACGGCGATGCTCGCGCACGGGTAGAAAAATATCTTGCCGCCGCCGGCTTCAAGGACGGCGACATTTCCGAGCTGTCCGAGAACGTGCTTTGGTAAAACAAAAAAGCTCCCCATTTTGGGGAGCTTTTTTCTGCTTATTTTTCAAAATAAAGGATAGCGTATGCGGTTTTTTCGGGCAGAGTGATCCGATAGCCCTTTGCCTCGCGGCAAACGGCACTCTCCTCGCCGTTAAAGGGGGTAAATACCCTGGGAGAAATTTCGGATGCCACCAGCACCTCGCGGGAAATGCCCACGGGCTCCGCCTTGTTCACAAAATTCACACGACTGCGGTGGAAGCGGATCTCGTCCAGGTGGTGATCGATATCGGTGTCGTAATCCCCTGCCAGCAGGTGCAGGATAAAGCCCTTTTCGGTCTCAAAGGCGGTGATCAGATAGCCCTGTGAGGCCGTCACACGGACGGGCGACCTCCTGCCGTATTTCTCACAAAGCTCCACCATGCCCTCTCCTGCCCCCTCACTGATGCGCTTGGGGTTATAATAGATACCGTCTGCCACCCTTTTCCATACAGAGGGGGCATCGCAGGCAGGCACCTCGGTATGCAACACCCAGTCGGCATTCTTATGCCAGACGCCGTAGGCGATGGTGTCAAAAAAGTCCTCCGGCTGTTCCGGCTCGGGAGCACTTGGCAGCTGCCAGCGGCTCTCACATTCGGGGAGTGGCGTAGGGCCCGAGATCAGAACTCTGCCGCCGTTTTTAACGTAATTTCTGATACCGTCCTGCAGCTTTTGGTCAAGCAGCACCACGCTGGAAAGCACCGTAACGGCGTATTTTTTCGCGTCCTCGGGGATGTCAAAAACGGTATCCGCACCGATGCCTGCGGCAAACAGGGCGCGCAGGGTACCGGCATAATCCGGATAGTATCCGCGGCGCAGATTGCCGAAGAAGGTGTGGTCACGGGTCTCCCCCGAGAAGTAGACCGCCACCTGCCCCATCGACTCGCCGCCGAACAGCTCGGGATGCGCCTTTTCAAAGCCGAAGGCCCTGCCGATCACGTCCGCCTCGTCGGGCAGCTCCCGCAGCATATGATCGGGCAGCCCCAGGCGCGCCTTCAGAGTGGAGAACAAACAATCGGTATCCAGTACCTTGTTCACCGCCCAGATGATATTTGCCGAGGGCTCGGTGAAGCCGTAGCCCGTGGAGAAGGAGCGGATGCCGTTCTCCCTTGCCACCGCCTGATGGTGGGAAAAGCTCACCATGCGGTCGGGGATAGATACGTTTGCGGTGACGGGATCGTGCTTGTAGGGGGGCGTGTTGCCGCTCATCTCGGAATGCACGTAGTTACTGCCGCCCTCGATGAACACGCGGGCATCGCAGGCCTTGCCCACCACCGAATAGGAGGCGCTGTTGGCGCCGCAGGTGGTCAGGGGGAAGCCCTCGGGCAGCACCTCCGACGCACGGCGAAGGAACTCCTTACCCGTATCGTAGCGCATATCGATCCAGCTGTTCCAGGCAGGATTTGCCCAGTTGCCCCAGAAGCTCCGATCGGTGATGGGAGGCAGCTCCAGCCCCGTGCGCGCACGGAAGGAGGCTCTGCAATGGGGACAGGAGCAGGACATGAAGTGCATATAGTGATCCGAGTCCTCTGCCGCAAGGCCGTCGATGCCGGTGTCCTTCACCAAATTTTTGACGTAATCGCAATAAGCATCCAGATAGTCGGGGTTGTTGTAGCAAAAGCCCTCCGCCGCATACTGGGGGTAATACAGCACGCTGTCATCCCGCACGTCCAGCATTCGCCAGTCATTCAGGCGCTTGCCCTTGTATTCCCAGGAGGCGGCCGCCTCACGGGAGGGAGAAAAGGGCAGATGCGGACCGCTGTGCAGCATCACGTGGCGCATCTCCTCACGGGTGTCATAGCGGTGAACGAGATTGACCGAATGGCGGTCGTACAGCTCAATGCCGTACTTGTGCAGCTCCTCCGCCACGGCAGCGATATGATCGTGCAGCAGGGTGAAATAGGGGAGATAATCCCACCTGAAATGGGCACCGAACAAAATGGCGGTGGTCACCTCTGCCCTTGCCGCCTTCTCGGCTCTCCTTTTGATCCGCTCCAGGCCGTCGTGATTGGGCCAGTTCAGATCCTCCCAGGTCATCCACCAGTTGATCAGCCGTCTGTGCTTTTTCAGATCATATGCCATATGCGCTCTCCTTTTTTACAGTTATCATCATTATAGCATAGCGTTATCGCTTTTTCAAGCATTTGAGGGCAATTCGCCGCCCCCTTGGGCGCGGTATTCCCCGGGCAGCATTCCCACGTATCGTTGAAAGCTGCGCGCAAAATAGGAGGGGCTTTCAAAGCCGCAGCGCTCCCCCACCTCGCGAATGCTCAGCCCTCCGTCAAGCAGCAGCCGCTGCGCCATCTTGCACCGCGTGCGGTTGACGTACGCCACAAAGGTGTAGCCCGTGTATTTGTGAAATTCGCGGGAAAGATAGCACTTGTTCATCCCCACAAAGGCGGCCACGTCCTCCAGCGAAAAGCTCTTGCCGTAGGAGGCGCGGATATAATCGATGGCAGCCTTCACGTGGGCGACACTTCCCTCCGATTGCTCCGAGCGCTGAGACGGCGTGCCGTACCCGTTGCAAAGCGCGACCATCAGCCGCAGGACCGCAGTGCGGATCTGCAGCGTGCGATAAGGAGCCTCCGCCGCTATGCCGTAAGCCCCATGCAGCTCCTCCAGCAGCACCCGCAGACCGTCGTCGCGGATCAGCGGTGCAAAACGGATGGCATTGGTATCAAAGCCGTTGGCAAGGCAGAAGGCACGGTCCACGATGAGATACCGATAGGCCATCGGCTCCTCATCCGCCGCCAGGGTGTGCAGATGATTGGCATTGATCACCGCCACGTCCCCCGCGCCCACGGAAAGCACCTGCCCGTTGTTGGAGATCACGCCGCTCCCCCGTGTCACGTACAAAAGCTCGATATTTTCATGCCAGTTGGAGGAGCCCGGCATACGGTAAGTAGGCGGCGCAACGCTCTGCTTATAGATAAAGGGCAGCGCCCGATCCTCCAGATGATGATTTTCGTAACGGCTCACGTTTTTTCTCCATTCGCAAAAATATCGCACAAATCGCAAGAATGTGTGATTGACAAGCTCATTTTAACGCCGTATAATAGAATTGTCAATGCGAAATCCAAAATTTGTATCATTTCAGGAGGTTACTATGAACAAGATCGGCGTTTTGATCTGCCTGCGCCCCGAGACCGACGTTGCCGCGGAATTCAAAAAGGCCAAGGAGCTTGGCTGCGAGTGCTGCCAGGTCACCGTATGGGATATGTCCCTTTACACCGAGGAAAAGGCCGCAGAGCTGCTGGCGGCATCCAAGGCATACGATATTGAGATCTCCACCCTTTGGGCAGGCTGGTCCGGCCCCAAGGAATGGAACTTTACGGGCGGACCCTCCACCCTTGGTATCGTCCCCGCTGCCTACCGCATGCAACGCACCGAGGAGATCCTGCAGGGCGTGGATTTCGCGGTCAGACTCGGCGTCAGCCGTGTGGCGACCCACGCGGGATTTCTGCCCGAGAATATGAACGATCCCCAGTATCGGGATGTTCTCGCCGCCCTGCGCTATATTGCCAAGACCTGCCAGAAAAAGGGCGTCAATTTCCTCTTTGAAACGGGTCAGGAGACCCCCGTTACTCTGCTGCGCTACATCGAGGCCATCGGCTATGACAACGTGGGCATCAACATGGACACCGCCAATCTGATCCTGTACGGCAAGGCAAACTCTGCCGATGCCATCACCGTGTTCGGCAAATACGTGATGGATACCCACATCAAGGACGGACTTTACCCCACCGACGGCTGCGCCCTCGGCAAGGAGGTCAAGGTGGGCGAGGGTATGGCAAATATCCCCGAGGTGGCAAAGCGGCTGCAGGCAGTGGGCTACACGGGCAACTATATCATCGAGCGCGAGATCAGCGGCGAGCAGCAGACCAAGGACATCATCGAAACGCTGGACTATCTGAAAAAGATCTTAAGATAAAGGAGAACGATCATGCTGAAAGTAGGATTGATCGGCTTTGGCGGCATCGCCAAGGCACACAGAAAGGCATACGCCAACCTGGAAAAGCTGGGCAAGGCACAGCTGGTCTGCGCCTATGACATTGACCCCGAGGCATTCGATCGCAAGATCAAGATCAACATCGACGACGGCAAGGCGGATTTGGAGGAGCATATCACCTTCTACACCGACCTTGACGAAATGCTGGCAAAGGAGGAGATCGACTTTCTGGATCTCTGCGTCCCCACCTTTTTGCATAGCAAGATCGCCTCGGATATGCTCCGTCGCGGCTATCACGTCATGTGTGAAAAGCCCATGTCCCTGACGGCGGCGGACTGCGACGAGATGCTGCAGGCCTCCCGTGAGAGCGGCAAGGAGCTGATGATCGGCCAGTGCCTGCGCTTTTACCCCGCGTTCGATTACATCAAGGCAGCTATCGAGGAAAACCGCTACGGCAAGGTACTGGGCGGATTTTTCTGCCGCCTCAGCGCGCCGCCCATCTGGGGCTGGGAAAACTGGTTCATGTCCCCCGAGCGCTCGGGCGGCTGTATCACAGATCTGCACATCCACGACGTGGATATCATTCGCTATCTGTTCGGAGAGCCGCAGGCGATCAGCTGCAGGACCAGCTCCAGCGTCTGCATCCACGACACGGTGCATACCGCCTTCTTCTATGACGGCGCCCCCATCACCGCCATTGGCGACTGGACCCTGACCGGCACCAAGTTCTGCGCGGACTGCCGCGTGGAGTTTGAGCAGGCCACCGTTGCCTACGAGGGCGGCGTGCTCACCGTTTACCCCAAGGACGGTAGCGAAAACAAGGTCATTCCGCTGGAGAAGATCAGCGGCTATCAGGGCGAGCTGGATTACTTCTGCGACGTGGTAACGGGCAGTATCAAAAACGAAAAGAACCCTGCGACCAGCGCCGCCACCACCATCCGCCTTATTGAGCGGATGCGCCGGAGCGCCGACAACGGCGGCGAGACGCTACCCTTTGCCGCCACTCTGAAATAACCTCGTATCTATCACGTAAGGGGCTCCCTTAAGGGAGCCCCTTATTTTTTGGCGTCGGCGCTTGACAAGCCGCCTCTTTGTGCTATAATGTGGATGAAGTCCAATAAAGAAGGTGATATTCCCATGAAAAGAGATCTTACCACCGGCTCCCCCGCAAAGCAGATCCTTCTTTTTACCATTCCGTTTCTGATCGGTAACCTCTTCCAGCAATTCTATAATATTGCGGATATGGTGATCGTCGGCCGTACCATTGATAGCCTGGCCTATGCGGCGGTCGGCTCCACGGGCAGCCTTGTCTGGTTTGCCAGCGGTGCCATCCAATCGCTGACCGTAGGCTTTTCCGCCGTAACGGCGCGCTTTGTGGGCGCGGGGGACGAGGAGCGAGTCAAGCGCTCCTTTGCCGTCGCCATCAAGCTTTCCGCCGTGATCTCGGTGCTGATGGCAATCGCGTGTGTGCTGCTGGCACGCCCGATGCTTACCCTTTTGCGCACCCCCGAGAACCTGTTTGAGCCTGCCTATCAATACGTGGTCTGGATCTTTGCGGGACTTGTGGCAACCGCGCTTTTCAACCTGCTCTCCAACACCATCCGCGCATTGGGAGACTCCAGGACGCCTCTGTATTTTCTGATCGTCGCCTGCGTAGTAAATATCATTCTGGATATCGTCTTCATCACCGCCTTCCGTATGGGCACGGCCGGTGCGGGGCTTGCCACCGTGATCGCTCAGCTCATCTCGGGCTTGCTTTGCATCCTTTATATGAGAAAGAAGCACCCTGCTCTGCACCTGCGCAGACGGCACTTTTCTCACGATGGCATTATGAATAAGGATCTGCTGCGCATCGGTATTCCCATGGCGCTGCTCAATATGGTACTGTCGATCGGCTCGGTCATCGTACAATTCGTTACCAACGGATTTGGCGATCTCTATGTTTCCGCGCAGGTGACCGGCTCCAAGATCGAGACCTTCCTCACCCAGCCCCTGCTTTCCTTTGGCTCTGCCGTTTCGGTCTTTGCCGCACAGAACCACGGTGCCAAAAAGCACCAAAGGATCCTGGACGGTAGCAAGAAAACGATGCTGATGTGCTGCGCGTGGTGTGTGATCGCAGCGCTGATCCTACTGCCCTTCGGTAAATTCTTTATCCGTCTGATCGCGGGCGCGTCGGTCGATCCCATCGTGGTCGATTACGCCTACACCTACATTCTGATCAACACGGCAATGACCTTTGTCCTCTCCGCGCTGATCGTGTTCAAAAGTGTGCTGCAGGCGGTGGGTAGGACCACCTGGTCGATGGTCTCCGGCTTCACCGAGATCGCAGGGCGCGGCGGCGTGGCGCTGCTGGTGGTGGCGCTGACCTCCGCAGCCGTTGTGGATCAATCCATCGGCTTCACCATTGTCTGCTTTTCCAACCCTGCTGCGTGGCTGTTCGGCTTACTGACCGTCATTGCGGATTACTGCTTGATGCGCGCCGCCTTCAAGCGACTGGCCGCAGAGGAAGCAAAGGAAAATGCCGAAGATGCGGCAACAGCATAAGAGCAAGGGCGGCTCCCAAATGGGAGCCGCCCTTGCTCTTATTTCTGATAATATTCCTCAAACAGATCGTTAGGTGTACACTCCAGAATATCGCAGATCGCCTGCAGATTTTCAAATTTGATGCCACCCGTCTCGTTGTTAACGATCCGATTGAAATTCTGATAGCTGAGGCCCAGCTGTATATATAACCAGTACTTTGTTTTCCCCTTTTCTTTCAGAATATCCAGGATGCGAAGCTTCATACTCTCACCTCTACATTATAGTATGTATAAATTATAGGCCGAAAAACCCTTGACAAGTAGACTTTCGCATTATATAATGTATACATAAGTGTTTTGCAAAACACAAATAAACAGAAAGGAGAAAACATATGAAAAACTGCACTCAATGCGGGAAAGAATTGGTTGACGATGCCGTTGTGTGTACCAACTGCGGCTGCTCCACCTCTGTCATGAAAGAGGACAAGGTCAGCATCGGTCTTTGCATCCTTTCTTTTTTCATTCCGCTGTTCGGCATCATTTACTGGCCGCTGATGCGTAAGGAAACACCCAAGAAGGCCCGGGCGTGCGGCATTACCGCGATCGTTTCTTGGGTTGTTACTTTTGTAACCAGCTTCTTGCCCATTCTTTTCCTGCTTCTGCTTGGAGCTGCTGCGTAACCTCCGCAAGAAGGGACCTCGATCGGGGTCCCTTCTTTTTTTGTACAAAAATAAATTTCGATAAATCTTGACAGATGTATTGACAGATGTTTTGTTTTGCGCTATACTAAAAGTAGCTGGTATCAGCTAAAAACAACAACTTGGAGGATTACAACTATGGAGTCTAAGTTCACTGGTGGCCTTCTGGGCCTCATCGGCATGGGAATTCTGACCGGTCTTCTCTGCACCTTCACTCTTGGTCTGGGTCTGCCCTGGGCTATGTGCATGTTGATCAACTGGTATGTAAAGCATACCACGATCGACGGCCGCAAGGTCAAGTTTGACGGCACCGGCGGTCAGCTGTTCGGCCAGTACATCAAGTGGTTCCTGTTGACTATCGTTACCCTTGGTATCTATAGCTTCTGGCTTGGCATCAAGATGGTCAAGTGGGTCGTTTCTCACATTCACCTTGAGGCTGCTGAGGCTCCTGCTGTTGCTGCAGAATAAGCAAAACAAAAACACCTCGCTTTTGCGAGGTGTTTTTTTGCTTTATCCTTTAAAAAGTGCCCAAACGGTATAGAAAAAACCGAAAATCCGGCCATTTTTGCTTTTTTTATTGACAAAAACGCGGCAACAAGCTACAATACACTTAACGGGGGTTGCCCCGATCTAAAAAAAGAGAGGTATATGTCATGCAACTGAACGGAAAGACCGTTTGCTTTTTAGGAGACAGCATCACCGAGGGTGCAGGTGCCAGCACAAAGGATAAATGCTATGTTTCGCTGTTTAAGGCTGCTCACCCCGAGGCGACCGTGCACAATTTCGGCATCGGCGGCACGCGCATAGCCAAGCAGACGACCCCCTCCGAGAGCCCCAGATGGGATCTGGATTTCGTGAGCCGTGTCACAGAAATGCCCGAGAACGCCGATCTGATCTGCGTCTTTGGTGGCACCAACGACTTTGGTCACGGCGATGCCCGCTTCGGCCACTGGGGCGATAAGACTCCCGACACCTTCTGGGGTGCGCTCTACACCCTGTCGGTAGACCTCATTAACAAATATCCCACCGCACGTATCGTATTTTTCACGCCTTTGCACCGCAGCACCAAGCCCGAGCCCCGCTACAAGGGCGATGGCTACTGGTCTCTGGATGACTATGCGGACGCCATCCGTAAGAATGCCGCATATTTCGCCTTCCCTGTGCTGGATCTGCGCACAGAGTCCGGCATTCAACCCTGTGTACCTGCCATCAAGGAGGCCTTTACCGTGGACGGTCTACACCCCAATGATGCCGGCTACGAACGTCTGTTCCGCATGATCGACCGCTTCATTGCCAATCTGGAATAAGGAGTCAGAAATGGAAAATGAGATCAAGCGCCTCAGCGAAGCGATAGAAGCGCTCCGCGCAGAGCTGGATGCAACCAAAGCTGAGTGCGAGCGATACCGTAACGATGCGCAGCGCTACCGTAACGAAGCCCGTAGCGCCGCCGCTAACGCACGCACCTGTGCAGGTGCCTCCGAGCTTTGTCTGCAAAAGCAAAGCTGGATCACCGATGGCGTTCCCACGCCGCCACGACCCGTCGCCTATTACGATGCCGGCGAAAATGCCTATCTGATGTATCACGACCGCTCCTCCATGGAGGAGTTCGAGACCTATTGCAAGGTACTGGAGGATGCAGGCTATCGCAAGCATTGCACCGAGGTGATGGGCAAGGGCACGCATTCCTTCTATTATAACGAGGAGGTCGTTATCAGCGTGACCTACTCCGAGCACGACAACGTGCTCCGCGCCGTGGTGGAGCCCACTGCTGACACAAAGCTCGCACCCTTGGGAGTGATCTCCGACGGCAAAAAGACCGGTGTTGCCCCCTGCTTTGTACAGATGAACGATCACCTCAATGATGTTGTAGACTGCGGTATGAGCTATATCTACCGTCTCTCGGACGGTTCCTTTGTGATCATTGACGGCGGCTGGAACACCGAGCCCATCGCCGACGCCCTTTACGAAAAGCTGGTCTCCCTTGCCGAGGGTGGCGAGATCATCATCTCTGCCTGGTTCTTCACCCACGCCCACGTGGATCACATCGGCGCCTTTTACACCTTTGCCCGTAAGCACGGCGACAAGGTGACCCTGAAGCGCGTGATCTATAACTTCCCCGGCGAGAGCCGTATGACCGAAATGGGTGATGAGTTTGTACGAGGCTTCGTGCGCAATTTCCGCCGCACCCTTGCCCTTTTTGGCGAAGTGGATGTGATCAAGGCGCGCACCGGTCAGCGCTTCCATTTTGTGGGACTTGATATGGATCAGCTTTTCACCTACGAGGACTATATCATGCCTCGCCCTCTGCGCACCTTCAACGACACCTCCCTTGCCTTCCTTGCCCGCGCCGCAGGCGAGCAGATCTTCTTCCCCGGCGATGCCAGCGACACTATGAGCGCCATTTTGGTGGCAAAGTACGGCACGTTGCTGGAAAGCGATGTCATTCAGGTGGCGCATCACGGCTATGGCGGCGGTACTCCTGAGCTCTACGACACGGCGAAAGCCCCCGTGGTGCTCTGGCCCGTACCCTACGTGCATCCCAAAACCGGTATGCCTCGCTACAGCGACCCGGAATGGAGCCCCATTACCAGAGAAATGATCCGCAACTATGCCACCGACGTGTATCCGCAATGCGAGGGTACCAAAACCTGGCTTCTGCCCATTTCGGATAAAAACGAGCTTGCATAAAGCCACTATCTCCCGGAATAGTATGTTATCATACTGCTCCGGGAGATTTTTTGCATTTCCCGTGTCAAAAAATGTTGCATTTTCTGTTTTTTCGTGTTACAATGAAAATAACGAAGATATAGGAGGACACAGATATGCCCGCAACCGATAAGAAGAAAACCGCCGCAAAGGCAACTCCTGCCGAGAAGAAGCCTGCCGCAAAGGCTACTTCTACCGCAAAGGCCGCTCCTGCTGCAAAGGCCGCCGAAAAGAAGCCTGCCGCGAAGGCCGCTCCTGCCGCAAAGGCTGCTCCCGCCGCAAAGGCTGCTCCCGCTGCAAAAGCCGCGCCCGCTGCAAAGCCCGCCCCTGCCAAGAAGGTTGCCGCCGATGAGATCACCGAGGATGCCATCAAGGGCAAGGGACAGTTTGCCATCAAGCGCGCCAACGACGGTCGCTACATGTTCAACGTACACGCCGGCAATACGCAGGTCATCGCCAGCTCCCAGATGTATAGCACGATGAAGGCCTGCCGCAACGGCATCGACAGCGTTGGTGTAAACGCCCCCATCGCCGCTGTGGAGGATCAGACCCTCTCCAGTGTCAACGAGGAAAAGTGCCCCAAGTTCCAGATCTATTTTGACAAGTCGGGCAAGTACCGCTTCAACCTGCTTGCTGCCAACGGTCAAAACATTCTGGCCTGCACCCAGGGCTACACCCAGAAGTCCAGCTGCAAGAACGGCATCAAGAGCGTGATCACCAATGCTCACGCGATGATCGTGCTGCCCTCCGACGAGGACTGAGCAAGGCAAAAGAGCCACCGCGATGCGGTGGCTCTTTTTTACGTTATGACGATAACGGTATGTGTTTTTTAAGACTTTTTGCTCTGCTCCGCCATCAGCTTGGCAAAGCTTTTTGCCATCTCGGCACGGCGCACTCGGCCGGCGCTATCCCGCGGAAAGGGCTCATCACAAAGCACATAGAAGGCGATCTGCTGATAGAGCGCCAGCTCGCCGTTCAGCTCGGCCACCCACTCATCAATAGCGGCCTCCAGCTCCTCCTCGGTGCAATTCACACCCAACACCTCCAGCGCGTAATCGGTATCAGGCAGAAGCATTGCTGCCGGTTCGCTGTCACGGGTCTCGGGGTTCAACGTTCCTACGACCACCGCCTCCTTGATGAAGGGAGACTGGCAAAGCATTCTTTCCAGATATTCGGGGCAGATCAGCTTGTGGCCTGCGGTCTCGATGCAATTCTGACGGCGACCGAGAATGTAAAGGAAGCCATCCTTATCGATCTTACCGATATCACCGGTGTAATACCATCCACCGCTCAGCGCCTTTTCGGTGCGAGCGGGATCGCCCAGATAGCCAAGCATCACGTTGTCGCCCTTATAACGGATCTCTCCGCTGCCATCCGGCTGCGCGTTGTAGATATCCAGCATCGTATCCGGGAAAGCGAGACCTGCAGAGCCGTCACGGTAGCTGTCATCGCGATCCATTGCGGCGAGCGCAGCACATTCGGTAAGACCGTAGCCCTGCATAGTAAATACGCCCAACTGGCGCAGACCCTTTTGTACGGTAGCCGCCATCGGCTCACCCAGCACCAGCAGACGGCGCAGAGAGCCGCCAAAGAAGGCGCGATCGGTGGCCAGCAGGCGCTCCTTCATAGCCTGACGGGCAGAAAGTGGCCGAACGGGGTCAGAAACCGCGATAAAGCGGCGCACACGCGTCTCTCTCCCCGATTTCTCGATCTGCTTCCAACACTTGCGATACAGCGCCTCGGCAATAAAGGGAATGGTGACCATAAAGGTGGGGTGCAGCTCGCGCATATTACGCAGCAGATGCGAAAGCCCCTCGGCAAAGGCCACAGTGGCGCCACAATAGATCGGCAGCAGGAAGCCGCAAACGCACTCGTAGGTATGAGAAAGCGGCAGCACCGAAAGGAAGGTATCCTCAGCATCCAGATCGATCATACGGCAGATATTACCCACGCTGGCGATCAGATTGCGATGCGAAAGCATAACGCCCTTGGGACTACCGGTGGTGCCGGGCGTAAAGAAGAGCGCGGCAAGATCGTCGGTATCCGCCTCAAATTGCTGCGGCGCGAAGCCCTCGGTATTCATCTTGCGCTTCCCCTCAGCCAGAAGATAAGGATATTTATCGAAGCAAACGGCAACAACGCCGGTCAATGCGCGGCGCTTGCCACGTGCATCGGCATCATAGAGCACACCCTTGATCTGCGCCTCGGATGCGATCGATTGCAGATCCTTGGGGCGCACGGCGGCATCCACAGGCACCGGAATGGCCCCCATTGCCGTAAGTGCCATAAAGGAAACCACCCAACGGTATGAGTTTTTGCCCAAAATGACCACACGGTCACCGGGCGCAAAGTGGCCCTCGAGCATCACGGAAAGTGCCTTGACCTCCTCGCCGAAGCGAGTATAGGAAATATCCTGAAACACACCGTCCTTCTTCTCCTTGAAGGCAGTCTTGGTTCCAAAAGCGGCAGAGGATGCCGCCAGCAGCTCCCGCAGAGTGCGGGGCATTTTTTCTTGATTTTTAGCCATAACAGGTCTCCTTTCAGCTCCAGTATTTGCGATCCAGGCTACGCAGCTGGATCGCCTCCGCAATATGCGGCGCCAGGATCAGCTCGCTCTCGGCAAGATCGGCAATGGTACGGGCCAGACGCATAATACGGTCGTAGCCTCTGGCAGAGAGCCCCATGCGGTCATAGGCACTGCGCAGCATGGCGGTCGCTGCCTCGTCGGCAACACAGTATTTACGGATCCGCGCCGCATCCAGCTGCGCGTTACAAAAGATCCCCTTCTCCTCACGCATACGGCTTGCGGCAAAGCGCCGCGCGCGGATGACGCGCTCCCGCACGGCTGCGGAGCTTTCCGCCGGAGCGACATTGACAGCCAGCTCGTCATAGGAGAGCGAGGGCAGCTCCACCTCGATGTCGATACGGTCCAGCAAAGGTCCGCTGATGCGCGAGATATAGCGCTTCACATCATGAGGTGAGCAGGTACAGGGCTTGGTGGGATGGCCAAAATAGCCGCAGCGACAGGGGTTCATTGCCCCCACCAGCATAAATGAGCACGGAAAAGTCACGCGGCCACTGGCGCGGGTGATGGTCACCCGTCTATCCTCCAACGGTTGGCGAAGGGTATCGGTCACGGTCTTGGGAAATTCGGGCAGCTCATCCAAAAACAGCACACCGTTGTGCGCCAGCGAGACCTCACCCGGGGTGGGATTGGCACCGCCACCCACCAGACTGACCGCCGACATGGTGTGGTGCGGTGCGCGAAAGGGTCTTGCCGAGAGCAAGGACTGCTCCTCGGGCAGAGTGCCGGCCACCGAATGGACCTTGGTGGTCTCGATCGCCTCATCAAAGGTGAGGGGCGGCAAAATCGTGGGCAAGCGCTTGGCCAGCATGGATTTACCGGTACCGGGTGGACCGATCAGCAGGATGTTGTGACCACCTGCGGCAGCGATCTCCATAGCACGCTTGGCCATCGCCTGCCCTCTCACATCGGCAAAATCCACCGCACTGCTCAGCACTGCATCGGCAAAGGCACTGCGATCCATCTCCACCGGCTGGATAAAGGAAACACCGTTGAAGTGATCTACAAGCGCGCGCATATCGGTCAACGGATAGACCTTAATCCCCTCTACCGCGGCAGCCTCTCTGGCATTCACGGCAGGCACAAAGATCTCTGTCAATCCCGCCTCCTTGGCGGCAACACACATAGAAAGCGCACCGCGCACACCGCGGATCTCACCCGATAGCGACAGCTCACCGATGAGGCACACACGGGAAAGATCCACCTGATGGTGAATGATGCCCGAGCAACGCAGAATACCTGCCAGAATAGCTACGTCAAAGCCGGAGCCCTCCTTTTTGCGATCGGCAGGTGCCAGATTAACGGTCAGCTTCCAGAAAGGAAAGCGGAAGCCGCTGTTATAGGAGGCGGTGCGCACACGCTCCTTGGCCTCTCGGATCGCCATATCCGGCAGACCCACAATATCAAACCCCTCCAGACGCTCCTGGGCATCGCATTCCACGCTGACGACAAATCCGTCAATACCCGCAAGCCCCGCGCTGAGCACGGTTGACAGCATTCCGCTCCCCTCCCTCTTTCGATATTTTATTTTAGTATAGCATACTTTTTGGAAAACTGCAAGAACTTGTTTTTTATTTACAAGCATGATATAATGAACAAAAAGAAGACCAACTCTCACCCAAGGAGGTCACTATGAAACGCTTTCTTGCCCTGCTGCTGGCGCTTTGCCTGCTGATCCCCCTTGCCGTCGCGCTCCCCATAGAGGTTGGGGCGGCTACGGCACCGATTCTGCCCGTAACGCTCTCCCTCGGTTTTCCTGCCGTCAAGGCAGACGTAGGCGAGACCGTGGACCTCTCCTTTTACAGTATAACCGCCGATGACGGCAGCGTTCTTACCGCTGCCGACATCATCTGGTCATCGGCGGAGATCACCGTATCGGGAGGCAAGGTCACCCCGACGGAAAAGGGCGTTTTCTCCCTCACCGCCACGGCAAACGGCAAGGCCAAGACCGTATATCTGCTGGTTAAGGATCCCACCGACACCGAATATGTGCTGTTCGAGGAGGATTTTGAGAACACGACCTCCTTTGACGAGCTGTTGGATGAGGGTTATACGGTAGCTCAGAGGAGCGCCTCTGCCGCCATCTCGGTAACCGACGGCAAGCTGGTCCTTTCGGGTCACGCACACAAGGATTGCTATATCCGCCTGCTCCTTCCCAATTGGCTCGGAGATTTCGGCGACTACCGCATTGAGCTGAACGCCGCCATGACCAATCGCATTGCCGACTCCCATTGGATGGCATTTATGTACCGTGTGCAAAACAGTAACTATCCCTATTATCAGAACACTTTCCGCGCCGTTACCACCGCCGGCAACGGCACCGAGGTTGCCGTCCGCAATGAAAACGACGCCTGGGAGGTGGTGCATACGGCGGCTTACTCAGCCGCCATCAACGACGGCTCAAGCACCCCCTCCTATCACGATTTTGTCGTAGAAGCCTTCGGTGACTACGTCTCCTCTGTCATTGACGGTACCGCGGTAGCCACCAACGTTTATATGCCCGAGCACGACCGCGGTCGCATCGGACTGCAGGTCCGCGCCTCCGAAATGGCGGTGGAGAGTCTGCGCGTGGTGATCCCCGCCGAAAATTCCGTGGTAGATGTGCTGGATCCCAACTCCGACGTGATCAACGCCCCTTCGATTATCACCGCGCCCGACAATGCCGCCGCGCTGACAGCCCTCGCCACAGGTGATACCCTACCCGCCATCGCGATCCTTCGCATAGACGGCGATCTGAACGTGACCTCCTCTGCGGGTACCGCGATCTGCTCACTCGAAAACGCGCTGACGCTTTTGCACAATCGCGTGATCCCCGCCTTTCTTGTAGGGAGCAGCGAAGCCGCCGATGCCCTTGGTGCCTGGCTGGCAGATAGCGCCCTTACCGACGTCTTTGTGCTGGCAAATGACGCAAATTTGATACAACGTGTGCGAAATATTGCGCCCATCTGCCGCGGCGTGCTGGATCTGCGGCAACGTGACCTCAAGGGTATTGCCCCTGCCACTCTCCGCGCCGAGATCAACGGCAGCGGCAGTCGCGTAGTACTGCTGCCCGCCGCTTATGCGACCCGCGACAACGTGGCGGTACTGCACGATCTGCTGATCGCCGTCTGGACCGAGGAGGCCGCCGACACCGATACGGCGCGCGTCGGCGCCACCCTTTCGGGGGTCAACGGCATCGTCACAGCCGACCCCGCCGCCCTTGCCGCCTCCTATACCGCATATTTTATGCCCACCACCCTCACCCGCGCACCCGGCATGATCGGTCATCGCGGTACCCCCATCTACGGCCAGGAAAACACGGTGGAAAGTGCCGTGCTTGCCGTGGAGCTGGGCGCCACTCTGGTGGAAGCCGATTTCTACCTTACCAAGGATAATATCGTGGTAGGCATGCACGATGCCACCATAGACGGCACCACCAACGGCTCCGGCAAGGTCAAGGATTTCACCTACGACGAGCTGTGTCGGTACGCAGTCAACGACAACGTGAACGTCGCCGTCAAGCCGATCCCCACCCTGCGCGAGTACTGCGCAGCCCTGAAGGGCAAGGATGTGCGACTGCTGATCGAGGTCAAGGACGGGAACACCGCCATTTGTCAGCATATCCTGAGCATTATCGACGACTACGGCATGCGCGATCAGGTCAACGTGATCTCCTTTAACACCGCCATCCTTGAAAAATTCAAGGAGCTCTGCCCCGAGCTGTCGGTGGGCTGGCTTGGCTCGCTTTCCATGAATTATGCAAGCGCCGAAAGCGATCCCGAGCAAGCGCTGACCGAGATCCTTTCTACCGTACAGCAGTACAACTCCACCTACAATCCCAATTACAGCAGCATCGGTCCAAACCTCATCAGAGCAGCCAACCACCGCGGCGTGCTGATCCTGCCCTGGACCATCAATAGCCGCTCTGATTTTGACAAGCTCTTCCGCTACGGCTCTCACGCCTTTACCACCGACTATACGGCATGGGTCTCGGACTACGTAAAGGACCTGCGCACCGACAAAAATCTCTACATTTCCAATACCGTTAGTGGGGATATTCCCCTTTCGCTCTCCGCTATCGCCTACAATGGCGGCATCAGCAGCCCCGCCCGCGCCACCCTTGCCGTGGTGGAGCAAAGCGGCACGCTTTCTCTCTCTTATGAAAACGGCGTGCTGAAAACAAGCGGCACGGGTACTGCCACCTGCCTGCTCTCCGCCTCCTTCTTTACCCATTCCGGTTCAATGTACAGTAAATGCACCGAGCTGTTCACCGTCACGGTGGATGAAAGCTATACGCCGCCCCTTGCCGCAGGTCGCTGGCACTTGGGCAACGGAGCGCCCACGGTCACCGCCGAGGACGGTGCACTTTATCTGGATCTCGCCAACGGAAGCCTCTATCTGTTTGACGGCGCATGGTGCCTGCAGGGCACCTTGAAAAGCGAGGCTCCCACGGTGGAGATCCGCGAGGGATATTGGTACATCGACGGATCCGCTACCGGTGTGAGAGCCGAGGGCAAGGACGGTGCGGCAGGCACCGTTGATGCCGCGCTTTCCATCGGCGCTAACGGCAACTGGTTTATTGACGGCACCGACAGCGGCGTGGCAGCTACGGGTCCCAAGGGCGAAAGCGGTGCGACGGGCATCGACGGTAAGGACGGTGAGAACGGTAAGGACGGCAAGGATGCCGTGGCGGACACCGCCGCCCTCTCGGCAGCCACGACTACCGCCACAGTAGCCGTGGTGATCTCGACTGTATTACTTGCCGGAAATCTCGGTTTGCTGGTTTGGTTCCTCGTGAAACGCAGGAAACGCGTTTCCTGATCTCAAGCAAAAGAACCGCCCCGAAAGCAATTGCTTTCGGGGCGGTTTTCTCATACCGTCACAGAGTTTCTTGTGTTTTTTCATCGGCGGAGTCGGCACGCTCGCCCGGAGTGCTCGTCTTCGCTTCAAGCGACATCGCCGCTTTTTTGAGTTGGTGCTGCTGCACCAGCATCATCACGGTTCCCACCGCTGCGGAAAGCAGCAGGATCACACCGGCAACGATACCCGAGTAATTGCTGATCAGGATATTGTAAACAAGCCAAAGCCCGTTGGCGAGAAAGCTGGTATAGCGGGTAAAATTGGGACGGCGACTATAGAAGCTGATCACTGCCACGATGCTGCCGATGGCGGGCAGGATGGCGTGCCAGCCCTCCCTGCCGCTGATCAAGGTGGCTACCGGCGAAATGGCCGTAACCACAATAAACAGGATCGGCCATAGCAGGGTGGAGGCCCATTTTTTCTTGTCACGATAGTAAAATACGATGCCGCGACCCACACCGATCACGTTCAGCAGAGCGCCAGTATAGCCGCCCACTAAAATCAGGTTGACCACCCAAAGCGCATCCGAGATCAGCTTGAAGATGAGAATGCGCTCGCGCTTGTTGCTGAGAAATATAAGGAAGCTTTCGGCCACGGCAATGCCGCCGATGATCTCTCCGATCAGCTTCAGAGTTTGCGCATCCATCAGATCACCACATAGCCCCAGGCAGGGATCTCCTTCCCCTCATAGGTAACGGGGGCATCCGAGAAGTTGCCTACAATGGCGCTACCATCCGAATAAGTGGCTTTTTCGATACCGTTATCCAGGATATCGTATCTTTCCATAAACAAAAGATACTTGTCGGCAAGAGAGAGCTGCTCGTCGCAGGCCTCCTTGATGCGGGCCACGCTCCAACGCAGCGCCTCGTCGGTGGCACAGGTCAGATCATTCTCGCCCATCCAGTTTTTCTGTCCGCCTGTGCGGAACTTGGAGTAGAAATACATAGCAGGCTTGCCGCCGCGCAGGATCATAGAGAGTCGTTCCTCGGGGGGCTGTGCCGTGTAATTGACGGTGGTAGCGGTGGGATTATACAGCACCGTACCGTGGTAAGCCACCTCGAACAGGGGCAGGTAGCGATCCGCCACGGGGATCACCTTTTTGCCAAAGCCGTTACCGAAGGTGGCGTACAGACCGAAGTCCAGATCCTTCAAGGCATAGTCCATGCAGCCCTCGGAGGAGAAGCCGCCGAAAAGACCTCTCGTATATTCGATGATCTTCTGGGCGTACATCACGCCGTTTTCGGTGGTGGAGGGGTGGCCCGCTGCGTGACAGTCGTCGGGGATCTCAATGGAGATCACATCGGTAAAGTGCAGACCGTTCTCGCCGTAAGCCGCCAGCGGAGGCAGATCGCGCTTGGTATTCTTCCACTGCTTTTCAAGGCACACGTGATAGGCATAGCCGCCGCTGTAATGGCCGCACTGATGGTAGTTGCCGTCCCGTCTCACCACCACGTCGTCCCATTCAAAGGTATCCGCAATGGTATAGCAATCGATGGTGTTGGTGTGGGTGGAGATGCGATAGCCGAGCGCTTTCACATAATCAATGGTCTCCTTCAGGCCCTCGTTGCCGCCAAGTCTCGGATCGGCGGGGAAAAGCTGGGGGAAGCGGCCGTCGTGACCGCTGCGGTTCCAGCCCACTAGCTGCAGCTCGGCGCCCTCCACGCCCTGGCGCTTCAGCTCGTCGGCAATGTCGCGCACACGCTTGAAATCGCAGGCAACAAACATTTCGGGCTCGTTTTGCTCGGTCTGGTGGTACACGGAGCTGGGGCTCGGCTTCCAGCCCATGCGAATGCGCACCAACGGATATTTGCGGGCATACTCCACGGCAGGGCGCTTGCATTTTTCTGCCAAAGTCACGATCTCGCCGCGGGAGAGGCGGATCTCGCGCTCGGCTCTTGCCATATCGTTGTAATCCCCGTTCTCGGGCAGCAGCACCACCTCGAGACGGATGTCGTCATAGGGCTCGTCGTGCACGGTGAAATCAAATTCGGGAAAAACGGCATATTCGTTGTTTTGAATCAAGGCGTGGATCTTGTACCAATAGTTGCGGTAAACACGCACCAGACAGCAAAGCCCTGCCTTTTTGATGCCGTACCAGGAAAGCATCGGCTTTTCGTAAGCATAATCCACATCCTCGCGCTCGGTGAAAAAGGTCTGCATCTCGCCCACGCGACTGATGGTGCGGGGCAGGATCCAATAGCCCTCATCCCCTGCCTTGGCGGAACCCAGCTCGGGCAACACGCGCAGCTGCTTGCACTTCCACAGCACCTCCTTCTTTAAGGTGAGCAAAAGACTTTTACCGGTGTCAAGCACGTCAAAATCAAAGCGCTTGCCCTCTTCGTTCACGGCATAAAACAGATCCTTCAGGACATCCATTTTCCAAACCTCCGAAAAATTTTTCTGTTCGTCTTGATTATAGCAAAGCAATGCTGTATAATAAAGTCAAATTCTACAGAAAAAAGTTTGAAAAATAAAGGTAACGATATGAAACTACAGGATTGCAATCCATTTCTGCGCGCAGCGGAGCTACAGCCCGCCGTGCTGGAGGGACAAGGTGCGCGCATGGCATACGACCACCGCTTGTTCTATATTTTAGAAGGAAAAGGGCTTTTGGTGCTTGAGGGGGAGGAGCATCCTCTCCCCCCCGACACCCTGCTCTTCTTTCGCCCGGGTGTGGGCTATCACTTTCGTGGCAAGCTGCGTGTGGCGGTACTGAATTTTGATGTCAGCCGCAGCTGCACGCACCGCCAAAAGCCTCTTTGTCCGCCACCCGTAGCGGAGTTTGATCCCGCCCTTTGCTTTGACGGCACCGTGCTATCAGAGCCGCAAAAGCCCGTAATTTTGTATAACGGTATGACTTTTCGAGAGGATATCCTCACCTTGGTGCGCTCCTTCCAGCGCGGCGATGCCATTGCCGATGCCGTTACCTCCGCGCTATTGAAAAAGCTGCTTGCCGAGCTACTATCCAACCGAGAGCAGACCGATCCCACCCGTTTGCTGATCGATCGTGTGCGCCGGCACATTCGCATGTTTGCCGCCGAGATACGGGACAACGAGCAGCTGGGGCAGGAATTCGGCTATCACCCCGTCTATCTCGCCTCCCTCTACAAAGAACAGACCGGCGAAACGCTACATCACGCCATTACGGCAGAACGCATCCGTCTGGCGGGGGAATGGCTGACTCGCACCGATCACAGCATCGAGCAGATCGCCTATGATACCGGCTTTTCCTCACGCAGTTATTTTTGTACGGTTTTTAAAGAATTTAACGGGGTCACGCCCGGGCAGTACCGCGCACAGCGCAAATAAAAAGAAAGCCCGACAGCCGTCGGGCTTTCTTTTTATTTCTTCTCGTCAAGATCCGCACGCGGGAAATAGGTCACGCGCAGATTGGTGCAGCCATAGGGCACCAAAGTGAGGGGCAATCTTTCGGTCACGTGCTGCCGATCCCCAAAGGGCTCGTAGGTCTTACGGGGATAGGTGCAGCAGGCGTAGGGCGCCTTATAGCAATGGGTGTGCAGCAGAATACGAGGCTGCTCCCAAACATAGCCCTCCCCTTCTACCTCCTCCACCGTCACCTCGGCGGCGGTCAGGGCCTCGTCCAGCGCCACGTTCCAGTTAAAGGCATCGCGACGGCGACCCACATTTTCATAGTAATCACCCGTATTGGGCTGCTTGTAATCGGGATAGACATTGTACCAGCTCCAGCCCTCGGGCAGAGGGGTGACGGGCTTGCCCGCAATGGGCTTCCAGCGCTCGGGCACCTGCAGCGAAAAGACCAGCGCGCCGTATCGGAAGGCCAGCGGCTGCTTGTTCGAAGCATCGCGGTCATCCACATGGACCACCTCTACCTTTGCGTCAAAACAGATCTCCAGACAATGCTTGCCGCCAAAGTCCCTGCGCACCTCGGCATAGCCAAGCGCGCTCCTTTGTGCGCAAATTTCCGCACCGTCCACGAAAATCCGATACCCCGTCGCCCATGCGGGGATCTTTAAAAAGACGGAAAACTCTCCGTCTCCCTCGATCTCCAGCGCCACGCGATTGCGGAAGGGATACAGAGTCTTTTCGGTCACGCGGCGATCTCCCCAATGCAGCGAGCAGGGGCCGTAGGCATTGGCATAGAGATTGCCTGCATCATCGTGCAGGAACAGTCCGCGCACAAATTCGGGAACCACCGCCACCGAGTTGACGGGGCAGCAGGAAACGGGATAGCAGGGCGCATAGACCTGCATATTACCATCGGTAGAGTTGGCCGAGGTATCGGTAGCCAGCAGCTGATTGGGCGCGGAAAGATAAGCAATGGCCTTCTCGTCCTTCTTGCGTGCGCCTTGCGCGGCGTTGTAGAAAAGCTCCTCCATATAGTCGCCGTATTTCGCTTCGCCCGTGATAGCACTCATATAGGAGTAAGAAAGATTGTAGTAGGCAAAGGAGCAGTATTCGATCTCGGCGGTGCCGCTGACGGGAGCCAGATATTCGTTGACCGACACGGGAGCGCCGCCCACGTGGCCGGATCTTGCACGGATCTTTTCAATGCACCGCTCCGAGGCAGTCAGATAGTCCCGCTCGCCATTGGCCGAATAGATCAACGCAGGCAAGCGCAGATTCAGCCCCATGCCCGCCGTGTGGTTGGAGTTATAATAATATTCATCGCTCATCAGCACGCGGTAGGACTGACGGAAGATGTCATGCTCGCACAAATAGCGCTCATAGTCTATGGCAAACTCCACCAGTCGCTCGTCCCCCGTGTAGCGATAGCACAGGATCATAGGCTCAACGATCAGTTGCCCTGCATAGCAGGTCTTACGATCTCCCGCCCACTCGCGGCAAAACCAAAGCATACAGCGATGCACCGCCTCCAGCACGTCGGCTCTGCCGGTCGCCTCATAAAAGGCCAACAGTCCGCGCATAGCGCAAGCGGTACCCTGGGCGTTATAATCCTCGCTCATAGCATCGCCCTCTTTGAAATAAGCACCGAGATATCCGTCGGGCTTCGCCATTTGCAGCATACCATCCACCCACTCGGTAGCGCGGGCGATCATCTCAGCATCATCCAACACGAACGCGTGCTGAATATAGCCCGCCCAGTAGTTGCCCGAGATCTCGGCACCCCAGCCTACCTGATGCGCCTCACTCCAAACGGGCACTCGCGTGCGGCGCAGATAGGGATCAGCGATCATACCGGGCTCCAGCTCGAACAGGTGCCCCGCCATTCCCTCCTTGCCGCGCAGCAGCTGCTCGCGCAAGAATCCTTCCGCACGAACGGTGCCAAGTGGAAAATGCTTCAGCCTTCGAAAGTCCTTCATCCAACAAGCCCTCCTCTTAAAAAGCTATTTTCATTATGACACCACAACACCCGAATTGCAATATACAATTCTCAAAACAATATGGACAATACTCATATTTTTTGCTATAATAAGGCTAACTCCGATGAAAGAGGCTATGTTATGTATTTTTACGAGATCTGCCTTTGCGGCATACCCGAGATCGTTTTCGCTTACAATGTCACCACCGAACACTACCGCAACCACTTTCCCAATCGCTATGCCGACTTGCTGGAGGTCTCTTTGGTGGAGGACGGTACGATTTTTTATGATCATGACGACGGCACGCAGGCCGAAACGCCCCCCGGCACCATTGCCCCGATCCTGAAGGATCTTCACTGTCGCACCTATGCCGCCCCCGGGGTGGTGCAAAAGCACGTCACCGTGGGAGCTCTGGTGTCTTACAATCTGAAAAGGCGCGCCGTCGAGGAGATCACCGATCCGATCTCCTACGGCGATGCGATACAAAAAAGCAGGACGATACTCATTCCATATCAATGGGATGCAGGTGAACATTATGAGGAGATCCGCGATCAGCTGCGGCGCATTATTACGTTGCAGACGGCACAGCCGCCGCAAGCATTGGAGGCTCTTGGTGAATGGTTCCGTCTTGCCGCGCTTCTCACCGAAATCGTGCTGGAGCATCTTGGGAAACGAAACGGCAGCGCGCATTCCCTCTCATCCTCCTATTTGCGCGAGGCCAAGCACTATATCGCCGCTCACTATACCGAAAAGCTGACCGTGGCCGATGTCGCAAGGCATCTCGGCATTTCGGCAGGACACCTGCACGGCATCTTTCAAAAGCAGTTGGGCTCCGGCGTGATCCACTATCTCAATCGCTACCGTGTGGATATCGTCAAGCAAAATCTGCTGGGGCGCGACATTTCTCTCAAGGAGGCTGCACATCTGGTGGGGGTAGAGGACCCCGCTTATATGAGCCGTCTGTTCAAGCAAATCACAGGCATATCCTTTCGCCAATACTGCCTGCGTTACCGCGCAAAAAAGTGATAGATTACAAAAGATCCGCCCCAAATGCAACGTTGCATTTGGGGCGGATCTTTTTATAAATCGATCACAGATCGGCATTGGCCGATCCCTGCTTTTTGCGGCTTCGCCAGAAGCGGATGATTCCCACTATGGCAGACACAACGGTGATGGACTCCAGCAAAATGCCGCCAATGCTGGGGATCGGAAGGAGCGCATTATAGGCAAGGCACATGGAGGAGGTCACCACAAGGCTATACCGCAGGATCTGCGGCTTGCCCAGCGCGATAAAGAAGGTGTTGGCGATCAGCGCCACGATCAATAGCAGAGAGAGATACCCCTCCCAAGAAAGAAAGCCCAAGGCGCCGATCACACACATCAGCACTCCTGTCATAACGTAATAGCCCTTGCTTTTCTCCTTAATGAAAATGCAGCAAATATTACGAATCACACAGGCAATATTCAGCGCAAAACCTGAGGTGGCACCCAGCAGCAGATAGCTTACGCAAATCACGACCACGCCGGGGGTCTGTATCATCAATAATCCTTTTTTCGTGTTGGCTTGATATGCGGACGTGATGATCAGCGTTGCCACAATCCCCAATATTTGTCCCCAAAGCTCTTGTGTCATATTATGACAACTTCCTTCTTCCGGAAAAGAATGCGATTACAGATTAAATACGTCGCAAATCTCCTGGATCTGCGCATCGTTCATGGTGGTCACGGGGTGACCCACGGCGGCGCAGGAGACCAGTGCGCGTGCGCTGTACTCCAACACCTCCAGATGGTCGTAAGCGGCCAGCACCGAGGTGCCCATGGAGATCACGCAGTCGTTTGCGATGATGCCGACGGGGTTCTTGGGATTGAGCTGCTCCAGTGCCTTATCGGGATCCTCCAGCAGGCTCATAAAGGGCAGAACGGGCACGTCCTTGAGCTGAATGTAGCTCTCGGGAATGAGACGTGCGTCAAACTTGGCATCGGTCTGCGCAAACGCCATAGCGCTGGGGCAGCGAGCCACGATCACGCTGTTGATCTCGGGATACTTTTCATACACCTTGGCGCAGAAGGTAGCGTACTTGGAGGGGGTCTTGCCTGCCTCGGCGGCATCGCCCTTCACGCGCACCATATCGCAGCCACAGCCCTCCAGCGGATCAAAGCCCTCGGGAGTAATGACCTGAGAGCCGTCTGCAAGGCGAGCGGACCAGACGCCGTCCACCGAGCTGAACAGGTTCAGACCGTAGGCACGGGTGGACTTCTTCATCATATCATTGCGCAGGTCGATCTCCTGATTGGTAACGGCTGCGGGCTCCAAAGCCTTGTAGGTGGGCGCCTTGAAATCCTGATAGCGCGCAAGCTCAGCCTCGGTGAGACCCTTGCCCTTCTTGCCCATAGTGGCGCAGGCGATCTGCACGCGAGCGGTGAAGTCCAGCGCCTCGAACATACGGAAGGCCTCCTCCATGGAAGGAGCACCGATGACCACGCCGTGGTTCTCCAGCATTACCGTATTATAGCCCTTCTCAAACTCGGCGGAGATCAGGTCGCCCAGCTTCTGGCTGCCCGGAACGGCATACTTGGCAAACACAACGCTGCCGCAGATCTTAGCGGTGTCGGCCATCAGGGTAAGGTCGGGCACGATGCGCATCAAGGAGAAGCCGACCAGAGGCGTGGGATGAGCGTGCAGCACGGCCTTGAAATCGGGGCGCTTGCGCAGCACCGACAGGTGGAAGGGGTACTCCACGGAGGGACGGTTGCGACCGATGATCTGTCCGTCGGGAGTGATCTTCATAATATCCTCGCGAGTCAAAGCACCCTTGTCAACGCCGGAGGGGCTGATCCACATATTGCCCTCATTATCCATAATAGAGAGGTTACCGCCGGAAACGGTGGTCATGCCGTTGTAGTAAAGACGGTTCATCGTGGCAACGATCCGATCGGCGGGATGCATACATTTTTTCATAACAGAGAACTTCCTTTCTCAAAATATTACAGTATTATCATAAACAATCGCAATGGAAAAGTCAATAGAATAGAAAAAAAGAATGCAAATAAAATGATTATCCGTCCACCATATCGCGCAGTCGCTTGATGGCAGCGGCGGCCTTTTCCAGATAGGTATCGCAATCCACACCCTCGTAGTGATTGCTGTTTTTGGCAATGACCTCCAGCATCAGGGTGCCCTCATAGCCGCTCTCGCGGATCTGCCGCGCCACACGCGCCATATCCAGCTTGCCGTCAAAGGGAATAAGATGCTCGTCGTGATCGAACTCGCCGCTGTTGTCATGAAGATGGGTAAAGATCAGCTTTTTGCCAAAAAGAGGCATATACTGTCTGCCCGGGGTGAAGCAGCCCTCGTGGCCCGCATCATAGCAAAAGCCAACGTGAGGGGCATCCTCAAACGCTTCAAAGGCCCAGGCGATGTTAGCCAGCTTGCGCTGATTTTCAAAGGCGATCTGCACGCCCTTCTCGCCTGCGTGCGCCACCAGCGCGGCAAAGCGCGCTCGGCCCACGTCGGTGATGGAGGGGGGCTTTAGTCCGGAGGACAGATGCACCACTAAGATCGGCACCTCTGCCGCGGCGCAGGCATCCACGCCGTTCAGCAATCTTTGCAGCATAGTGTCCCCTGCCTCGCCCTCCAGCCAGATATTGTTGATGCCGTCAAAGGGCGCGTGCATGCTCTCCCAGAGGATGCCGTATTTGCCAAACATCTCCTTTAACCACGGAATACGATCTATGGGCGGCACACCGGTAAAGGTGGCGGTAAAGCCCAGCTCGCTGATCTTTTTTACGTACGCCTCGGGCTCAAGCCCCGGAATGGCGTGCATCTGAATGCCGATCCTGCGCATATTGCTTCCTCCTCTGCGGCAATGATTTCCCCCTCATTATATCAATTTCCGATACCGTTTGCAAGCCCGTTGGCAAATTTTCTCCCTATTGCATTTCCTGCAAAAATATGATAAAATGATAAAAACGTTTCCTGATAAGGAGAACACGATGAAACGAATTTTTGCGCTCCTGCTGATGACCGTGGGCCTTGCCCTTTGCTTTGTCATCGGTGTGGGAGCAGAGGAACGGACCGCGACCTTTTACAATGGCAGCACCGTATTGGAGGAGGTCAGCATCACCGGCGACAGCATGACCCTGCCCGCCGCCATCAGCGTAGGTGAAAAGCGATTTGTGGGCTGGACGCTGGTCAACGGCAGCGAAAAAACGCTGTACGCCGCAGGCAGCACCATCAGCATTCCGACCACCGGTGATCTGCGCTTTGAGGTCTGCAGCATCGAGCTACGAACCCTCACGGGTGCCGCCGTCAGCACAGACGGGGCTGCGACTCTGCGCTTTGACGGTCTGCTGAATCTGGCCGATTATAATGCCTTGATCGCACTTGCCGGCGCGGAAAACGTCAGCTACGGGCTTTTGATCGCCCCCTACGGCAGCGCCAGCGGCAGCTCCATCACCCACGCCGCCGACATCACAGGGCTGCTTGACCGCCGCGCCGAGGATTTTATGTATACCACCTCCCGTTACGGTATATTCGGCGGCAGGACTGAGAGCATCCCCGATGCAGCGATCCTGGAGAAATACACCGCACGCGCCTACCTCACCGTTAAGATCGGCGGTGTGGATACTACTATTTACGCCGTCTATCACGCGGTGGACCATTCCCGCTCGGTCCACGGTGTCAGCGCCGCCGCCTTTGAGGATCGCGCCTCCAACAGCAACAGCATCTATAGCCAAAAGACCGAAGCCGAATGCTATTCCCGTTACACCGCTGCTCAGCTCACGCTGCTGAAGGGCCGGCTGGACAAGGTTGTCTGCGTTGGCAGCATCACCGGCACTCAGGTGGAAAACAAATATTCCATGGACAATTTCACCTTCATTGCCTATCATCCCGATCATTACGTTTCCCCCTATACGGTAAAGGAGATCAAGCAAAGCGGTTCTCTGGTCACCTACGTGGTGATCGCCAAGGAGGGCGCCGATCACAATAACGTCTGCGCCTATTTCCTGGAGGGCTCTTACCGCGCCCCCGACCGCGAGAACGAATGGAAGGCGGACGGCATCTATATCACCGTCTCCAATTCGGCAGCACAATGACCGCAGCACATAGCGAATCGGCTCTGCCGCCTTGACACATGTCAAGGCGGCAGAGTTTTTTGCAGCATGCCGCGCGGCCGACGCGCATATAATGCACCAGCGGTGCTTTTGGCAAAAGGAGGCATAACGGTATGGGAATTCTGGGACATATCACGCATAAGGTGCAGCATTTTTCACACGGTGGGCGACGGGTGCTGACCCTTTCCTTTGATCTCCCTACGGGAAGCAGCGCAGCGGCGCTTCACCACGCGGAGATGATCGGACGATTGCTTTCCTACTGTGAGCACACTTATCTGCCAAAAGCGGTCGCTGCGCTGGAGGCCGAGGCCGTTGCAGGACGCGCCTTTCTCTTTTCTGCGTGGCATTGTGCCATCAAATTGCGCGAAAAAGCGACACGTGACGGATTTTTGGTGACATTGACCCTTTCCCTGCCCACCGACCAAGCGAGCGAAACGTGCCGCACGCTGCAAACGGCGTGGGATGCCGACGGCACCCTGCAGATCCCTCTATCACGTGCAAAAAGCAGGAGAACGGGGCGAAAAAAGCAATTTTTGGCAAGCACAAAAAAAGTAACGGCAGGGCGACGTGCCCTCTTGCAAAAAATCAAAAAATATGATATGATATATTATAACTAATTATTTTTTGCGCCGGCGTGCGTGTTGCGCGTGCCGCAAAATGTCAGAAAGGAGCGGTGAACGGAATGTCTAAAACTGCGATCGAGCAAATTCGGGAAACAGAAGAGCAAGCGGCCATTCTCTGCCGTGTGGCAGAAGAAAAGGCCACCGAAATGCGGGAGCGCGTCAAGGCAGAGGGAGAGGCCCACTGTGCCGCTGTAAGAGAAAATACCGAGGCGGAGTACGCCGAGATGCTGGCGGATATCCGACAGCGTGCCGCCGCCCTGGAGCAAAAGAAACGCCGCGAGGCAATGGCCGAGGCCGAGGCGATGCGCGAGACTGCCATCGAGCACATCGGCGAGGCCGTCAGAATGATCGTTTGGGAGATCGTGGAAAATGTCAGTAAGTAAAATGCAACGGCTGACCGTCATCGCCACGATGAAGGATGCCGACGCCATTGTACAGCGACTGATGAAGCTGCGCGCCGTTTCAATAGAGAAAACGAGCGAGAGCGTACCCTTGCCGGATAGCTATGCGCCGCACACCGACGTCAGCGGCGCAGCCGCACGGGTGGCACGCATAGAGGCGGCATTGCCCGTGCTCTCCAAGCGCAGCAAACGAAAAAAGAAGCTGTTCGCAGCGCCGACACCGATCTCGCCGGAGGCTTACCGCACCGACGGTCGCTATGACACAGCCTGGAAGGTTGTGGAGGAAACACACAAGATCATTGACGGCACTGCCGAATGCCGCGCGCAGCGGCAAGCCGTCATCGACAAAATGGAGCGTTACCGCCCCTATCTTTCTTTGGAATTCCCTGCGGATTTCAAGGGCACCGAAAGCTGTGGCTTTCTGGCAGGCAGCCTACCTAGCGGCATCGGCTTCACCAAGCTTTCCGCGCAGCTGGAGGGCATTGCCGCTCATCCTACCCAGCTGATAGCCGACAACACCGGCCTTTATTTTACCGCCGTGTACCATCGGGCCGAGGAGGAGCGGCTGCTCCGCGCACTTTCCGCGCTGGGCTTTATGCGCGCCGCGCTGCCTGCCGAGAACCGCTCGATGACCGAGCTTTATCAGGATGCGGAGGAGGAGCTGGCGGCGCTGGATACCGTTCTGGAGCGATTGGAGACCCGTCTCGCCGTGCTTTCGGACAAGCTGAGTGAGGTAGAGATCCTGTGGGACGTGGAGCGCACCGCGCTACTGGCTGAGGAGCACAAGCGCGATCTTGCCGCCACCGAGCAATGCGTGATCCTGCGCGGCTGGTGCCCCGTGCGCGAAAAGGAGCGCGTGACCTCCCTGCTCTCCCTCTTTTCGGCGGCATATGAATTCGCCGATCCCGAGGAGGGCGACGAGGTGCCGATCCTGCTGCGCAACAACGGCTTTTCCGCCAATTTCGAATGGGTACTCGGTATGTATGCCTACCCCAAATACGGCACCTTTGACCCCACCTTTATTATGAGCATCTTCTATTTCCTGATCTTCGGACTGATGTTCGCGGATGCAGGATACGGTGCGCTGATGGCTCTGGCCTGCTTTGGCATCGTGCGGTGGTGCCACCCCCGCGAGGGTATGAGGCGCTTCTTGCTGATGTTCGGCTACTGCGGCATCGGTTGTATCATCTTCGGCGTTCTGTTCGGCGCCTATTTCGGTGATTTCCCGCTGGCCTTTATGCAAAACGTGATGGGTATTCCCGCCGACCAGCTGCCCCGACTTTCACTGCTGCCCTCCGAGGCCGCCAACATCGCGATCCTCTTTGACCCCCTGCAGAACCCAATGGCCTTTCTGATCTTGTCGCTGGGCTTTGGTGCCCTGCATCTGGTCGCCGGTATGGCGGTCAAGGCCTTTATCCTTTGCCGGAGAGGCAAGGTGCTGGATGCGCTCTTTGACATCGTGGCTTATTGGGTACTGTTCGCCGGCATCGGCGTGCTTTTCATAAACCAAAGGATCGGCATCATCCTGCTGGCCGTTGGCGCAGGCACCGTGGTGCTGACCGCCGGCCGACACAAAAAAGGCATCGCCGGCAAGGCCGTGGGCGGTCTGCTGGGGCTTTACGATCTGATCAACTATGCCTCTGATCTGCTTTCCTACTCCCGCATACTGGCGCTGGGACTTGCTGCCGGCGTGATCTCGCAGGTGATCAACCTGCTGGCTACCCTGAAGGGTGGCGGCCTGATCGGCTTTTTGCTGATGATCGTGGTCTTCACCATCGGCCATCTGCTCAATCTGGCTATCAACCTGCTGGGCACCTTTGTGCACACCTCGCGCTTACAATACATTGAGTTCTTCGGCAAATTCTACGAGGATGGCGGCACCCCCTTCAGACCAATGGCTCCATCGGACCGTTATATCAAGGATGTTTCGCTGGAGGCTGACACCTCTCCCACCACCATTTCGGCGGATATGACACGCGATTAAATTTCACATTTTTATAAAAAAGGAGATACGTTATGTGGTTTTTTGATTATGTTCTCACCGGTCAAAATTTGGCGCTGCTGGGTGCAGGCCTGGCTGTGATCCTGGCCGGCATCGGCTCGGCTAAGGGCGTTGGTATGGTAGGCGAGGCCTCTGCGGGCCTGCTCACCGAGGATCCCTCCAAGTTCGGTAAGGCTATGCTGCTGCAGGCGCTGCCCGGCTCTCAGGGCATCTACGGTCTCGTGACCGCACTGGTCATCGTGATCAAGATCGGCCTTCTGGGCGGCACCCCCGTTACACTGACGGTCGGTCAGGGCCTTTACTTCCTCGTTGCCGCACTGCCCATCGCCATTGCCGGCTATGCCTCTGCCATCAAGCAGGCAAAGGTCTCGGTCGCAGGCATCCATCTGATCGCCAAGCGCCCCGACGAATACGGTAAGGCCATCGCCTCTGCCGCACTGGTAGAGACCTACGCGGTCTTTGCTCTGCTGGTCTCTCTGCTGCCCATTCTGTTTGCAAAGTTCTGATATGATGACCGGACTGGAAAAGATCACCGAGCGTATTCTGGCGGATGCCAAGAGCAAGGCGCGGGATATTTTGGAGACCGCTCAAAACGATTGCCGTCGCATTGCTAACGAATACGCCGAGCAGGCGGAGCGGATCCGCGAGGAGATCGCTGACCGCGCTATGGCAGAAAGCGAGGATATGATCGCCAGAGCCAAGTCCGCCGCTGCCATGACCAGGCGGAACATCCTGCTGGCCGCCAAGGGGCAGCTGCTGGATGAGACCTTTGCCGCCGCCAGAGCCCATATCTGTGACACCGACTACGGTAAATACCGTGAGCTGCTGGTGGCACTGCTTTCCTGCGCCATGATGGAGCAGGCTAAGAACGAGCAGACCAGCATCGAGCTTGGTGACGAGGTGGCGGAGATCGACGCCTATGAGGTATTTTTGAACGCACAGGATCTGGATCGCTTCGGCCGTCGTATCGTGGATGATGCCCGCCGGGTGGTCGAGCGCCGCATCGGCTATGAGCGCGCGGCAAAGCTACGCCTTTCCCATGAGCCGGCTGACATTGACGGCGGTCTGATCCTGCGCTACGGTGACACCGAGGCCAATTGCTCGCTTTCGGTGCTACTGGCACAGATGCGCCGCGAAATGGAAGGACGGATCTGCGAGATCCTCTTTGCGGAGACCTAACGAAAACAAAGGAAAGGAGTCGGATCTATGCGCTACGATCCCGCAGACTATCTATATGCCTCGGCGCGCATTCGCGCCCTGGAATCCCGTCTTGTCAGTCGGGAACGGCTGCTGCAGCTCTCGGAGCTATCCTCTGCGGATGAGATCCTGACTGCTCTTGCCGAATACGGCTTTTCCAAGGAGCTCGGTGCCGACGAGGCACCCGATGATATGATGCGAAGCACTTTTGCCGCAGTAAGTGATGCCGTGCCGCAAGCGGAGCTGATCCGCTTTCTGCGCTACCCCTATGATTGCCATAATCTGAAGACCATCGAGAAATGCCGCCTGAAGGGCGTGCAGCCGGACGGGCTTTTGATCGATCTTGGCACGGTTTCGCTCGAAAATCTGCAAACGTATCAAGAAAATGAGCATCTTTCTCTCTTTCCCACCCATATGGCTGCGGCGCTGACAGCCGCACGCGAGTCCTATCAAAGGACCGGCGATCCCCGCGAGATCGACTTTGCGCTGGACAAGGCACTATACGAGGATATGCTGGCCGCCACCACCGTTCCCTTTGCCCGCGACTGGCTCCTTGCCAAAGCGGACCTTGCCAATCTGATGCTCTGCCTGCGCCTGATGCGCATGCAAAGCGGCGAGATAGGCAAAAGCGCGCTGCACCGCGCCGCACTACCCATCGGCTCGCTGACCGAGGCACAGCTGGCAAGTGCCCTTGAAGAGGGCGAGAACGGCCTCGAAGAGCTATTGAAATCCACCCCGTATGCGGACATATTTGAAAAGGGTGCCCCCTTCTCGCAGATCGAAAAGGCGGCTGACGACTATCTGACCGCAAGACTCCGTACCGCGCGATCGGTGATCTACGGTGCCGAGGTACCGCTTGCTTATCTGCTGGCCACCGAGACAGTTTGCAAGAATGTGCGCATTCTGCTGACCGGCAAACGGGCAGGACTTTCCCCCGATATCATCAAGGAAAGGATGCGTGCCTGCTATGTATAAGATCGGTATGATCGGTGATCGGGAAAGCACGCTTTGCTTTCTCCCCCTCGGCTTTTCGGTAACCGAGGTCAACAGTGCCGAGGAGGCCGCCAAGGCTCTCCGACAAATGGCTGCCACCCAGGAATATGCTGCGATCTTTGTTGCAGAGGATCTGGCAAGGCTGATCCCCGAGGAGCTGGATCGCTATAAGGATGCTCCCCTCCCGGCCGTTACGGTCATCCCCGGAAGAGCCGGTGGCGAGGGCTACGGTCTCGCGCAGCTGCGAAAGGCTGTGGAGCGTGCCGTTGGCACAGATATTTTGAAGTAAGAGGTTTCCAACGATGACAGAAGGAAGAATTTTGAAGGTTTCGGGCCCCTTGGTCATTGCCGAGGGCATGCGCGAGGCTAATATGTTTGACGTGGTGCGCGTGGGCGAAAATCGACTGATCGGCGAGATCATCGAGATGCACGGCGACCGCGCCTCGATCCAGGTCTATGAGGAAACGGCCGGTCTCGGCCGCGGCGACAAGGTCGTCTCTACCGGCGCCCCCCTTTCGGTGGAGCTGGGCCCCGGACTGATCCGCAACATCTACGACGGTATTCAGCGACCGCTGGATACGATGTGCAAAAAATACGGTGCCAACATCATCAAAGGTATTGACGAGCCGGCGCTGAACCGCGAAAAGCGCTGGGCCTTTGAGCCCGCCGTTGCCTATGGCGCAATGCTGCAGCCCGGTGACGTATTCGGATATGTGCGCGAGACTGCATCCATCCGCCATAAGCTGATGGTCCCTCCCGGCTATTCCGGAACGGTGGCCGAGATCCACGCGGGCAGCTTTACCGTGACCGAGCCCGTTATGCAGCTACGTATGAATGACGGCCGCATCCTGCCTCTTGCTATGATGCAGAAGTGGCCGGTACGTCGCGCTCGTCCAATTATGGAAAAACTCGCCCCGTCCGAGCCCTTGATCTCCGGACAGCGTATCATTGACGCGCTCTTTCCCATTGCCAAGGGCGGCACCGCCTGCGTACCCGGCCCCTTCGGCTCCGGCAAGACCGTGGTCCAGCATCAGCTGGCAAAATGGAGCAATGTGGATCTGGTGGTCTACATCGGCTGCGGTGAGCGCGGCAACGAAATGACCGATGTTCTGCGCGAATTCCCCGAGCTGATCGATCCTCGTACCGGCAAGTCGCTGATGGAGCGCACCATTCTCATTGCCAACACCTCGGATATGCCGGTGGCTGCCCGTGAGGCCTCGATCTATACCGGCATCACCATTGCCGAATACTATCGCGATATGGGTTACGATGTAGCCGTTATTGCCGATTCCACCTCCCGTTGGGCAGAGGCGCTGCGCGAGATGTCGGGCAGACTGGAGGAAATGCCCGGCGAGGAGGGCTATCCCGCCTATCTGACCTCCCGTTTGGCACAGTTCTACGAGCGCGCCGGCAAGGTGGTCTGTCTTGGCAGCGATGCGCGCCGCGGCTCTCTGACCGCCGTTGGTGCCGTCTCTCCTCAGGGCGGTGATATCTCCGAGCCTGTGACGCAGGCAACGTTGCGTATTGTAAAGGTCTTCTGGGGTCTGGATGCCTCGCTGGCCTACGCGCGTCACTTCCCTGCCATCAACTGGCTCAATTCCTATTCGCTCTACCGCGACCGCCTTTCCGATTGGTTCACAGACCATATTTCGGCAGAATGGATGCCCAAGACCGACAAGCTGCTGCAGATCCTGCAATCCGAAAGCGAGCTGCAGGAGATCGTAAAGCTGGTGGGTATGGATGCTCTTTCGGCCGAGGACCGCATCACGCTGGAGACCGCGCGCTCGATCCGCGAGGACTTTTTGCAGCAAAACGCATTTGACGAGGGCGACTCCTTTACCGGTGCGGAAAAGATGTTCGGCCTGATGGGCCTGATCTTTACCTTTGACAAGAAAATGCGCGAGGCAGTAGCCAAGGGCGCCAATATCGATACCCTCGCCGCATTGCCCGTTCGCGAGGCCATCGGTCGCGCAAAATCGATACCGTATGCGGAATTTTCGATCAAATGCGCCGAGATTCTGACGCAGATCGACCGCGAGATCGCCGCCGTGCAGGCGCAGCAGTAAGGAGGTACCGCTATGATACGGGAATACAAAACCATAGAAGAAGTAGCAGGCCCTTTGATGCTGGTCAAGCAGGTAGACGGCGTAAAATACGACGAGCTGGGCGAGATCGAGCTGCCCGGCGGCGAGATCCGCCGCTGCCGCGTGCTGGAGGTCAATGGCCGCAATGTCCTGGTGCAGCTGTTTGACTCTGCCGCAGGCCTCTCACTCTCCGAGAGCAAGGTGCGCTTTATGGGACACGGCGTAGAGCTGCCGGTTTCCGAAAGCATGCTGGGTCGTGTCTTGGACGGTATGGGCGAGCCTATTGACGGCGGTGCGCCGATCCTTGCCGAAAAAACGATGGATATCAACGGCACCCCCATCAATCCCGCTGCGCGCTACTACCCTTCCGAATTTATTCAAACCGGCATTTCCACCATTGATGGACTGAACACGCTGGTACGTGGTCAGAAATTGCCGATCTTTTCCGGCTCCGGCCTCCCCCACGCCAACCTTGCGGCACAGATCGCAAGACAGGCAAAGGTGCGCGGCTCGGATAGCCGCTTTGCGGTCGTATTTGCCGCCATTGGCATCACCTTTGAGGAGGCCGATTTCTTCATTTCGGATTTCCGCAAGACCGGCGCCTTGGATCGCACCGTGCTCTTTGTCAACCTGGCCTCTGACCCGGCCATTGAGCGCATTACCACCCCTCGCATGGCGCTGACCGCAGCCGAATATCTGGCCTTTGAATGCAATATGCACGTGCTGGTGATCATGACCGATATGACCAACTACGCAGAGGCACTGCGTGAGGTCTCTGCCGCCCGCAAGGAGGTTCCCGGTCGCCGCGGCTACCCCGGCTATCTGTATACAGACCTTGCCACCATTTACGAGCGCGCCGGCCGCAAGATGGGCAGCGAGGGCTCGATCACGATGATCCCGATCCTCTCGATGCCCGAGGACGACAAGACCCACCCCATCCCCGATCTGACCGGCTATATTACCGAGGGTCAGATCATTCTTTCCCGCGAGCTCTACCGCAAGCGCATCCTACCGCCTGTTGACGTGCTCCCCTCTCTTTCGCGTCTGAAGGATAAGGGCATCGGAAAGGGTAAGACCCGTGAAGATCACGCAGGCACGATGAACCAATTGTTTGCCGCCTATGCGCGTGGCAAGGATGCCAAGGAGCTGATGGTAGTTCTGGGCGAGGCGGCACTAACCTCTACCGACCGTCTTTACGCCAAATTTGCCGATGCCTTTGAGGCAGAATACGTCAATCAAGGCTTTTACGAAAATCGCTCGATTGAGGAAACGTTGGATCTCGGCTGGAAGCTGCTTTCCATCCTGCCCCGTAGTGAGCTGAAGCGCATCAATCCTGCCCTTGTGGATAAATATTTTCCCAAGGGTGATGCATGAGGATCTGACTTATGGCAGAACTTCGTGTGATCCCGACACGCATGGAGCTGAAAAAGCTGCAGACCCGCTATCAGACGGCGCGCCGCGGCCACAAGCTCCTGAAGGATAAGCGTGATGAGCTGATGCGGCGCTTTCTGGAGGTCGTAAAACGGGATAAGGAGCTACGCGAGCGCGTGGAAGCTGCTCTCAAGGCAGCTTATGCCGGCTTTGATCTGGCAGCGGCGGTGACCCACCCCAAGATCCTGGAGGAGAGCTTGATGCTGCCAAAGAAAAGCGGTGAGATCGCCGTCTCCTATCGCAACCAGATGAGCGTGACCGTGCCTGATTTTGCCATGATAGAAAGTGCCGTTGGCGATAGCGACACCTACAACTACGGTCTGATCTCTACCTCCGGCGAGCTGGATAATGCGCTGACCGCGCTTGGCAGCGTGCGCCGCGATCTCCTGCTGCTGGCCGCCACCGAAAAGGAGGCCCAGCTGCTGGCCGAGGAGATCGAGCGCACCCGACGCCGTGTCAATGCGTTGGAGCATATTATGATGCCCCGCTATCTTGCCGCCATCCGGCAGATCAAAATGAAGCTTGACGAAAACGAACGTGGCAACATTACAAGACTGATGAAGGTCAAGGATATGATGGTTGCCGCACAGTACCGCGAAAAGCACGACTTCTTCCCGGATGAAGAAGAAGCCTGATAACAGCAGAAGGCGATGCGCCGATTTGTGCGCATCGCCCTCTGTTTTTTGTTTTTTCTAATTATTTCAAGACATTTTCCAATTAGTGAAATAATTATTTCCATATTCTGCATTTTATATTCTTGTTTCTTGAGATTTTGTTTCATTTTCCCACAACGGTGACCCGATTTGCGGAAATGCCCAAGGCCGTGGATAGCAGATCGATCAGCTGCCTTTGAATCTGTGGATCATTGCCGCCCTTGCACACAACACCCACCCCGATGATCTCCGGTGGCTTGACGGTCTGATAGACCACGCTTTCGTTACTGCCGTTCCCCACCGTGATCGGATCACCCTTTGCATCTGTCTCATAAACGATGCGGCAACCGCTCCCCAACGTGATCATTGCCTTAACGGAGGAGACACCGTGCACCGCAGCGCACAGATCCGCCACCTCCTTTTCCAGCCTCGCACGGTGCGTTGCAAGATCGTTTGCATCCTCCCGCAATAGCGGCGGCGTCTCTACCGTCTCTGCACGTTCAAAGGCGCCGCCGCCAAGAAGCAGCAATAAAACGCCAAGCACCGCACCGCCAAAAAGCAGCAGCAATCGCCCCTTGCCTTTTTCACGAAGAAACGCAAAAAGCCCTCGCTTTGTTCTGCACTCCTCCCGCATCGCTATCTCACCTCCACCTCGCATTTTAACAGCTCACGCAAACTTGCATCGATCTTATCGGGATCGCGCAGCAGCCCGGCACCGCGCAAGCGTACCGACACGTGCGCAAGCGCACCGTCCTCTGTTAGCTGTATCCGAAGCTCATAGTGCTCCGGGCTCAAATCACACTTCTCGCTCAGATATGCCTTCAGTCCCTCGCGCAGCATCACTGTGCTACGTTCTGCCACCGCCTTCTCCAGCTGCGCCTGGAAATCCGGTGCGGACTCCTCCTCGACCCATTCCACCTCGCCGCGAAGAAAGCCACCGGAGAGATCGACAAGAGAAAGAAAGGGCCGCAGCAATAGAACCAAAACCGTCAGCGCAGTAAGAAAATGCAAAAAATGACGTGTGCCCTTATGCGCCTCACCCGGCATCATGATCTCGGTAATGGCCGCTGCCAACGTGACAGCTATCAGCCCCAGAAGCCCGGCGCTCACACGCTTCCTCCCGCGGCACCGATGCCGGCAAAAAGCGTAACCGAAAACACGACCATCACAAAAAGGCAGGCGATCACCGCCAGAAAATAACCATACACCGCCGCCATTTCAGAAAGGATCCGCTCCTCACCATCGCATCCCAAAAGCTTGGCTACGGAGCCGCCGAGCAGAAACGTGATCCTCCCGATCACCACCGAGAGCAGTATGGGCAGGAAGATCAACAGTAGAACAACGAGCATTCCCACACCCGTTACCGATCGCAGATATTGTACGCTGCCCGCCACTGTGCGCAGCGCTTCCGAAACCGAACCGCCCACCACCGGCAGAAAGCTGCCCGCAGCAAAACGCATAGCGCGCAGCGCCAGCGTGTCGCTCCCCTTGGCCAATACCGTTTGCATACCCAGCACGCCACATAGCAGCGTCATCAAAAAGGAAAGCGCCAGCACAAAGGTCCGCTTGATCAAAAAAGCGATCGAGCGCAGGTTGAAGCGACCCGAGACGGCATCCGGCAGGGCCAGCGCAAGGCAGATGCCGGCGACCGGCATCACCGTCGAGCTGACCGCAGTTTCCAGCACCGAAAGGAACAGCGTAAGGATCCCATGATTGGCTGCAGCAATGCCAACGTTGCCCCCCATCGCATACAAAATACCCATCAGCGGCAACGCCGCAGCGCAAAATCCACGCAGGGTCTTAAAAAAGGAAAATATCTGCAAAAAGCGATCACGTTGCAGAGAAAACAATACCGCGACCAGCGTGATCGTACCGCAAAAGGAGAGTGCGGCGGAAAGGCCGCCGTCCAGATTTTTGCTCACACTGCGAAACACCGCCGAGATGAGCAGCACGCCGCAAATCTGTGCCAGCAGCTGTAGATTTTCACGCAAGGCAAGTCCGGTAGCGCGTCCCAAGGCGGATAGCAGTGCCGCAGCGCTGCCGGCCTCCTTGACTCCTACGGCCAGCTGCTCCGGGTCGGTGCTGAAAAAATTCTCCGGCAGCAACGTGACGACCTCCTGCGGCAGCATATCCAGCAGTTCCCGCCAATAGGGCGCAACAGTTTCCGCCTCCGGCTGCGCCGTGATGTCTGCTGCATCTCCCTCTGTTTCGGCAGCAGCGACAAGAAAAAAGGGGGACGATACCAACAAAAAAAGCAGCAAAAACGCACACCGTATGCCTATTTTTTTCAAAATTTCAACAGCTCCTTTGCAATCTCCAGCACCGCATCCACCAATGGCAGGCAGAGCACCAGTATCTCCAGCTTTCCAAAAAGCAGCACGCCGCTGCCAAGCGTATTTTCACCAAGATCTCTACAGATCGAGGCGGCAAATTCACAGATCAGCGCAATGCCGGTAGCTCGCAGGATCGGTGTGGCATATTCGCCGGCCCCCGCCAAAGAAAAAAGCGTGCGCAGCCGCTCGACCACAGGTCCGTAGAGCAGGATCGAGGCACCGATCATCAAAAGCGTTGCCGCAAGGCGAATGGGCAGCGCCATCGTTGCCCGCAGCTCACGCACACACAGAATGAGCATCGCCGCCAAAAGCGCCACGCCCGTGATCTGCAGCACCCCCATCGTTTAAAACCCAAAAATGCCGCGCACGGTATCAAAAAGTGCTGCGATCTCTTGCACCAACATCAAAAAAACCACAATTACCCCGGCAACGGTAACGAAATTCGCGTGCTCGTCCCTGCCGTTCTTTTGCAGGATCTGCGCAGCAATGGCAACCAAAAGTCCCACACCCGCCACACGCAGGATCAGGCTGACGTCCATTTTTTCTCCTTTCACAGTAACATCAATATCAATAACACGGCCGCCGAAAGAGGCAGCACGATCGCCATTTTCTCGCGCTTGGGCAGCTCGGCACGCAAGCGATCGCAACACGCCGTCAGCCGCTCGGCACAGTAGGAGCAGCTGCGCAGCTGCTCCTCGCGGTATCCGCCGCCCAGCTGCCGCGCAAAATCGGCCAACAACGCACATTCCTCCTCCGGCAAAAGCAGGTGGCAGGCACTTAATAGCGACGGCATATCTGTCAAGTCCTCACCGTCATCCAAGCCGCAATCGCGCAGGATGCGTGGGTCGCATTTTTTCAATATCCCCCCTATTGGTATGGAAAAACAGTCGATCTGGCTGCGCAAGAGAGAAACCAGGGCAAGGAAGCCCTCCGCCTGCCGGCAGCGCCTTCTTTCGTAGGCAAAAAGCACTAAGCTCACTCCCGAGCCGGCAAGCAGCAGTAAGAAGCATCCAAGCCATCTATAAAAGCCCATCCGCTGCCTCCCAGTCGGTTACATCAAGGTCAAAATCCATCTCGCCTGCGCGACGCGTGATGCGCACGTATGCGCCAAAGCAGCGCGCCTCGTGCAGAAGCCGCATACCCGGACGGCAAAGCAGCTCACCGATCTCCGCCGCGTGTGCGGTAGCCAGCAGCGGCACGCCGCAATTGTGCGCCTCCACGATCTCCTGCGCCTCCCCAAGATCGCCGATCTCATCGCACACGATCAGCTGCGCGGAAAGCGTTCTGGCGGCAATGGAAATGCCGCGGCCACGCGGATACCCCGAAAGCAGATCCAGCAAAAGGCCGCTGCTCTCCAGAGCATAGGAAAGCTCGCCGCGTGTATCCACGACCGCCACGCGCAAAGGATGCTCACCCCCTGCCGCCAGCGCGATCACGCCGCGCAGCAGCGTGGTCTTGCCCACACCCGGCGGCGCATAGATCAAAACGCCCTTGCACAGTGCCATTTTGCGTAAAAGCCGATCGATCTCATGGCCGATCGACGGGGTGACGTGGGGGATCCTGACCACCAACGCAGTCGGCTCAAAGATGCCCGTTATGCGCCCATCTACCACTCCCGCCTTGCCACAAACGCCTACTCGGATGCCGCCCTGTAGCGTCAGATACCCTTGACACACCGTTTCACTGTGCGCATAGAGAGAGCCATCGCACATGGCGAAAAGCAGATCGTCGAGCTCCTTACCCGAAAGCACTGTAGAAAGGCGCAGGTTCTGCCCGGCAACGGTGACCGATGCCACACGACCACGGCGCAGTCGCAGCTCCTCCGGAAAAGCCCCTGCCGGCACCGTTTCCTCCACCTCGCGGCAAAGCTGCGGTGGCAGCAGCTCCATAAGCGCCGAGGGCAATAACTGGCGGCGGCTGATGATGATATTTTGCAAATCCTCCGCCCCCCCTTCTAAAGTACTATATGCGCCGAGCATCAAAAAAATGCCGGCCGTCATTTTGTAGGCGGCGCGGCATTCTGGTACCATAAAGTCTTTCTTTTTTGGTGCTTTTCTTTGTGTCAGATGCAGAGTATAATCATAGCATACCCAAAACATAAAGGGGGATCACACAATGGATAAAAAAGTATTAACGGTACAGGACATCTCCTGCGTGGGGCAATGCTCGCTCACCGTGGCGCTGCCCATTATTTCGGCCTGCGGCATCGAGACGGCCATTCTGCCCTCCGCAGTGCTCTCCACCCACACCGGAGGCTTTTCGGGTTGGACCTTCCGCGATCTGACCGACGACATTCCCGGCATCGTGGATCATTGGGAAAAGGAGAAGCTCACATTTGATGCCATCTACACCGGTTATCTCGGCAGCATGCGCCAGATCGATCTTGTTAAGGATATGTTCGCCCGTCTTTCCGCCGACGGCTGCTTGAAGATCGTAGATCCTGCCATGGCAGATCACGGCAAGCTCTACTACGGCTTTGATGAGGCCTTTGCCCACCATATGGGAAGCCTTTGCGGCATGGCAGATATGGCGCTGCCCAATATCACCGAGGCCTGCATGATGACCGACACCCCTTATATTGAGGAAGGGTATGATGAGACGTATATCCGCACGCTGATGGAAAAGGTATTGGCGCTTGGTGCCAAGACCGTGGTGCTGACCGGCGTCTGCTACCGCACGGGCGAGCTCGGTATCGCTATCCTTTCCAAGGGCGACAAGGAGATCTCCTACTACTATCACGAAAAGCTGGATAAGAGCTGCCACGGTACCGGCGACATTTTTGCCTCTGCCTTCACCGGCGCGCTGGTGCGCGGCAAGACCCCTCTGGAGGCCGCCCGCGTAGCAGGCAACTTCACACTGGCCGGCATGAAGGGCACCGCGCCCGACCACTGGTACGGCACGCAATTTGAAAAAGCGATCCCCGTCCTTTTGGAGGAGCTGAGCAAATAAAAAAGAAAGCCGACACCGTCGGCTTTCTTTTTTATTTGCTTTTCGCCCTCAGCTCCGCGAGGCTTCGGCGAATACGCGCCAGCGCATCGGCCGGGTCAACGGCATCGGCAACAGCGCTCTCAATGGGGCAAAATCCATCGCCGGCGCGATTGCGGATCTGCGGCACAAGCGCATCAAAATGCGCTAAAATCCCATAACGTGTCAGAGTTTTTTGCGCGATCTCGCTCATCACGCCTGCCCACACCTCACGCACGCCAAGCAGCACGTAAAGGTATGCGGCGCCTGCACCCACCACCTTATCGGCAGCGCAAAAGCCCTGCAGGGGCGTGCCGTTATCCAGCAAGGAAAGCAGCGGTGCAACCCCTCTTGCGGTGGCGGTATACCGCATCTCCCCAAGGCAAAGCGCACAGGTTAAATGCTCCGCCTCCAGCAGCTCCTTGGCGCGTACGGTATCCTGCCGCATCATTGCAATCGGCGGGTAAAATCCGCCATGATCTCAGAGATCTTGATCTGCTGCGGGCAGACCGCCTCGCAGCTACGGCAGCCCACGCAGGCACTCGGCTGCTTGTCGGCATCCACACGGCTCAGCGCCATCGGTGCGATAAATCCGCCGCCGGTGAAGGCGTGCTCGTTATACAGCTTGATAAGGCGAGGAATATCCAGCCCCTGCGGACAGTATTCCACACAGTAGCGGCAGTTGGTACACGGCACAATGTTCTTCAGCATATCCGAGGCGATCTCCAAAACACAGCCAAATTCCGCACCGTTCAGGGGCTTATTGCTTTCGTAGGTAGCAATGTTTTCAGAGAGCTGCTGCATATTTGACATACCCGAAAGGGTCACGGTCACGTCGGGAATGCTCTGCAAAAAGCGGAAGGCCAGCGCCACCGTGCTTTCGTCGGGGCGAATGGCAGAAAGCGCCTTGGCGTGCTCGCCGCCGACGTTTGCCAGCTTGCCGCCGCGCAGGGGCTCCATGACCCAAACGGGAATATTGTACTCCCGCAGCAGCTCCACCTTCTCCTTAGCCTCCTGGAAATGCCAGTCCAGATAATTGATCTGCAGCTGACCGAACTCCATATCCTTGCCGTATGCCTCCAAAAAGCGGCGCATGGTGTCAAGGCTTGCATGGGCGGAGAAGCCGAGGTGGCGGATGCGCCCCGCATCCCGCTGCTTGATGAGATAATCGTAGATGCCGTTGGCAGGATCCAGATAGCCGTCAATATTCATTTCGCAGACGTTGTGGAACAGATAAAAATCAAAGTAGGAAACGCGACAGCGCTCCAGCTGCTTTTCAAAGATCTCCTCCACCTTACCCATATTGGAAAGATCGTAGCCGGGGAATTTGCTTGCCAGCATAAAGCTCTCGCGCGGATAAGCCGAAAGGAGCTTGCCCATCATCGGCTCGGATTCTCCGTTGTGGTACCCCCACGCCGTATCGTAATAGTTCACGCCCTTTTCCATAGCGTATGCCACCATTTCGGCACTTTTTGCCTCATCGATGTGGCCGTCCGCAGTCACGGGCAGGCGCATAGCGCCAAGGCCCAGTGCAGAGATCTGCTTGCCTTGAAAGGATCTATAGATCATACCCTTACCTCCTTTGTTTCATCTCTTTTATTTTACAATATTTTTGTCTGTTTGGCAAGTGCTTTTTTGTGGAAGCGTGTGTCGCTTTTTGCAAACGATTTTTTGCCGTGTGGGACTTGACAAGACGGTCGCTTTTGGATATAATAAGAATGTTGCTATGCAGGCATAGTCTAGTGGTAAAACCTCAGCTTCCCAAGCTGATGCTGCGGGTTCGATTCCCGTTGCCTGCTCCAAAAACGGAAAAATCTCTGGAATGCCCGTAAATAGGGCGTTTCAGGGATTTTTTCTTTGTTTTATCGGGGTTTTGGTGTTCCGAAAATGTAAATTCGGGCTTGATTTTGTAAAGGCTGTGGCGAAAAGTTTTTCCGAAATCGGAAACTTTGCAACACGGATGCAACACGGAAAAGGGCTTGCAACACGTCTGCAACACGTCTGCAACACGGTTGCAACACGGTTTTTAAGGTGTGCGGCAGGGAGCCGGCGGGAGCGGGGAGCTGCTTCAAAACGGTGAGTGCGAGGAGGGTGCCTTGGGAGAGGTGCTCTCCTTTTTTTATTGCCAAATTCGGGCGGAGTTTTATGCTCCGCCCTTTTTTTAGTTCTCTTGCAAAATGGTGACTTTTGGAAAACCCATCCGTGGTAGCATTGTGCCAAAGATAGCGCGCTTTTTTGTCTATAGCAACGCGCGACAACATTTTTGAGGAGGATTTTTTATGGAAAAACGCGAGAGCAACCGCGAGGATCTGAACGGCCGTGACGCGACAGTCATCGACGGTGTGGTGATCGACGGCGAGCTGCTGCACGATGCGGCAGTGGGCGCCTTGAGCGGAATACCGCATGGAGCTGACGAGGCTGACGAGGGGAAACGGTTGGGGAGACCCAGTACCTACGATCCTGTTTATCTTGACATGGCGGTGGAGTATTTCTCGAAGCTGCACAAGGATGAGGAGTCCGGCGCGATCCGCGTGCCCTCCCGTGTGTTCTTCGCACGGCACATCGGGCAGCCCCACACCACCGTGAAGCACTGGGAGAAGCTGTACCCCGAGTTCGGCGAAGCGATTGCGGACGGCATCGAGCACGCCAAGGAGCTGCGCATCATGCTTGCCGAGAACAAGCTGTTGGATGGCGCATTCTCCAAATTCGTGCTGGCATCCGCCTACGGCATGAGTGAGAAGACTGCCGTGGAGCTTTCCGGGGCAGAGAACGGCAAATTTGAGGTCAATATCCATGTGGTGCGGGATTGAGCTGTGGCGGATCGTGCCGGGTACCGATGACAAAATCGAGGTCAGCAATCTTGGGCGCGTGCGTTCTAACCTGCGCGACGGTCGCATCCTAAAAACGCAGAAGGATGCCAAGGGATATGAACGGTGCCGGGTGACGATCAGAGGAAGGAAGATCACACTTAAGCTGCATCGGGCTGTAGCTGCAGCATTTATTGAAAATCCGCAGGGGCTGCCACAGGTAAACCACAAGGACGGAAACAAGAGCAACAACACGGCTGCTAATCTGGAGTGGATTTCTGGTCTTGAGAACGCCCGACACGCGGTGCGAAGCGGTCTGTGGGAAAATGTTCTTGCAGCCTCTCGCGCAGAAAACGAACGGCGAAAAAGAGCGGTTCGGGCTACCAATATCAGCACAGGAGAAAGCGTGCTGTTTTCTTCGGTTTCGGAAGCCGAGCGCGCGATAGGCACCAGACACATTTGCGCGTGTATAAAAGGGGAACGCCGTCAAGCATGCGGCTTTACCTTTTGTTATGCAGAGGGGAGGTGATCTGCCGTATGGGATTAAATCTTGAGATAACAGAGCGTCAGGATGAGTTTTTGAGCGCGACTGCTTCCGAGGTCTTGTACGGCGGTTAGGTGCCGCGGGCGGTGGAAAGAGCTACGGGCAGGTCATTGATGCCATGCTGTACGCCCTGCGCTATCCCGGCTCCAAGCAGCTGATATTGCGACGGACCTTCCCGGAGCTGGACAAATCTATCATACGTACCGCGCTGATGCTATACCCCAAGGAGATCTATTCCTTTTCGCAAACGACCCGCACCGGGCGGTTTAAGAATGGATCTCTTATTGACTTTGGCTATTGCGAGCGAGAGAACGACGTGCTGCGCTATCAGGGTCTGGAATACGACGTGATCCGCTTCGACGAGCTGACGCACTTTACCGAGTTTCAATATCTCTACTTGATGTCCAGATGCCGCGGCGCAAATTCGTTCCCGAAACAAATGAAAAGCTCCACCAACCCCGGCAGCGTAGGGCACGCCTGGGTGAAGGAGCGCTTTGTGGATCCCGCGCCCGCAGGGGAGATCTTTGAGGCGGAATTGCCAAACGGCAAGACCATCTCCAGGCAGTACATCCGCGCAACCGTTTACGACAACATTTTTCTTTTACGCGACGACCCCGGATACATTGACCGTCTGATGGCGTTACCCGAGAAGCAGCGCAAGGCCCTGCTGGACGGAAACTGGAACATCTTCGATGGTGTGCGCTTTACCGCCTTTGACGATCGCGTGCACGTGGTGGATCCCTTTCAGCTGCCTGCCGGCTGGAGGCGGTATCGCGCTATCGACTACGGTCTCGACCGCCTGGCGTGCCTCTGGATCGCCGTGGACGGAGACCGCAACGCCTACGTATACCGTGAGCTGTGTGAGAGCAATCTGATCATCTCGGAGGCGGCGCGCAAGATGCGAGAGATGACTGTTGACGAGGAGATCTACGGCACCCTGGCGCCCCCCGACCTGTGGTCCCGAGGACAGGAGACCGGCAAATCCCGTGCGCTGCTCTTTGCGGACGCGGGCGTGCCCCTTATCAAGGTGAGCAACGACCGCGCCGCCGGCTGGGCTGCCATTGACGAGCTGCTGAAGCTGCGGGAGGGCGGCATAGCCAAGCTGCACATCTTCCGCAACTGCACCGAGCTGATCAAGTGCCTGCCCATGCTGCAGATCGACCCCAAGAAGCCCGACGACGTGATGACCGAGCCCCACGAGATCACCCACGCGCCCGATGCGCTGCGCTATTTCTCCGTCTTCTTCACCCGCCCTGCGGAGGAAAAGAAGGAGGAGACAGCGGTGACACCGGACAAGTGGACCGAGGATATGTGGGAGGATTACCGCAACGCCTCATCTGCCGAGCGGCGAGAGCTGATTCGGGCGTGGGGCAGACCGAGATGATTTTATAAGGAGGACATATGGAAATTCCAAAAGGAGACGACAGACTGGCGTTTTTTCAGGAGCTGCTGAACAGAAGCAACGCTGCCAGAGACGACGCCTTTAACGATATCGAAAAGTGGCGCAAGCAGTATACCGGAGATCCTGCCATTGACGGCGGCGAGAAGGCAAAGGTGGTGCGCAACATCACCTACGAGCTGATCGAGAGCCAGATCTCCACACACATTCCCGCACCCCGCGTGGATGCCAAGGTATACAGCGAGCGCAACGACCGCGGCGCCAAGAGCATCGAGCGGCTCTGCGCCACCATCCGCAACGACCTGCCCTTTGAGCGGCTGAACGATCAAGATGAGCGCAACACCTTTGTGGACGGCGCATCCGTCTATCTGGTGGAGTGGGACGAGAGCATCCGCACCCACAGCGAGTGCGGCGGTGTGCGCGTGACCGTGCTGGAGGCGGACGGGCTTTACCCCCAGCCAGGCATCTACGAGATCCGTGACATGGACTGGGTGATATTGCGCTTTCAGTCCACCAAGGACGAGATCATTGCCAAGTACCACGTAGCCCCCGACGTTGCCGAGGAGGCGGAGAACGATGCCATTGCAGAGACCCAGGACGAGGACATCTGCACCGTTTACGTGTGCTTTTATAAAAACAGCGAGGATCAGGTGAGCCAGTACATCTGGAGCGGCAACACCCAGCTTGCCGACATCGACGACTACTACGCCCGCAAGCGCTACGTCTGCGCCGTGTGCGGCAGGCGGCGTGAGCTGTGCGAGAGCTTTGAGCACTGCGACTGCGGCGGGGAGTTCATTGCAGAGAGCGAGGAATACGAGGAGATCACCCGGGACGTGGTGCTGCCCGACGGCTTCACGATCCCCGCCAGGTCCCCCAAGTACGACGAGAACGGCGCGCCCGTGATGCGAAAGGTGACCAGGATCCGCACCGACAGCCACGGCGAGGCGATGCACGAGCTGATCGAGGGCGTGAGCATACCCATGACCTACGAGGACAGCGAGCAGGACGTGGAGGTGACCAGGATCCCTTGGTACCGCCCCCGCTTCTTCCCGGTGGTGGTGCGCAAGAACACCTCCCGTCGCCGCTCGGTGCTGGGGCAGAGCGACTGCTATTTCATCCGCCCCCAGCAGCAGGAGATCAACAAGATCGAGACCCGCATCCACGAGAAGATCATGGGCTCCGGCGTTTATCCCTTCAAACCCGAGGATGCAGCCTTTGAGTTTGACGACACGGTGCAGACCCGCGTGCTGAACGTGCCGCCCGAATATATGAACGCCGCCGGGCGTGTATTCGGCGTGCTGGACATGATGCCCAACCTCCAGCAGGAGATCGCCCAGAGCGATCGCCTTTACGAGCACGCGAAGCGGATCCTCGGCATTACCAACTCCTATCAGGGCCAGGCGGACACCACCGCCAAGTCGGGCGTGGCAAAGCAGGCGCAGATCCAGCAGGCTGCGGGCAGACTTGACAGCAAGCGCGTGATGAAGAACGCTGCCTACAGTGATCTGGACCGTATTCTGTTCGAGTATCACCTCGCCTACGCGGACGAGCCCCGCCCCATTGCCTACAAGGATGCCTTCGGCAGGATGCAGAACAGCACCTTCAACCGCTATGATTTCGTGCGATACGACGAGGAGGGACACCGCTATTACTATGAAGACCGCTTCCTTTTCTCGGTGGATCAGAACGGCGGCGCGGACACCCAACGGGAGGTGCTGTGGCAGCTCAATCAGCAGAATTTCAGCGCCGGTGTATACGGTGACCCCGCACAGATCGGCACCCTGCTGCGCTACTGGCAGATGCAGGAGCAGGCCCATTACCCCCACGCCCGTGAGAACGTGGAGTACTTTACCGAGCTGCTGGAGCGTGAGCGCGCAGCCATGAACGACGCGGTGGGGCAGGGACAGCCCGCACCGGGCAATAAGATGATGACAGGAGGTGCCGCAAATGGCATTTGATGAGAAGGAGAAGGATAAGAATACCGCCGTGGCGGAGCCGAAGGAGAGCCCTGCGGCGCCTGCTGCTCCCACAGCGCCCCCCGCGACCGGCGGCTACGGAGACTATCTTGCCGCCAAGCAGACGACCCCTGCCGTTGGCGGATACGGAGACTATCTGGCGGGCAAGACGGCGCCCGTGAGCAGCGCCGTCAGCGGCTACGGTGATTGGCTGGCCACCCAGCAGAAGAACCACGAGGTGGAGACCGCTCCCAAGGAGGGAATGACCTACGGAGACTACCTTGCCTACACCGGAAAGGACCCGGTAGGGGATTACAACGCCAAGGTGCGGCAGGCAGAGCTGGACTACCAAAAGGGGCTTGCCACCTACGGGCAGAACGCCGAGAGGATGGCGAAGGCAGGGCTTGCGAAAAGCGGCTACGGTGAATACCTTGCCGGGGAAGCCTTTGCTGCCCGCGGCGCTGCCGTGACCGCCGCGCAGCAGGAGGCGAAAACCGCCCAGCAGCAGAGCTTTGCCACCTACGGTGAGTATCTGGAGGGGCTGAAGCAAAAGGAGCAGCAGGAGGCGGAAATTCAAGCCGCAGAGCAGGAGCAGCAGGCTGCCGTGAAGCAGCAAAATCTTGCAAACGCCACGGCTGCGGTGTCGGGGACTATGGAGAACGGCGCGACCGTGGATGCGGCGATCGGCAGCTTGTCGGGCGTATACGATGCAGCAACACTGGAGCAGGTGCGCAACAACATGACGACCTCCAATCTGACGCAGGCGCTTTCCGGCAGCAGCATTCAGATCGGGCTTGACGACACCCTGAAGGGGGTGACCGACGAGTGGCTTGCCTCCTCCTCTCTGAAGGATGCGGAAGGCAACGCCTACACCGTGGCGAGCTTGAGAAAGGCGATGCAAGGCAATAACTATAAGTTCCTTACCGAAATGATCAATACCGGCAGCTCCGCCGGGCTGCAGGCGTATGCCTCTTACCACGGGATCGGCGGAGATCTTTCTAACGTAGAGGTGGTGGACAAGATCGTGGATCATATGGTAAGGAGTGGCGCGTTGACCGAGGATCAGTATAAGCAGTACGTGACCGACAAATATATCGCAAACGCGGACGATCTTGAAAGCGGCAGAGACTTTCTTGAAACGATCACAAACGTGTATCAGAACGCCGATATGACCGACGAGCAAAAAGAAGAAGTGTTGAATACGCTGCAGGAGTATTCTAACGAAAAGCTTGGCCAAGTGCAGATGAATGGAATTCGATGGGGCTACAAGAACAGCAGCGGCGTTGTTCATCCGACAAAAATATGGCTTAATCAAGGAAATGGTAAAGAGGTTATGGTTCCGATGCACATAAAAAGAGGAGCTGGAATTAGCGAGGAAAAGGTGGACGAGATTATTCCTTTGTATTCCAATCCAAGGGAATACAGCGGGTATTATGCACCCCAAAACAACAACCAAGCGATTGAGCTTGGTGTATTAGACGGGCAAATAGTCATCAATTATGGCACCACTTGGTATTGTGCATCGTTTGAATTTAACGACAAAACAGAAAAATTTGTAGCTTGGGCATTGCTCAACAACAGAAAAAAGGAGTCGGTATAACCGACTCCTTTGGAACTATCCTTTTAACTTTGGGAATAAATACAAATCTTGTGTTGCGATTTCAAAGCGATCAAACGGCTTGGTGAGACCAACATCGGTATAGAGCGATTCTACCTCACAATCCGCAAGCGAAAGATTACGGCGGGTGTTGTGCAGCCATTCAAAAAATTCATTGGTGTCAAACCATTCCCCTTTTGGATGCCGGAACTTATATCCGGCGAGATGCACGGTGATTTTGTTCATACATAACCCTCGCTTTTTCTTGCATTACTCACATTATAAAACCACTTCCGAAAATTGTCAAGGAGATTTTATGGCAAAATTAAAAGTAGATATCACGAAGCCTATGGGCAGTAGGCAGAACAGTCAGAATAAATTGGTATTTGACCCCAGCGCGAATGACCGGCGGTACATATCCGGCGCGGAGTACCTCGGCGGCAAGCTGGTGTCGGGTGCGATCAGCATCCCCATCGGCGCTTACAATCTGATCGCCGGCACCTTTGATCAGCTGGCGGGGAACAGCTATGCCGCGCAGAAGCGGTATGCGGAGAACAGCGCCACCTTCCTTTCCAAAAGGATGGACGAGGAGTACAAGCCGGACGGCTTTATGCAATTCACGGGTGCCGTGGCGGAGGGTGTGGGACAGATGGTGCCCACGCTGCTGATCTCGCTGATCCCCCACGTAGGCACCCCTATTGCCCAGGGGCTGCAATTTGCGGGCTACATGGGCATGAACGTAGAGGATGCGGCGAACACCACCGGCAACCTCGGCTGGCAGGAATACACCTACGGCGCGCTGCTGGGCGGCTTTGAGACCGCTCTGGAGGCGGTAGGCGGCAAGGTGGGCGGCTGGATCGGCGGCACCAAGGTCTTTAACGTAGCCAAGGGTGCTGCCACGAAGGGCGCCACCTCCGCTGCTGCCAAGGCGGGAAAGCTGGGTGTGGCGACTGTGGGCGCCAATATGCTGAAGGGCGGCGCGACCGAGTTTACCGAGGAGTTTATCGAGGCATACGGTGAGGTATTCCTGCAGCGTGCGCTGCAGATAAACCCCGATGCGCAGTACTCCTTTCAGGATGCCCTGTACGCAGGCGCGGTGGGCTTTGCCGCCGGTGCCTCGATCTCCGGTGCGGGCTCTACCCTGAACACCACCGCCAGCCGCCTTGCCGGCAAGCGCGTGATGGATGCCGGGGAGGCGGACCTGACGGTTGCCGCTGCCACCGAGATCTCTACGGCATTTCAGGCAACGGGCGAGATGCAGAATGCCGCCCTGAAGGTCCTGCAGGACAACCTTGTCGCGTGGGAGCATACCGCCGACAAGAGCGGTGCGCAGGCACAGATGATACTGGGTAACATCCGCAACGCCATGACCGTTTGCGAAAACTACGCCGCCCAGCGCGGCACCTACGATGCGGTGACGAAGAACCCCGAGAAGTTCCTGCCCTACGCAAGGGCTTTGTTTGGGGAGCAGATCACCGCAGAGGATCTGAAAAGCCCGGACAGCACGATCGTGCGCTACATAGCCGCCGCTAACTGGGCGACCGGTGAGGTGAACAAGTGGCAGGTGCGCGCCGAGCGTGCCCGTATGGCAGAGGAGGTCGCCCGCATCAAGGAGGGCAGGCAGCAGGCGCTGCACGTCTCCGAGGCGGATTGGAACGGGGAGAGTGCCGTTTATGAGGTCGCCGCGGGCACCTATGCCTTTGTGACCGGCAAGGGCGGCAATTACACCGTGATGGTGGGCCCCGATACCGAGCACGTGCAGGCCTATGCGGACAAGGAGGGCAGCAACGTGCTGTCGAAGGAGCAGGTGGCGGCGCTGCTTGCCGCCTTCAAGCGAGGGGAGGCCCCCATGGTGGCACCCGACGGGAAGGAGCAAGCCCCCGCGAGCCGCGCCGAGGAGGGTGCGGAGGAGGCATACGACGGCTATTTTGAAAAGGATGCCGAGCAAGCCGAAAAGGACGGTGCCAAGGACGGCGAGGGAGATGCCAAGCAGGCGCTGGGGGAGGAAGCTCCCGACATCGAAGAAAGCGCCGAAAAAGCCCCCGAAAAAGCCCCCGAAAAGGAAGCGGAAAGGGCGGACGGGGACAAGACTGCCGCCCCTGCGGAAAAGCCGAAGAAAACGGGCGTTACGGGCAAGCGGGATCTGCTGCTTGCCTCCTACGGCTCGGACGTGAAGGCGCGTGCCGCCAAGCTGGTGAAGGGCATTGAGACCCTTTCCGCAGAGAGACGTGCGGCGATCTACGAGACCGTCTCCTCCGCCACCAATATCGACAAGGAAAGCCTTGCCGCCGCCTGCGCCTTTGAGGCGGGCAGACCCGGGCTGGTGCTTTACTTTAACAGTGATATGAACAAGGAGGGCAGCGCCCACAAGGGCGCACAGAAGGTCTTTGCCTCCGGTGCCCGTGTGGTGGCAGTCGCCAAGGGCATTGAGGGCGTAAAAAGCGTGCTTGTGCATGAGCTGTTCCACGACGTGCGCGCCGCCGGTGTGGGCCTGCAGCTGGAGCGGCTTGCCATTGCCACCGGTGACGCGGCGCGGATGGAGGAGACCGCCAAGCGGTATTGCGATCACTTTGCCGCGCGCTATGGGACCGCCACCCTTGAGGAGTTCCGGAAGGCGGGGGATTACAAGACGATCCTTGACATGGTATACGCCTTTGACGAGAAATACAAGGATCAGCTGAAGGGGCAGTCCCTTGCCGAGGAGGTCGCCGCCGTTGAGATCGGTGAAAAGCTTGGCACCAAGCGCTTTATGCGCCGCCTGGCGCTCTCGGAGGCGATGGCGGGAAAGAAGGGACTCCTGCGCCGTATTTTTGCCCGTATGAGGGCGATGATGGCGCGGTACGGCTGCCGCCTTTACCCCACACATCTCGGCACCCTGGAGCACGCCTATCTGATGGCGGTGCGGGATGCCCGTGTGGCAGAGGCGATCAAGGAGCTGACCGAGATCAGTGCCAGGAGCGGCAACGTCTTTTTCTCACTGAAGGAGAAGGACCGCATCAACGAGAGATCGAGAAAATACTACGAGAGCAACAGGGGCAAGAATCCGCAGCTGGATGACGGCATGATCGCCGCGGCAGAGGAGGACATTGAGCGCATTGCAGAGGAAATGCTGCAGTACATGGATATTCTGAACAACGAGGGTAAGCGCTATCTGCCCGAGGAGGTGCTTGGCAGCACCATCTTTGCCAACGGCAGCTACGGCAAGACCGTTGAGAACACCACCATCTGCTATCGCACCCTTGCCTACAACGACTTTGTGGACGAGGTGAAAAAGCAGATCGGCAGACCGCTGACCGTGAAAGAATCCTTCCTTGCCTCCCAGATGCTGTATGAGATCGCCAAGGAGCCCCAGTGCCTTTACTGCTACGTCTCCCTTGACCGCAAGGCGTATGACGAGGCGCTGCTCTCTTACCTTGCCCAGCGGGACGAGGTGCTGCGGCTGTACGCAAAGAGCGACAAGTCCGCCGCAGCCAAGGCAGAGCTGTATCAGCACTTTTTGCGGATGCGCTACGACGCGGAGGGGAACAGCATCACCTCCGGCACGAAGCGCAAGGACACGAGAGAAATGAGTGAGCGCTTTTATGCCTGGCTGAAGGCTGCCGACGACGGCAAGCGGGCGGTGACCCATGCGGATATTGCCACCGCGGAGCGGCGCAGCGAGATCGTTGCCGCCGGCGGAAATGCCGCAGGGCAGGTGCTGGATGTGGAGAAATATGCGCAGTCTGCCTCCTGGGCGAAGAAAAGCGAATCCTACCGCTCCTACAACGGTGAGATCCTGAAAATGGGGGAGCGCACCGTGAGGCGGCTGAATGCCCATTACGGACTCCGCTTCTACTCCTTCAGCGAGTATACCGCCGCCTTTATCGTGGAAAATATGCAGCAGATCCGCGATGCCTCGCTGCGGGGACTGAAGGGCTTGGCTTACACCAAGAAGGCGGATTTTGCCCGCATTTTTGCCCCCACGGGCATGGGCATCAATATGTCGGTATTCGGCAAGCAGGACGCGGACGGCAACGTGGTGGAGGATTCGCTGCAGGGTGCCGCCTGGGAGGAGGTCAAGGCGCTGCGGGAAAAGCACCGCAACGTAGGTGCCGTATTCGTTGCCACCAACGACGCGCTGGTGGACTGGGCGCTGAAGCAGGACTGGATAGACGTGGTGATCCCGTTCCATATCGTGCGCACCGGTGCCAACGTGGCGGAGTTTTACAAGTGGACAAACTACAGCGGCGAGCAGGCGGACGTGACGAGCGAGGGCAAGAGCCTTTACATCTCCCCCGTGGAGCACAACAACGACAAGGCGCGCTTTCTTGAGCTTTGCCGTGAGCGCGGCATCAAGCCCCGATTTGAAAAGTGGGTGCAGGACCCCAATTACATGAAGCTGGTGAACGAGACCCGACTCGCCGTTTCCGAAACGACACCTTTGGTGCCCGTGTTTGACGCGGGTGCCGCGCTGCGCTCCTTCAGACAGTTTGTGAAGGAGGGCGGCTATTACGGTGACTGGTACCGCGAGGGGGCCGACTATGCCGCCGCGGTGGAGCAGGTGGCTGCCGACGTGCTTGCGGGCAGAGCCGCCAACGAGGTGGAGTACGGCAGGCAGGACCGTCTGGAGGCGATGCAGAATGCCGACCGCAGACAGCATCGCAGGCACGAGAGCGATGCGAAGCTGGATCTGGGGGAGGAAAACAAAAAAGCTCCCGCTGACGGGGAGACGAAATACAGTATCGGCGCAACGGAAGACGGTCACAAGTATGTTGCGTTGGATGGGAATCTTTTTCTAAAAAAAGATGGCACGGAAATGACTCCGAAGGAAGCGTACAATGCACTTGTGGGGCAAAAAATAATGCTGGAAGACGGAGATGTCATTACCTTTGTCAAAAACCTTCACGGAAAGAAACTATACAATGAATTGTTTAGAAAACTTCCGGGATATGAGGAAGGCATAGATGTTAGGGCAATAAGCGAATCTATCAATCGGAATATCTTGGAAGTTGTCTCCGCTTCTAATGCACAAACAAGAAACGAGTCGCAAAGGCATCCGCACGTGGATATAAAGGATTTTGACCAAAGAGAAGTATATGTAACCGATGGCAATGAGGTTTATAGACTTGAACTTTGTATTGCAAATTTGACGGATGGCACGAAAATAGCATACGTAAAGAGGTATATAGAGAAGGCCGAGAGAGTGATTGCAGACAAAATAAAAAAGGCCGAAACGGCGAGGCAATCTCCCCTGAATCGACCTTCTGATAACAGTATACCACAAAATTCCGAAAAGTCAACACCTTCGGCGCAAAAAAATGCGGAAAATGATGCCAAGGGCGCCCTCGGGGACGGCAAGGAGGGGCGCGTGCCCAGCAGGGGCATGACCCAGCGCAGGATCGCAAACGCCTCCCGCTGGCGGGTGTACGATCGGAAGGAGATCGCCGCCATTGTGGAGGGGCTGCTGGCGGACGATGCCTACAATGCCGAGGGCTTTGAGATCCGCCTTTCCGGCATGAATCGGGAGGAGCTGATCGATTACCTTTGGGAAAAGGTGAACAGCACCGATGCGGAATATCTGCCCCGCGTTTACGAAAAGATCGCCGACTTTGTGCTGACAAACGCGCTGGTGGAGCAGGTGGAATTTGACTCCTATGAGGAGGCGGCGCTGGAGACGGCGCAAGCCACCCACCGCGTGCTTGCGGACTATCGGCACAAGCTGGACCTTACCCCCCTTGCGGCGGAGATCCGCCACAAATACGATAAGAAGGGCGCACGCTCGGTGGTCTCCCGCTGGCACAAAAAGGGCGGGCTTTCGGTGGACGGCATCGTTGCCAACATCAACGAGGAGCTGCGTGCCGAGGGCTCGGACGTGCAGCTGACCGAGGACGCGCACCCCAGCGAGATCCTTTCCGAGATCATTGCCGCCTTCGACCGCTCGGTGGACACCATCAAGGAGCATTTTGACACGGAATCCTCTCTGCAGTTTTCCTCCGAGGAGGATATGCTCGCCTTCCGTGACAAGGTGAAGCGGCGACTGTTTGAGGGCGTGAAAAACGCGGGCAAGGAAACAAAGCACGCCCGCTTTGCCCAAAACTATGAGCGCGTGATCCTGGAGCTGCGCAAGCGGATGAAGCAGCAGAGGCGGGAGCTGGAGGCTGCCACCGGCAAGCAGAACGTCTATGCGCTGGCGGTGATCCGCGCCCGTGAGCTTGCCGAAATGGTGAAGCAGCGCAAATATGTGGGCGCCGAGCATCTGGTCGCCCCCGAGATGAAGGCGATGGCACAGCTGCTCTCCAAGCTCGCCACCCTGCGCGGCATCAAGGATCCCGAGACCAGAGAGGTCATGAAGACCCTGCGCAGCTGGTACCTGCCGCAGAACGTCTGCCCCGATCAGGTGGACGGGGAGGGCAAGGCTGCCGACGGCTCCATCTACCGTGAGGAGATCGCCCGCATGATCGCGCTGATCGCGGACGGAGACGGCTTTCTTTCGGTGGCGGAGGTGAAGGATCTTGCCGCCATTCTGGGACACATCCGCAAGATCTACACCACCTATGACCGCGTTGTGATCGAGGGCAGGGCAGCATCGCTGGAGGCGACCGCCGGGGCACAGATCGAGCTGCTGCAGAAATACCTTGCCCTTGACGAGAAGCGGAAGGTCAAATTCGTTGCCTTTCTGGAGAAGATGCGCAACGGTTATCTGTTCCAGACCCTTTCCCCCAGGCAGGTGCTGGAGACGCTGGACTTTTTCGACAAGGACGGCGTGCTGCACCGTCTGTTTGCGGACATTCAGGGGGGCGTTGCCGGCGCCAACAGCGATTACGCGGATATGATGGCGCCCGTGATCGGCTTTCTGGATCAGCACAAAAAATACGGCAAGCGGCTCTCGGGGGAGCGCATTGACTATGAGGGAGCCTCCATCACCTACGGACAAGCCATTGCCCTGTACCTGACCACCTTCCGCGAGCAGGCGCGCCTCGGACTGGAGGAGACCGGCATTTCCTTTATGGGAAAGGACGGCAGGGTGCAAAAGCTGGGCGGACGTGCCGTGAAGGATATCCGCACCGATCTGGAGGGGCGCTTTAACGATACCGACAGGGAATACATTGCCGTGATCAAGGCGTTGTTCCGGAGAGCGGGCGAGCTGAAGGTGCAGGCGGATACCGAGATCTTCGGCTTTACCAACGTGGAGGGCGGCTTCTATTTTCCCATTGTGCGCGATGCCATGGGGCGCGCCTCCAAGACCTCGGATTTCCGCCAAGCCATGCGGGATGCCGCCGTGGTGGCGAACAAATCCTTTAACCAGAACATCAAGGAGGGCGCCAAGGGCAGACTGATGATCGGGGACGTGACCGAGATCGCCAACGCCCACGCCCGCGGCGTGGCACAGTATGCCAATCTCTTTACCCCCCTGCAGTCCTTTGACCGCGTCTGGAACAAGCAGATCGAGGGGAAGGACGGCAAGCTGACCGTGCGCGAGCTGGTGAACGACCGCCTTTGGGCGAAGAAGGGGGAGCGCGGGCAGGCGGACAAGTACCTGCAAAAGCTCTTTTCCGATATTCAGGAGGTGGGCGCGCCCAAGGACGTGGGAGACGAGATCTACGGCAAGCTCCGCTCCGCCTACGTGTCGGCCGCCCTCGGACTGAACCTTTCCTCCTGCCTGAAGCAGTTTGGCTCCTACGGCTCCGCGCTGGTCTATCTGGATCCCGCAGACCTGCTGCGGGGCAGCGTGATGCGCGCCGACACGGCGAAGATGCGCCAATACTCCAAGGTGGCAAACGGCAGATTGTTTGACCGCTCTACCGTTCTTTCCGCCGAGACGAACCTTTCAAGAGACCCGTTCTCGGACGGTATCGGCAAAATGCAGGAGCTGGTGACGGCACCCGTGGAGAAGGCGGACACCCTGGTGGTGACCCGCCTGTGGAACGCCTGTCAGGTGAACGTGGAGCGCCGCCGGGGATATGCCATTGGCAGCGAGGAGAACCTGATCGCCGCCGGCAAGCTGCTGGACCGCGCCATCAACGACACCCAGTCCACCAACACGGCGGACACCCGCTCCGGCTTTCAGCGGGGCGGCAAGGTGATGCAGACCCTGACCATGTTTACCTCCGACTCGGTGAAGACCGTTTCCTACCTTTACGAGGGCGTGATGCGGATGTACTTTGCAAGGCAGCGCGTGAAGATGGGGATCGGCTCCGCCACGGAGGTAAAAGAAGCCAAGCGGTTTGCCGCGCGGGCGCTGTTCGCCTTCCTTTCCTCCACAGCCATTACCGTGGCGGTGATCCAGCTGATCAAATGGCTGCTGAAGCGGGACCGCGAGGAGGGGGAGACCCTTGCCGCGGACGTTGGCGGCGAGGTGGTGGGACACATCCTTTCCATGTTCCCCCTGGTCTCCGACGTATACGATCTGCTTGCCAACGGCTATGAGATCGAGAACTTTGCCCTTGACACCGTGAACACCCTTGCCAAGACCGCCGCATCGGTGACCGAGACGGCTGTTGCCGCCGCAAGCGGGGAGCACGTGGACGAGAAAAAGCTTGCCTCCACCGTGAAGAACGCGGTGGTGGCGATCAGCAACGTGGTCGGCTTGCCCACAAGGAACGTGCACAATTACGTGACCGGTCTGATGAAGCGCTTTCTCGGCTCCTCTACCTACGGCTACACCTCCCTTTTTGAAAGCGACACCTATGCTGCCGACCTGCAGCAGGCGGTGGACGAGGGGGACGATCGCCTTGCCGAGAGCGTGCTGGAGATCCTTGCCGCAAGGGAGCAGGGCGGTGTGCTGCATCAGGGCGCCGCTGCGGAGCTGCTTTACCTTTACAAGGCAGGGCATGACGTGGTCGGCAGCGGCATTCCGAAGACCTATGACGGCAGGAAGGTGACCGCCGCCGAGCGCAAGAGACTGGCACGTGTTTACGGCAAGAGCAATGCCGTACTGGAGGAGCTGGTGGCGAGCGACCTCTATGCGGGTCTTGAGGACAAGGAAAAGGCAAGAGCCATTCAGCTGACCTACAGCACCTATCTTGCCGCTGCCAAGACCGAGGTTTACGGCGCAAAGCCGAAGGACAGCGCGATGATGGCGCAGCTGATCGAGCCCCACGTGCTGATGGCGACCCTGGGCAGGATAGACCTTTTGGAAAGTGACGATCGGCAGACCCGCGCCGAGAAGGTGACGGCGTACCTGAACACCCTTGACCTTTCCGCAGATGAGAAATACGTGATCCTGTACGCTGCCGGCTATGACAACAAAACAGTCAAGGCGGCGGTGACGAGGATCGCCAAGGCGAAGCTGCAGGGCGACGCACTGCAGGCGCTGCTTGCCGAAATGGCATAGGTAGGGACAAGAGTGTGAGTTAAACACGCCCACAACCGCATTTTTCGGGCGTTTTCGCTTGCACTTTCCTTGTAAAGTCACACTTTGACTTCGTCAAGTGCAAGCCAAACCACCTCGAAAACCCTCGCCCGTGGGTCGCAGAGCTCGGAGTAGGCGAATTTGTGTCAAGGCAAGGAAAAAGCCGACGGGAATATGTGGATATTGCCAAGGCTTTTGACACAGCATCGGCACATATTCGCCACTCCGAGCCGTGTTCAACTCACTCTCTTGTCCCTATGGGAGAGCCAAACAGTACTCCGTTTGGCTCTCCTTTTTTCTTTTTCAAAAAACGCAAAATGGTGACTTTTGGAAAACCCATCCGTGCTACGATTATCGCAAGGTAAATCCAATTTACCGTTTGGTAAGGCGGTTTTTCCGATCACGAGGGGAAGGAGGAAGGCAGGATGAGCAATAAGTTTGCAACCAATCAGAGCGGCGTGATCAAGGCACCCAAGCCTGTAAACGACCCGAAGGCGAGCGTTAAGACCGGCGACGATCTGCGCGTGAAGAAATCCAAGTAAGCGCAACCAAAAACACAAAAAACAAAGCAAGGAGAAGCAGTATGGATCAGAACAAAAAAGAGTACGACCCCTTTGACGAGGATGATTTTTTCGCCCTTGACGATGACGAGGACAGCGAGGAGCAGGAAGCCGAGAGCGCTGCCGAGGATGCCGAGGACGGGGAGGATGCCGACGAGGATGCCGGCAAGGAAACCGACGACGAGGACCCCGACGAGGAGGACGATCCCGACGAGGAGGACGATCCCGACGAGGAGGATCCCGATGAGGAGGGCACCGACGGCGGTGAGAAGGGCGGCAAGAGCGACGGTGCCGAGGAAAAGGGCACCGACTTTGCGGCAAGGGAGGAGAGTGACCGACTGGAGATCGAAAAGGCGTTCCCCGGCATCACCCTGAAATCCCTGAAGGATCTGAAGAACGCAAAGCGCTTCGGCGAGCTGCGGGACAAGGGAATGACCGCCACCGAAGCATTCCTTGCCACCAACCACGAGCTGCTGACCCGACAGGCGGAGCAGCAGGGTGCCGGAAAAGCCACCGGCAAGGCACACCTGCAGAGCGTGGCGGGGAAGGCAGGCGCAAGGGCTGCCGGTCAGATGACGAGACAGGAGCGCGCCTTTGCAAGAGAGTTCTTGCCCGACGGGATGTCGGACAAGGACATCGAGAAGCTGTACAACAGCGTTAAAACCCAATAACAACAGAAAGGAATTTGAAAAATGGGAGTAGTTTTTTCCACCACAAACAGTGGTATCAATGAGCAGAACAATGCACTGATCGGCAGATACGAGACCCCGATCAGGATGATCATCAAGAACGAGAGCGACCAGTGCGCCAAGAACGATGATCTGGTAAAGGCACTTTTCGAGGTGCAGAAATCCAAGAAATTCGGTGAGAGCATCGTGACCGAGAACGAGTTCGATCTCTTTACCCCCACCGACGAGGGCGGCAAGGCGCCCAACGTCACCTACAAGACCGTTGCGGAGAAGTTCCTGAAGCACACCACCTTCAAGAGCCAGTTCCGCATCACCCAGGAGATGATGGAGGACTCCCTCACCAATCAGATCACCGCGAAGGCAGAGAAGCACACCCGCTCCTACTACCGCACCCGTAATCTGTTTGCCTCCAAGCTGCTCTCCGGTGCCCTTGGCGGCGCGGATGGCACCAACAAGACCATCACCTTTGGCTCCAAGAGCGCGCAGAAGACCTTCGACATCACCACCGCTGACGGCAAGGCGCTCTTTTCCGCTCTGCACGAGACCGGCGCCAACCGCTTCTATCACATCCTCGGCTCCGGTGTGAAGATCTCCAACGCCGCCGTGAAGGCAGCCCTTTCCGCGGGCGTGGAGAAGATCCGCAACATGAAGGATGAGACCGGCTATGCCATGGGCTACACCGCCGATACCATCGTGATCCCCGGCGACGACTACCCGCTGGAGCAGGCAGTGAAGGAGGTGCTGGGCTCCGAGTACGGCAACGGCGAGGGCGGCGTGCTTTCCGGCTCCATCAACATCCATTACGGCAACTGGACCCTGGTGGTGGATCCCCTGTGGGTACGCGCCGACAAGACCGTGCATCCCATTGTGGTGATGTCCTCGCAGGCGCGCCGCAATCTGCAGGCTGCCATCTTCTTTGACCGTCGCCCCCTCACCATCCGCGCACACGTGGATCAGGAGACCGACGACTACATCTGGAACGGCTCTGCCCGTATGGTGGGCGGCTTTACCACCCACAAGCACGCGTGCCTGTTTGAGATCCTGGACAACAACACCACGGTGCTGCTGGATAAGGGTGTCGCCGGCACCTCCACCGAGTCCCAGCTGATCTCGCTGTAATGACCTACCGGGAATTGAAGGAGGAGGTCATCGATCTCGGCTTTGACTCCCGGATCGACGACCCCCGCGTGCTGGTATCGGCGACGAATCGCGCCGTGCGCCATATCCGTCGCTTTTACCCCGCCCGCGAGCGATCGGTATTTTTGCAGACGGCACCCGTCTGCCATCACCCTGCGGCGACCCCTGTGCCCACCGCCCTTCGCTTTGAGGGGCGGGAGGTGGCGGCGTTCTCCTTTTCCTACGTGGGAGAAGGGAGCATGACCCTGCGCTTTGGGGAGGAGACCCGCACCGAGGCGCTTGCGGCGCCCGGGTGGCGTGACAAAAAGGTGATCCTGCCCGCCCGTCTGGATCTGCAGGTCACCTTCAACGGCAAGGCCCACCTGACGGTGCGGCACTTTGCCATGCTGCCCCTGACCGACAGCACCGACTGTGAGGCGCTGCTGCCCGTTTGCGAGGAGCGGACGGTCTGCTATGACCTGAAGGAGGCGAACCCCCGCTTTCTTGCCCTTGGCGGTGTGCCGCAGCGGTCTGACGGCACCGGGATCCATAACTACACCCTGACGGGCAGTCTGCTGCGACTGCCTGCAGAGCATTGCGGCACCGTGACGGTATCGGTCATCCGCTTGCCCTGCACGGCGACGCTGGAATGCTTTACCGGGGCGCTGCAGGATACCGAGCCCGATTGCCCCGCGGAGCTTGTGGATCTGCTGCCGCTGCTGGTTGCCTCCTACCTCTGGCTGGATCTGGAGCCGGAGAAGGCGCAGTATTACAAATCCTGCTTTGACGAGCAGTACCGTATGTGGCGGCTGCAGCAGAGCTTCAAGGGTGACGGCACAGTGACGAGCAGAAAGGGGTGGCACTGATGGCACGCAGAAAATATGCGGATCTTGCCGCGGCGCGCACCGAGTATGCGCGGCTGCTGCCCGACACCAAGCAGGGCTTCAGGGGGGTGGATCTTGCATCCTCCCCCCACAGAGCAGCGCCCTATCGCCTGCCCGATTGCAGGAATATGTACCGCGACTATCGCAGCGACGAGGGCGGCGCGGTGGAGACGATCCCCGGCTTCCGCCGCCTTGCCTCGCTGGAGACGTATATCAAAGAAACCGAGCCTTACTGTGCGGCGGATGAGATCTTCGGTCTCCACCGCTTTGATGCCCTTGGGGACACCTATCTTTGCGTGCATAAGGGCGCGCGGCTTTACCTTTGCAAGGAGTCGGAGGTCGATACCGGCCCGTGGATATCACCCACGGACAGCTTTGTGAAGGCAAGCCCCTCGGTCTCCTTTGCCTACAACGGCTTTCTCTATCTGCTGGACGGGCACGGCTACAGCATGGTGAGCGCGAGGGAGGTGGACGGAGAGCGCTGTTTTTTTTCAACGTCTCTTTCTCCGGACGCGCCCCTGGTGTACACGCCCCTGGTCTATGCCTTTGGCAAGCGTTACGAGCAGCGGAATATGCTTTCCGATGCTTACCGCGTGCGGGAGCTGGGCAGCGCCCTGACCGACGCTGCACCGAGCGAAGCCGGACAGGAGACCGCGAGCTCCAAATACGTCGGACAGGACGGCTTTGCTTATTTGAGCAGCTATACGTCGTCGCAGGTCTTTGAGAATACCCGTGCCACCTTTGGTATATTGCAGGATTGCAGCGACCTTGTCCATTCGGAAGCAGGGACGGTGATAGCTTCCAATCTGACCGGCCTGGCGCTGGTGCTGACAGGGGAGACGGATTGCAGCCCGAGAGAGACGTCCTTTGCCTGCTACACAGGACTGACCGCGCTGTATCTGCGCACCGAGGGCAGCGGCGTGCTGAAGCTGCCCGCCCGCTCCGACGGCACCGCCGCAGCCTCCTACGGCTTTCGCATGAGCGATGGTGGCAGGGTGTTTTACAGCAAGCCCCTTGGTGATGAGGGGAAGATGTTTGAGGATATGGCGGCAGCCTCTGCCTATCTGCCCCCCAACGTGACGCTGCACAGGGGGGAGACGGTGGAGCTTATGCTGGACGACACCGTCGGCATCGTGCTTGGCGGCATAGACTCGGGCAATTTCCGCCTTGGCTCTGCCCCTGTTGATACGGATACGGACCACCCCGTAGGCTTTTACGCCAACGAAAGCGGCGCGGGCGTGTTGACGGCGCTGGACAGTGCCCCCGCGGGACGGTATTTCTATCACGGCAAGGTCGCCAACAAGGATGGCGTGAACGAGCGCGTGATATGGCTGCGGGTACAGGTGCTGGAGGAGGGCGAGACATGGGAGCCGGTGCAGGACGTATTCGGCTACGATGCGGTGCCCACCGTGATGCAGCTGCCCGAAAAGACAAAGCGGATCCTGCACGCAAGGGACGGGGATTACGAGGTCCCCGTGGGCACGGTACTGGACGAAGCCGGGAACGTGGTAGCCGTTGGCGGTATGCTGCGGCGGGGCGAGAATACGGTCGAGATCGAGGCGGAGGCGACCCCCTACCGCTTTCAGACGGCGGACGGCGACTATCAGGGCACCGGCATGGAAGCCATTCACGGCTGCACCCTGGCGGCGATCTACGACGACCGCATCTTCCTTTCCGGCAATCCGTCGCTGCCCAACACCGTATTTTACAGCCAGCGAAACGACACGGGAGAAAACGACCCCCGTTATTTCGGCGTGCTGAATTACGTGAACGACGGGGAGGGCTTTGACCCCGTTACCGCCATGTTCAGCTTTTCCGACACCCTTTGCGTGGCGAAGAAGAATGCCGTTTACTACCATCAGGGCGCGGACGGGGACGATATAGCGACCAGGATCTACCCCGCGGTACGGGGCAATATGGGTCTTGGCTGTCTTGGCGCCTGCTGCAATTTTCTGGACGACCCCGTGATGCTGACAAGAGAAGGCGTGTGGGGCGTGAACAAGGAGACCCTGACCCTGGAGCGCACCCTTGGCAGAAGATCCGCCCTGATAGACCCGAGGCTGCTGAAGGAGCAGGAGCCCGAGCGCGCCGTTATGGTGGAATGGGAGGGCTATCTCTGCCTTTTTATAAACGGAAACGTTTATATGGCGGACTCCCGTGCCATGTACACCGACGATCAGGGGAACACCCAGTATGAATGGTGGTACCTGACCGATATCGGCGTATGGCGCCCCGACACGGGCGTGCGGCAGCATTACTGGAGATCCGTGACGGGCGAGCTGCTTTATGAGGGCACCTCTCTGGAGGGGCTGACTGCCACCTTTGACGGCGGCACCTACACCCTTGCCGCCACCGACCTGGATCTGCGGTTTTCTGCCGACGAGGTAAAGACCGTGACCTTCAAGCTGAACGGAGACGTGGAGAACAGGCTTTCCGGCGCCTTGCGCGAGGGGCGGCTGTATCTGGTATACCAAACCGACGAGCTGGAGCGGGAGGGCAGGTTTTATGCCGCACACCATCCGCTGGTGATGGGCGCACGGCTCTTTTTTGCAGCGGATGGGGCGGTATTTCTTTTCAATAACGACAAGCGCGGCGAGAGCGTTGACGGCGAGGAGATGCCGCCCGACAGGCTGCACCGCAGCTTTTATCACTTTGACGGCTGCAGCATTGACAGCCGCTTTTCCACGCGACTGGACGATTGCGACGTGCCGCACCTGACCAAAAGCACCTCGCCGAGATCGCTGACCGTCCGCTCGAAGCGGATGGACGGCTCCTCCTTCTCGCTGCACGTGTACACCGACCGCGATCCCGCTTACCGCGAGGACTTTACGGTAGCGCCCCAGACGGCGTACGGCGCGGACTATGCCGCCACCGCCTATCTTGCGGGGCAGGGCATTGTGACGGTGGGCGGTGAGCACCGCAAGGGCTGGCTGGAGAAGCAATACACCCTTTGTGACGGCGGTTACCGGCATCCCTTTGGGATCTACAGCATCTCTTACCGATATCGCATAGCCGGGAGGATCAAGGAATGATCGAAAAAATTACCGATATACAGCGGCACCGTGCCTCGATGGAGACCGTTGCCAACAGACCGAACGACCGCACCGGCTTCGGCTCCGCGGGGCTGACCCCCGCAGAGCTGAAGGCGCGGATGTCGGCGCTTGCCAACCTTGCCATCGATAAGCTCAACGAGATCATCGGTGCGCTGGGGGACGACGCGGAGGGCAGCGCGCTGCTGGATGCGCTGTACGTTGCCGTGGCAAGCGAGCAGGACGATGAGAAGCGGATGTCCCTTTCCTATTGGGTGGGGCGCGTGGAGCGACTGCTGGAGGAAAGAAAAAAGACCGCCGTGACGGGCGTGCGGTACGATGCCGAAAAAGAGAAGCTGACCGTTGCCTTTGGGGACGGCAGTACCGAGGTGCTGGACGGGCCGAGGCGCGGTCTGCCCGGTTTGCCCGGCGCGGATGGCAAGGACGGTGCGGACGGTGTTTCGCCTACTGTGACCACCGAGCGCGTGGAGGGTGGCTACAGGATCACCGTCACCGCCGCGAATGGCCAGAGCACCTTTATTTTGCCCGACGGCGCCAAGGGTGCAACCGGCGACCCCTTCCGCATTGCCAAGACCTACACGAGCGTGGCGGCGATGCACGCGGGATTTGCCACCGACAATGTGCCCGAGGGGGGCTTTGTACTGATTGCCACGGGATCTGTGGAGGATGCGGATAATGCTAAGCTCTTTGTGAAGGGCACCGAGGCCTATCAATATCTGATCGACCTGTCGGGCGCTACGGGCATCAAGGGCGAGCAGGGTGTGGGAGTGCGGAGCATTACCAAGACCGGCAGCGCGGGTCTTGTGGACACCTATACCGTGACCCTGACCGATGGCAGCACCTCTACGTTTACCGTAAAGAACGGCAAGGACGGTGAGGACGGTACCGACGGTAAGGACGGTGCGCCCGGCGCGGACGGCGCCCCCGGTAAGGACGGCGTTTCGCCCACTGTTACCGTGACCGAGACCGCCGCCGGGCATATCGTGCGGATCACCGATGCAAGCGGCACCAAGAGCTTTACCGTGAAGGACGGCGCGGACGGTGACGGCGGTGGCAGCAGCGGCAGTGCAGAGGTGCTGCGAAACACCGTTTTGCTGAAGGCGCGGCTGGGGTATCACATCGATGGCTCCAGTAACACATCTTACCTGGTGACCTCCGCGGCGCTCTCGGACGAGATCCTGCCGAACACCACCTACCTGATCAACGGGGAGGCGCACACCTCCGACGAGAACGGCGTGGTCAGCAGCTTTGCGAGCCACGGCGGATATCTGGAATACACGCTGACCCTTTCCGGCAGGACGGCGACGGTGAACATCACCTACGACTATTACAGCATATATGACTATCCAATATATGAAAGCGACAACGGTCGATATATTGATCTGGAGGTGGTGGGCCCCGGTGCCTTTACCTGCCTTGCCTATCTGCAGCTGAACAGTGACCAGGGCGGCGACGGTCCCAATCTCTATCATGCAGAGCCGCTGACAGTGCAGCCTGTGGCATACCGTAACGTCTACGTATACAGCACAGCGTATCAGACCGTTGTGCAGACCATTGTGCTGGATGAAAACGGGACGTTCCCCGAGACCCATATCCTGACCGATCCCGCCTGCTGCACTGTGAATCTTGCTCTGCAGAACGGTTTGGCGGAAATGACCTTCGGCTTCTTTGAAGGGCACAGCGACGGTGCGATCTGCCTTCTGACCGAGGTGGACGGCGTGACGAATCTTTCCGGAGGGACGAGCTCCGGCGGCGGCGCGACGGCCGTATACAGATTTGATTACTACAGTAATTACAATTCCGATTGCTACATTCCCCTGGATCCTGCCAAGATCTATCTGATCACCTGCTTTGAGAGCGGAAACTACGAAAGGCAGTTGGTGATAGAGCGCGGAATCGTTCGCGCGGATTACGGCAGCTGCGACTCGATTATGACCTGTGAATATTACGCATACTCCGATCAGCTGTACGTTACTTGCTATGGCTCCTTGCTTGTCGCGGTGCAGGAGATCGCGGAGTATACCGAGACCACCTGCTTTATGCCCGGCACCAGGATCCTGCTCCGCGATCCCGTGACCAAGGAGCTGTACGAGAAGCCCATCGAGGACGTGCAGCCCTTTGAGTACGCGGCGTTCTGGCATCCCGGCAAGGGGCGGCTGTCTGCCACCCGCATTGTGGCGCCGCCCATTGTGGGAGAGTGCACCGAATACGACCGCCTGACCTTCTCTAACGGCACCACCGTGGACGTGTACGGCGTGCAGTTCTTCTGGAACGTGGACACCGACCGCCTGCAGAACTGGGCATCCATGAAGCCCGGCACCCGTGTGTGCACCAGCACCGGCGATATCGTGGAGTACGTCGGCCATGAGCATATCGTGAGCGACCTGCCCGTGAAGCACTACACTCTGCTGCCCTTTATGGGGAGATACCTTGCCAACGGCATTCAGGTGGGAGACAAGCGCGAGCTGATATTGCCCCGATTGCTGCAGCCCGAGAACAAGCGCTATTGGCGGATGCTGCCCGAGCGGGACCAGGAAAACCTGAAGCGCGCCTTTGGCAGCGGCATGCGGCGCCGAAACTGGCGCTACAGCAAGGAGGCCATGGAGGTGCGGCAGAGGTTCCGCCGTCAGCGCGAGGCGCTGGAGGGCGAGGAGAAAACGGCGCAGGCGTACCTTGACTATACCGATCACGAGGTGACCAAGCTTGCCGAGGGTGTGATCACCGAGGGCGAGTTTGAGCCCGTGCGGGAGGAGCGCGCCGCAGCAAGGGCCAGGGTGAAGCAATGCCGTGCGGAGCTTGCCGAGCTGCAGCCCGCGGAGGAGGCGGAGATCGAGGCGGTGCGCGCAGCCATTGCCAACACCTACGTGCCGCGGCACGCAGGAAAATTCAAAGGAAAGACCAGATGCGTTCTGGAGGAAGGAGAAACGTGATGAAAAAGTATCTGATCGCATTTGCGGTGGCGCTGCTGCTGTTGGCGCTGCCTATTACCGCCCTTGCCGCAGAGGCGGTGGAGGGCCCCGAAATCCCCCCTGAATTGGCGACCGACACCGAGGGTGTGGTCGCGGCAGGGGATGGCGCCGAAAACGCCACAGAGGACGAGAATTGGTTTGAGACGGCAAAGGAATTTGTTATGGAGAACGCCTCCGGCATTATCGTTTCGCTGTTCTCTCTTTACATGGCATTTCCCAAGGTCGGCGGCATTGCCGCGCTGATCGCCATTCTGCGCGATGTGCGGCTGATGATGTCGGCGCTGAAAAAGGGTATTGACGATAAGAGCAACCCCGACTCCATTGGCAACAAGCTCTCGCTGCAGGGGGACGCATGGGTGCGCTTTATGAACGACCTTGCCCCCAAGCTGGACGCGCTGGAGGAGGGGCTTGCCGAGCTGAAGGCAAGCCGCATCAGCGCGGAGAGGCAGCGCGCCGCACTGCTTGCGGTGGAGGAGGGCGTGGAGCTGATGGCAAAGGAGTTCAACGACCTGATCTCCATCTCCACCGGCATTTCCGCCAAGCAGAAGGCGAACATGGAGGAGGAGTTTATGGTTGCCAAGGCACATCTGCATCTTGCGGTAAAGGAGGCGCTGGAGGGTGACGAACAAGTGGAAAAGACGACTGCTTAACACCGCGGGCTTTATTGCCTCGGTGGGAATGCCCGTGGGAGCGGCGATCGCGGTATTCCCGCGGGAAAAGCCGACTGCCTTTCTGGAATATCTCAATCTTTCCACCGCCGCCTTTGCGGTGATCCTGGTGATCGCGGCGATCACCGCCATGCGCTTTTTCAACACGCGGATCGCCATCCCGAAAAACGGCGTGATCTTCTCGCTGCTGCTGTACTTTCTGATACGCGGCGTGCGGGTGATCATCGATCCCTTTGAGACCATCGCCTTCTGGCTGCTCATTGGCAATATAGCGGGCTGGATCTGCTATTTCATTGCCGATAAGAAATATGGGGAGGTAGGGAATAATGGAAAGCCCTGATAACCGATACAAGTGGAGGGAGGAGGCTGCACCGCAGGAGAACCCCGTTGCCAAGGCGGCAGACGTGGTGAACCGGGTGCAGCTGCAGGGAGGTAACATCCTGCGCGGCTCCTTCTATGCCGTTTGCCTTGTTGCCATAATTCTGGTAGAGATCCTGCGCCGATTCGTTTCCGGCAGCATCAACGCGGCGTTCACGTGGGAGCTGCTGTTTGCGGCCCTGATCACATCGCTCACGACCCTGCTGACCTTTTATATGTTCTTTCCCTCCGGCAAGGGCGCCGGAATGGCAAAGAAGGCATATCTGGAGGCACAGGATCTGTTGGAGAAGGCGGTCAAAAGGATCAACGCAGGGCTGAAAACGGCGTTCCGCGGTTATTGCCAGCGCCGCTCGGAGGACGAAGCACGCGAGGAAATGGAGGCGGCGTTTGAAGCCCTTGCGGACCATTACATCACCAAGGAGGAGTTCGAGGAGCATTGGCGGCTTGCCTCCCGCCCGCAGCTGCTGTGGGCGGTGCTGCGCCACAGGATCACGTGGGGAGCCATGCGGCAGATACTCCGCTGCCGCCGCCCCTTTACGGCGGAGCCCTACATCCCCGATCACTTTACCGCAGGTGTTTCCACCAAGAAGCAAAAGAAGATGCTGCGGGGGGATACCTATGAGACCCGCGTGCTTTTGCAAAAGCCCTTGTCGGTGGTGGCGATGACCGTGGCACAGAGCGTGTTCACCCTCGCCATCCACGGCGCGGAGAACGGCATGGAGGTGTTCCTTGCCATTGTGATGTCGGTCTTTCAGATCTGCCTTGCGGCATTCTCGGGCTATCTCGCCGGCGGAAAGGTTGCGGAGCATATGACGACCGTCCATTTGGTGAAGGCCGGCTTTATGATGGATTTTCTGGAGGAGCAGGGCAGCCTCCCTCCGGAGTCGGAGGAAGCCCCCGCGACCGAGGAGCTGACAGAGAGCGAAGAAAAAACCACCGCGTGACGCGGTGGTTTTTTGTTATTCGGCGAGGTGCAGCAGCCGTGCGATCTCGTTTGTGACCAAGCGCTTGAGGTTATAAAACTGGTTATAGCCGCAGTAGCATTGGTAGAGAGAATTGTAGCCGCTGCCCTCGATGAGGGCGCGCTTGATCTGTGCGCGCAGGGGCTCGGATTCTACCAGCAGCAGCGCCACGTCGATGGCACTGTTGATCCGCATATATTCCGCCAGCATGGCAGCTCTCCTGGGGCGACCCTTGTCGCCAAGCTCCAGCTCACGGTGGCGCTCCGGGTAGCCGCGGCACAGATCGTGGATGTAATCCAGCGTGGTTTTGGTCATCTATACCTCCTTTGCGAGTCAATCTCTCTCGCGTATGATGGCGAGCAGCTCCTCCAGCTCCTCCTCGGTAATGGGGCCCGGGGTATCCAGGAGGACGGTGCCGACGACGCGATGCCCTTGCAGCAGGTAAACGGTGCAGCCACTCTGCCGATAGGTGATGCAGCCGCGGCGCAGCGCGAACCAACGGTGTATGAGCAGGATCAGGTCTGTGAGCGCCACCATGCCAAAGAGGACGGCAAGCACGCTGACGATCGCCGCATCGGCACCGGCGTTATCGGGGATGAAAAGAAAAGCAAGGGCGGTGGAGAGGAAGAATGCGCCGCACCAGGTCAGCGCCCAGCGGATGAGCTTATCGATGATGGAATTCATTGGGGTCCTCCTTTTAAGGTGTTTTAAGATATCGCCAGCTCTGCGGAGGCTTCAGCCTTCTGTCATAAGCCTTCAGAGAGACGGGGACGGGGTAGCGAAGGGTCGAGCGGACACGGATCATGTAGCCCACGTCCCGGTCAAAATACTGCTCGGCAAAGGCTTCTGTAACGCAGAGCGCCTTGCCGATGGCGGCAAAATTCGCACCGGCGCGGTGGAAGCTCTGGGCAAAGTCTGCGATAAATTCGCCGACGACCTTACCGCATCCGCCGCCGCTTTTCGGCTCGTAGATGATAAAGCGCACATCGGTATCGGACGGCACATAGGTCATGGTGGGATCCAGATCGTTGCGCACCTGCAGGATCCTGGGGACGGTCTTGCGCCCCTCGAAGCGCTTGCGGCGGGCGAAGATCTCTTTGTTGTGCTCGCGGCGGATGCTGATGAGAACGGTTGGGATCATGATGTTACCTCCGTTTCCTTCAGCATAGCGTCCCGCACCTGCTTCACGTGGTACTCCACCGAGCCGCCAACGGTCTTGCCGGGCAGGGCATTGTAAAAGCGGATGATGCGGTCGGCAAACTCGGTGATGGCAAGTTTTCTTTCAATCTTTCGTTCCTCTATCATTCTCTCGGACATTTCCTTGTACAACTGTTCGGGAATGGATTTCAACCTCTCGATCTCCGCATCTTTTTTGGCAAGTTCTTCATCACTCGCCTTTATCAAATCCTCTCTCAAACGGAGAAGGGCGAGGGCGGCTTTGGCAATTCGGCAACCATTCAATCCGCACCTGTCCTCACCACTCCATTTGGCGTATTTGCAATCGTGGCAACTGTGACCGCCGTACTTCAGTTTATCCAACGCCCTCATCACATCTTCGGGTTTCAGTTCATTCATCGGTTTTGCTCCTTTCCGTCCATTTTTGCTCCGCAAGAAGGACAGTATTCGCTTGGGAAACGGAATAACTCTTGGTCGCCAAAAGCGTTCACATTGAAAGCAAAGAGGGCTTGCTTCCCACACTCGCTACACCTAATTGTTTGGAAGATGTCTTTGTCAATCGGTGTTCTATCCCACTTGCCGTGCTTTAACTCGACAACATCTGCGGTGGGGATTTTTTGTATCACTCTATCCGCTTCCAAAAATCCCTCTGCCAAATTGTCAAGATGTGTTTCGCCATTAAGGATTAGCACCCTTGTTTTCTTAAACTCCTCGTCAAACAACGACGGGATAATTTCCGCATCAATGTATCTGCTCATCGTCTGCTCCATCGCTTTCGTATTTCTTTTTGAGTTCGGCAATGTTATTCAAGAGAGTATCTCTATTCTGATACGACCAATAAATACTGTGATTTTTGATTTCTCGCTCGATCTCCTCAAAAATTTCCCTCGCCACATCGGTGGACTTGCGGTAGCCCTCTTTGACAAGGCACTCGGCAAGGAAGGGGATAAACGCTTGTTCCAAAACATCATCAAGCAGTTTTGTTGCTTCTTCTCCAAGCACAATTTCCGTTCCGTCCTGTGCCGTAAAAATCGGCTCTACATTTGCGGAATTGCTCTTTTCAAGCATAAATCTCGCCATTTCCTCAATCTGCTTGTTCATCGTTTGCTCTCCTTTCAAATTTCTCGCAACACCCCTTGCAAGTGCCGATAACACCGCCTTTCAGTTTGCAAGCAAATTCATACATTTTAGAGCCGTAGTGTGTCCAACTCGTCCACTTGAAATGCTTACACATATACGGCTTCAATTCATTCGGCATTGTTCCTTCTCCTTTCCGCTTCGTGGATGAGCGCCGATCTCACAAATTCCTCGTCAATGAGGAATAGATCGGTGATGCCATTCCTTTTGGCATAGTCGATGACGGCATCGGTCAGCAGCTTGTTTTTAGTGTCTGCAACGGTTGCCATCAATCTGCTTGTGAGGCGATCTGTGCAAAGTTCGAAATCGTGCTCAAACACAGGGGCGCAAACCTTTTCGCACCTGACGAAAACGGCACCTTCTGCACGCCTTAAGGCAAGATCATTCTGCATTTTTGTTGCTCCTTTCAAGATCTGCAAGCAGTTTTTTGATCTGCTCGGCATCGTATTCCAAGTCCTTCTTAATGTCGGCAAGCATTTGGGCATATCCGCTTTCGGAAAATTCGTACTGACGGGAACGCCGTTTTTCTTCGTACCCGTACCGAAAACCGACTTGCTTCATTTGGCGGCTGAGAACGATGTCAATGGCGATGTACTTTTTATAGTAGCCGTGGTCTATGCTGACCGTCTGTGACAATCTCCTGCCGAAGATCGGCGTGCCGTAATCGTCCTCGCCTTTGTATGCACCGCTTTTATCGTAAACACAATAGCCGCCTTTGATTTCCTCGAAAGTGGGGAATATACCGCTCATCCCTCGCTCCTTTCCGCAAGAGCTGCTACGCAATCCTCACGGGAAAGGAAAACGCTCTTGCCGATGCTTGAAAACTTGTACCGTGTCCTGTTGGCAACGAATGCCCACTCAACGGTCTTGCCGCTTTTCTTTTTATTGATCTCGGTGACCGTGATCTCCCTCGGTTCTTTTTGGGGAGAATCGTAGTAGCCGCCACGGATGTACCAGACCTTTTGACCTACCTCCACGGGCGGCACGACAACGGTGCCCTCAAGGAGCTTGTCTGCCATTGCCTCAAACACCCTCGGAAGCCAGATCGTTTCTGCCAAAACCTTGTGACCGTTTTCCACGCCCACAACCGTTTTCTTCATTGACTCGATCAACCGATCTCTCATTGCTCCTGCACCTCCTTCGGAAGGGGCGGTAGGGGCATCCAGTGGGAGACCCGGACGGCGCCGATCTTCGGATAACCGTCCAGGTACCAGTGCCGGCCGTCGTATTCCACGAGCTGCAGGGCGTTTTTGAAGGTGAGGCCGCCGTGCGTTCCGTTCACAACGCCGAGAACAAAGCGGTCGGGCTCCGGCAGGGAGGCGGCGACGGGGATCCACATTTTGTTGATCGTGATGCAAAACTCGTCCGCTGTGCGCTCGTACATATCGCAAGCATCACAAAGTGCCCGGATATCCCGGCGCTGATCCCGGCGCAGGATCCCCCAAGCACCGTAGTGGCCGGGGGTCACGTCGGGATCTTCTACTCGTTTGCGGATGATATCGGATATTTGACTCATGGTTGTTCCTCCTTGAACAAAAATTGATGAGATGCCTTCCATTCCTCCCAGTCGATTTTTCTCCATTGACCGGAGTAGATGTATTTTTGCGCCATCAGGGTTTGCCATTGCTTGGGCATGATGCCTTTGCGCTGATCTTTGTAAGGCATCCCGTATATGGTGCAGGATTTAAGTTTCCGCATGGCGTAGATCCTCGTGAGATCGTCCTCAAGATCATCTGTCAGAAGGCAGTAAAAGAATAGTTTGGAATTGGGAATGCCGCGCTCCTCCAGCAGCGCGGCGGCTTGATAGGCGGCTGCGATCTGTGCCTTGCGATCTACGGAAAAACGAATGCGCTTTTGCCATTTGCAACGGGCAAGAATGTCGGCAGTTTCCGGTGTAACCTCGAAAACGCTCATGGCTTGGTTGACATCAAGGAGATAATCTGTTTCCGCTAACTGCCGCAGCTGCTCTATGCCGTGTGGGTGAGCAAGAATGTTGTTATCTAACAAGGTGAGTTTGTTGGTATCCTGACGTACAACCTCTTGCCACGTGCGATAAGGCCTGATGTTGCCTTCTTTTTGCGGAACGTAGCAGTGTGGGCATTTGTTAATGCATCCACGTGTCAGAAAGCCGATGGCATAGTCGCATTCGGGATAAATGGAGTAATCGGGGAATTGACAGTCGATCTCCTCCGGGAGATCCTCAAAAATTCCGTAGCCGGTGCCGCCTTTAATGGCATCAGAAGGGAGATACGGATCCTCCTCGGTGAAATCAAAGACCTTACTTGAATAGACTCTGTCATAATGATCCAGCGCCATAAACCATTCAACCGTATCGCCACGCGCCTTGTGATAAGCGGAGATCTTCATCAGCGCGTAGTTGGGAAATTTGTTGTGTGTGCCGAAATGCTCCGCATCGGCATCATGTATAGCGATGCGCATTACATCCTCCTTGCCGCACAAGCGGTGATGATATTGCGGCTCATACGTAGATCCTCGGCGGGGTGGGGAGGGCTTCCTCTGTAGGGCGGCATTTTTCCGGATGGGTCAGATCTCTCACGGCTCCACCTCCAGGGATCGGAAGGTTGCCGGAACGTCTGCGGGGCAGTTTTTGAACTCCCGTCTGCCCACACCGACGAAGATCACGGTGCCCACGAAATCCACCCCCAACACGTTCAGATTGTAGGGGAGATCCCGCAGCTTGCCCTCCTCGTTGCACAGGATCGCCAGATCCGAAAAGATGCGGATGCGCTCCACGTAGCCGCCCACGATCTGCTGCATGGTCTTATAGTCGTTTTCGATCTCCTCCCACCGGGCCTTCTCGCCGGGCTGCTTGATCAGTACGCGGATCTTGCTCATTGTGCATCCTCCTTCAGGTAAAGCTCATGGGTGCCGTCCACGAGGGC